>NZ_DATKQC010000283.1:0-2508 GCF_035532915.1 Edaphobacter sp.
GTCGGCGATGTGCGCTCCAAATCCGTGAAGCGCGTCGCTTCTGCGGTCGGCGAAGGCTCCGTAGTCATCTCGGATGTTCATAACTATCTTGCAGACCATCGCAACAAGTTTGCGGCCGAACCGAACTCCGCGCTTGCAGCCTTGCGATCGGCGAGCGCTGCTGCTACCTCGCAAGGCTGACGCACATTGAGGTAGATCATCTTTCAAACCTGTCATGCATCACTTCGGCGTCCGCCGGTTATGACCGAACAGTGAGTTGAAGACCGTAGCAAGCGCAATTCCAGCGAGCCTACGCGCGGCACGTGCGAGGATCTTTCCGTGACGAGTCTGCCTTCCGGCCATTGGTTGCCGCTCGAGCACAAAGCTGAAAGCATCCAAGCTATCCGTTCGTGGCTCAAAACGAAGAGACTGTAATTGGGTGATAGCCAGAGCGACGACAATCGAACCCGGCGCTGCGCAACTTCGACAGAGTTTTGATAAGAAAAAGAACAATGACCACACCTATCACCCCTTCCACCGCCAATGCATCCAATCCATTCGCTTCCTTGAAGATCAATCACTCGGCCATTCGCGTGCCGGACTTCGATACCGCGATTGCCTGGTATGCAGAAAAGCTTGACTTTCGATTGAGGCAATCCGTGTCCCTGGCCGGTCTCACATTCGCTTTTCTTTATCTCGCCGGGGACGATAGTTTTCACTTCGAGCTTCTGGCGGGCGCCGGCGCAGACAACCGCCGTCCCTATAAGGATCTCCATGACAGCTACAAGATGTCTGGCTGGCACCATATAGGTTTTCGAGTCGAAAGCGTCGACAACGCGATCGACGAATTGAAGCGCCGCGGCGTGACAATCGTCAGCGAGCCGCATGATGTAGCCGCGATGGGGCTTCGCGTAGCTTTCTTTGCAGATCCCTGGGCCAACCTCTTTGAGATTATTCAGCCAATCAGTGCTTAGCCCTAAGACACCAACGGATTCACAAATGCGTATCGAGTCATGGGAGAAGGTGCAATGTCATGAATAACTTTGAGAGGTCGCTAGATCAATCGGCCGGAGCGGAAAATCTCGCGGGCGCCCAGGGCCACGTTCTCAAAGAGTACGAGATCGCGACAAACGGCATTTCATTGCACATGACTGAGCAAGGAGAGGGACCTGCTGTTCTTTTCTGCCACGGGTTTCCAGATACTTCCTATACGTGGCGCCGGCAGATGAAAGCGGTCGCGTCAGCCGGATTTCGAGCTATCGCTCCCGATATGCGCGGCTATGGTCGCAGCTCAGCTCCAGCGGACGCAGCCTTGTACACGCCGCTCCATACCGCCGGCGATTTAGTTGGATTGCTCGATGCCCTGCATGTGTCCAGCGCTGTCATTGTCGGCCATGACTGGGGCGCAACTCATGCGTGGAACGCTGCACTGATGCGTCCTGATCGATTCAATGCCGTCTTATGCATCAGCGTGCCGTATGTTCCACGGGGCGATGTCAGCATTTTCGAGAGGATGCGGAAGAATGGCCATCAAAACGACTTCTACATGTTCGAACAGATTCGACCGGACGCCGATCAAATTTGGGCTGATGCCGCAGTCACCATTCCAGGGATTCTATATTGGGCGTCTGGTTCTGCCCCATCCGACACGCGGTGGAGCCCCATAGATCCTGCACGGAGCCTTCATCGTCCAGCTCCGGGGCCGTTGCCGTCATGGGCTGAATCAGATTACGTCGCTCACAACGTCGCTGAATTCCAGCGAACCGGATTTCACGGCGCTCTGAATTACTACCGCGCCGCTGAACCTTATTTCTATCTGTCCGGCGCCTGGAAGGGTGCAACGATCACACAACCTTCCTTTTACATCGCGGGCAAGGTGGATGGCCTGGGTGAGCTCTATCCGCCTTTCGAGAAACTCCGCGCCGGCCTTCCTGGTCTCGTGGGGAATCTTGAAATCGACAATGTGGGTCACTGGGTTCAACACGAAGCCTCTGCCGAGGTCAGTAACGAGATCGTGAAGTTTCTGCGCGCCGTCAGCACCGCCTAGAAATGCGATTGAAGCACTACCACGATGAAACAGGTTCCTAACGTTTTTGTCTTCTCCTCTCAAGGTCTGCGTTTGCAGGCACGAGCAAAGCCCTTGCAGTATCGACAGAGGCCCGACCTATCTCCTTGAATGGTGATAACAAGGCAAAGCGTGTTTCCAAATCGGATATTCCTCAAATCGCGCATTGGCGATTAAGCGCTGATTGGATACCCGCGGCCGATCGCGGGATTGATGCCCCTTTTACTTGGCAATCTCCAAGACACGATCAGTCTGCTGATGCATGCGTGTCAGTAGATCGGCGTATCGGGAGTCGTGGCGGACGGAGTCAAGGAGCGGGTCCACGCGAATGAATGCCATGTAGAAGCAGTGGCTGTCGATCGCGTGCTGGAACGAATCGAAGGCATGGTCGAGATCATTGACGCGAAGATCATTGACGCCGATTTGGTAAGCGGTGCAGGCGCCCGTCGTGGTGGTGTGGAGAG
>NZ_DATKQC010000284.1:0-3175 GCF_035532915.1 Edaphobacter sp.
TCGGGGTTTAGGCGCTTCTCCAAGCCAGCAATCGAGGCGAGAACATCCTCAATTGGCGGAATTCTCCCGAAAATCATTCAGGCCATAACCGGCCAACGTCGCGTTAGAAAGTAAGCAACATCCGAAGAAAAAATAACGGAGTGGTTGCCCGCATCCCTGGACCCTGGCCTACCGCTGTCACTCGTGGGCGCTCCAGATACAACTCAAAGACTTGTCGGGAGTGATCTGAACTGGGGTCATCCCACCCATGCCGCAAAGAACGCGTCATGGATGGGCCACCCCTTGTGGCGGTTGGGACCGGGGCTTTTGCTGGTGCTTTGAACGAGGCTTACTGACGTCGTTTGCCAATGCTCTTCAGGTAGCCTTCCGCCAACTTCTTGGTGAGCGCGCTTGCCGTAGGCGAGCCCTGCAGGTTTTGCAGCGCGCTGACGGCTTGCGATTGATCTGGCGAACTCTTGACCAGCGCGTCGAGAGCCGCCTGCTGCACTTGCGGATCGGAATCGTTCACCACTTGCCGGGTGGCTTGGAATACCTCTTCCGACCGCACTCCGCTACCGCTGATCGCGTAGAGCATGTTGAGTCTGTGTTTGGCGTCGGGCGCACTCTGCAAGGCATCCGCCACCAGCTTGTAGTTGGCGGCGGCGTCCGGCCCTTTCAGGCGCAGCAGCCCCGCCGCCGCCACCTCTGCGGTCCTCAAGTTAAGCCCGATCAATCGGACATGACCACAAGCAGGTTCTCTGCCGCGCTTCGCAAATCCAGCGTCTGCGATGCGCGAGTGCGATAACGCTATCATCGAAGGAAGTTTACGCTCTACCAAGCAGATCGATAATGAAAAACGGGCATGTCGCTAATCGATGGCGCAGCAGGCAGGCCCGAGATTCTGAATTCGGGCAAAGTCCATGTTGACCGCCAATGCTTCCCCGTGGAAATGTTTACCAGTTGAGCATCTCGAGACCCCGTGCCGCTGATTCGTAGGATTGGCCGCCTCACCGGCACAATTCACGGTGGACGACTGGTTTGGCGATTTGCCTCGAATCAAGAACCTCTCGGGCGAGAACTTATCTCTGGATTGCCCTCGGAAGATCCGTCTTGCGCTGCTCTTGCAGGTCAGGCTTGCATCCACGGCCCGCTACCTTCCGTAAAAATTTCCCCTGCGACCGGTATCATCAAAGCTGAATCTTCAGATTCACCGTAGGAGAGGACCGCTGATGTCAGTTTCTGCAAACCGTATTTGGCGACAAATGCCCCAAGAGATCCGAATCGCTGCTAGCAGACTTTTTTGGGCTGAGTCAAAAGGCGCCGAGAAGCAGTTCCTCTTCGCATCTCTCGCAAAAGCAAAAAACCTGCGTGAGGTCACAGTCCGCAAAACCCCGATTGAGAGGCTGGTCAACTGGACGGCGGCAACCCTGTCGCTCCCTGACCAGATCGTGGATGACCTTCTGAAGAAGTATCTTCTTCACGAGCATCGTGCCGTGATTATCAGTTTTCTGGAATTGCTCAAGATTCCTCATGCCGAAGGCATGATCGAGGAGTCGTTTGACCTCGCAGCCCTTTCAAATGAGCAGGTTCAGACGGCTGCTCGCAGCTTGCTCGAATCGGCTGATCGAGTCGGAGCAGTGCTCTACCTCAAGTATCTCGTGCTTCAAGGTGGATCCTGGGCAGCGATTGAACAAGTCCTGCCAGCCGGAGAATAAAGACGGCAAGGCATAATTAAAGAGAGACCATGAATACGTCATTTACAGAGCCGCAGACGCAAGCTCAGGAGCTTGTCGAGCTTGAACGCCAACACGGAGCGCACAACTATAATCCTCTCGACGTAGTGATTGAACGTGCTGAGGGCGTTTGGGTTTATGACGTCGAAGGTAAACGTTATCTGGATTGCCTGGCCGCTTACTCTGCGGTAAATCAAGGTCACTGTCACCCAAAGATTCTTCGAACGCTTGAAGAACAGGCCAGAAAAGTCACGCTAACCTCGCGCGCATTTCGAAACACCCAACTTCCCCTGCTTTGTAAGGATCTTCACGATCTGACGGGCTTCGAGATGGTATTGCCGATGAATTCCGGCACCGAGGCTGTCGAAAGCGCCATTAAGGTAGCACGCAAGTGGGGCTACAAGGTGAAGGGCATCCCACAGGACAAGGCCGAAATCGTTGTCTGCGCCAACAATTTCCATGGGCGCACCGTTACCATTGTGGGCTTCTCAACAGACGAACAATATCGCGATGGTTTCGGCCCCTTCGCGCCCGGATTCAAGGTGATCCCCTATGGCGACGCTGAGGCACTGCGCAACGCCATCACCCCGAATACCTGCGCGTTCCTCGTGGAACCGATCCAGGGCGAAGCAGGAATCCTGATACCGCCGGCCGGATTCCTGAGCGCAGCAGCTGAGATCTGCCGCCAGAACCGCGTGCTTCTCATGACAGATGAAATTCAGTCCGGCCTGGGGCGCACCGGCAAGCTCTTTGCTTACATGCACGAAGGAATCACGCCGGATGTGCTGATCGTGGGCAAAGCCTTGGCCGGCGGCTTTTATCCGGTTTCGGCCGTTCTTGCGTCTCGCGTGATTCTGGGTGTCATCACGCCTGGCGACCACGGCAGCACGTTCGGAGGAAACCCGCTCGGATGCGCCATTGCCAGAACCGCCCTGCGTGTCCTGATTGAAGAGAAGATGGTCGAGCGGTCCGCAGAACTGGGAGCTTACTTCCTCTCTCGGCTTCAATCGCTCCGCAGTGCTGCCATCAAAGACGTTCATCGAGAGCTGGAAGCGGGAAGCCGAGCCCACCTACGAGTGGGGTAACGGCTATCAACTGGTGCTGGCGCTGTGGGCGGAGATTAATGCGGTGCTGGCCGACGAGTTCCGCGACGGCAACGTGCCGGCGGCGCAGCAACTGCTGCCGGTGGCGCAGCGGGCCTTTCAGGCACTGCCGGAGACGGTCACCGAGTTCTATTTCCGCGGTGATCCGGCCTGCGATGAAGAGGGGCTGCTGAGCTGGCAGTGGGACGAGAAGCGGGCAGACGGACCGCGGGCCAAGATCGGCCTCGCGGTGAGCGCGGATCGGCCCCGGCCGGGCACCGACAGGAGTCCCCAAACTGGATCAATTCCCGTCGTGCCCAACTCGGTGGAGTATCTAATGACTTGAAAGCTGCTGCCAGAGATGCTCATACTTCGCCTGAA
>NZ_DATKQC010000285.1:0-20923 GCF_035532915.1 Edaphobacter sp.
GATTCTGGACCGCTTTCGCGCCTTCTCGGAGAACAACGCCACTGGCTATTCGAGCTTTCTCGGTGCGGGTGTGTATCGGCATTACCGGCCCGTCATCATCGACTCGCTGGTGCAGCGCGGCGAGTTTTTGACCAGCTACACCCCCTATCAGCCGGAGATCGCGCAGGGCACGCTGCAAGCCATGTTCGAGTTCCAGACCATGATCTGCGAGTTGACCGGCATGGAGATCGCGAACGCGTCGATGTATGACGGTTCGACTGGTGCAGCCGAGGCCGTGATGATGGCGGTGCGCGTAACTGGACGCGATGGCGCAGTGGTGGCTCGGACTGTGCATCCGGAATATCGCGAGGTGCTGACGACCTATGCGCAGCATCAGGAGATTCCGGTTACCGAAGTTGGCTACGAGGCAAATGGCCGTGTCGATCTGGTCGCACTCGATGAGGCGATCACAAGCGATACGGCGTGCGTGCTGATTCAGTCGCCAAACTTCTTCGGCACGATTGAGGATGTAACCGCAATTGCCGAGATTGCACACAAGAAGGGCGCGCTGCTGATCGTGTCGATTGCCGAGGCAGTATCGCTGGGCATCGTGAAGCCGCCGGTTGAGGCCGATATTGTCTCGCTGGAGGCGCAATCGCTGGGCGTTGCTGTGGGATATGGCGGTCCCTACTGCGGTGTCATCGCGTGCAAGGAAAAGTTTCTGCGCCAGATGCCGGGACGCTTAATCGGCGAGACGAAAGATGTGAACGGAAAGCGGGGATTCGTACTGACCTTGTCTACTCGCGAGCAGCACATTCGCCGCGAGAAGGCCACTTCAAATATCTGCACCAATCAGGCATTGGTTGCGCTGATGACGACGATCTTTTTGACCGTCTATGGCAAGCAGGGGATGAAGGAGCTGGCAGAGCAGAATCTGGCGAAGGCGCATTATGCTCAGACAGCTTTGGGTTCCGGCGCGAAGGTGTTGTTCGATGGTGCGCCGCGCTTTCATGAATTTGTGCTGGAGCTACCAGAGAGTGCGGAGGCGACCAATGCCGCACTCCTTGGCGAAAAGATAATTGGCGGTCTGCCATTGCAGAAGTGGTACCCCGAGCTTGGGCCGAACGCTTCGTTGTGGTGTGCAACCGAGTTGACGACGCGGAAACAGATTGACGCAGCGGCAGCAGCGCTCGCAGGCAAGAAGGCTTAACCGTGGACATATCTGCAATTATTGGCGAAGAGCTTGTCGCGGTAGAGTTTGTCGAGGACTACCTGCAACTCCGTTTTGTCGCGCCTCTGTTCACGCTGCACGCATGGCCGCATGTTCTATTTCCCGATTTTTCACTCGCGTATGGCGAGCCTGAGTATCGCAACGCGCTCTGTGCACAGATCGGTGAAAAGGTTACGGCAGCATCGCTTGAAGAGAGCGATGCCTTGACGATTGAGTTTGAAAACGGCACGGTGTTTGGCCTCTCGTTGCGCGAGGAAGATGTGGAGGGATCGGAGTCGGGCAGCTACTCCGAGACCGGCAGCGCAGTTGATGCGCAGGAGTTTTAACGATGGCAGATGAAAAATTCGTAGGTACGCCGAAGAAGGCGACGACGCATGTCAATCAGAATGAAGATTTGATCTTTGAGAAGTCTTCGCCCGGCAAGAAAGCCTATCGGCTGGCGGAACTGGATGTGCCGGCGATTGATGCTGCTTCCCTGCTGGGCGCCTCGGCGCGGACTGATCTGGGTGTGATGCCGGAGCTGAGCGAGATCGAGATCATTCGCCACTTCACGCGGCTTTCGACGTGGAACTATGCGATTGACCTTGGCATGTATCCGCTGGGCAGCTGCACGATGAAGTACAACCCTCGCGTGAATGAAGCCGTGGCGCGGCTGGAGGGCATTGCGGAGGCGCATCCCTATCAACCGGAGTCGCTATCGCAGGGCTGCCTTGGCATCATGAAGTTGCTGCAGGACTGCCTGGTCGAGATCACCGGCATGGATGCGATTACGCTGCAACCAGCGGCGGGCGCGCATGGCGAGTTTACCGGCATCCTTCTGGTCCGGGCCTATCACGAGAGCAAAGGCAATGCGCGGAAGAAGATCCTTATTCCTGACTCTGCTCATGGGACCAACCCTGCTACTGCTGCAGTTTGCGGTTATGAAGTTGCGAACCTGAAATCGAACGCTCAAGGCATGGTCGATATCGCCGAGCTTGAGCGCATGGTCGATGAGGACACGGCAGCGTTGATGCTGACCAATCCCTCGACCATCGGCGTCTTCGAGAGTGAGATTCACAAGATCGCGGATATCCTCCACGCAAAGGGTGCGCTGCTCTATATGGATGGCGCGAATATGAATGCGCTGGTCGGGAAGACTCGCCCCGGTGATTTCGGAGTGGATGTCATGCACCTTAATCTGCACAAGACTTTTTCTACGCCGCACGGCGGCGGTGGGCCAGGATCGGGACCGGTGGCCTGCAAGAAGATTCTGGAACCGTTTCTGCCTACGCCGGTTGTTGTCAGTCGCGCTGATGGAGCGCTGGGGCTGGAGTATGACCGCCCGCAGAGTGTGGGACGAGTGCGAATGTTCTACGGCAATTTCGGCATGTTCGTGCGCGCGCTTGCCTACATTCTGGCCAATGGGCCGGATGGCCTGCGGCAGACGACCGAGGATGCGGTACTGAACGCTAACTACATCCGTGCCAAGCTTGATGGTACGTTCGAGCTGCCCTACAAGACACCTTCTCTCCATGAAGTCGTCTTCAGCGACAGGCTGCAGGCCAAGAATGGCGTGAAGACCGGAGACATGGGCAAGCGGCTGATCGACTACGGCTTCCATGCTTACACGGTTTCGTTCCCGATGATCGTCGCCGGAGCGATGATGATCGAGCCGACTGAGAGCGAGTCTCGCGAAGAGCTTGACCTGTTGATCGATGCACTGAAGCAGATTGCGCGCGAGGCAGAGGAGAATCCCGAGCTGGTCAAGACGGCTCCGCACACGACGCGGGTGCAGCGGCTCGACGAGACGACGGCTGCGCGCAAGCCCGTACTGCGCTGGAAAGGGCCGGTGGCCTCGTCCCCTTTAGTGGCCGACACTGCCGCGAAGGAGTGGTAAGTGTCCATCTTCTATGATCGCCAGCAGGAGCTTGAACGATACGAGTTCATGATGGGCGAGGCGCGGGGACGACTGGCGGTCACGCTCGATGCGCTGACCGATGCGCTGATTCTGGTGGGACAGCATGGAGTTTACTGCGCGAGCACACGGAACCCAGCGGTTCCGGCGCTCGACTTGCAGGCTGTTCTGGCGAACATCAACGGAGCGAAAGAACTGGTCTCGTCCGTGATGGAAAAACTGCGATTGGAGAAGGAAGCCGCGGAGTAGTCCTTATTCTGCGGTAACGTTGACGTACTCGTCTATCGTGCCCCATTTGACATGCAGTTCGGTACTGTTTCTTTTGGTGTGTTCAAAAGAGATGGACATCTTCTCCTGAGATGCGGGTAGGGTCTTGCTCTTCATGGGCGTGCGGCCAAGGTCCTGATTCTCGTTGTAGACGGTGCCCCACTGGCCTGTCTGCTTGTTGATGATGAGGAGCCAGGTGTCGGGGCTGGGCAACGTATAGATCGTGTAGGTCCCGGCAGCAACGTCGAGCGTTCCTACCTTCAGATTCGCCTTGGTAATCAGGGTAGTGGCTGGGTTGGCCCCTGTGCGCCAGACTTTGCCGTAGGGATCCTCGCCACCGATCATCTTGCGGCCACGGAGTGAGGGCGCGTTATAGTGAATGACGATCTGCTTCCCGCTGAGGGTGACTTTGGCGATGGCGGCTGGGCTGAGCAGGGGCTTTGCGGAGGCCGGGGCGGGCATATCGTTCATGCGGTCCGGCATTTGAGCAGTGAGGCTCGCGGTAGCAAGTACGGCCGTACAAGCCAGGGTTGCGATAGAGCGGAAGAACATGGATTGATACCTCTTTGCCGGATTTCGCTTTCACGGATTTCCGGATGGTGATTCGATGTTGTACCGCGGCGGCGAGGCTGTCAACCGTCGCAACGATCATGCTACGCTAGAGGAACGCACCCGTAGCTCAGCTGGATAGAGCGGCAGCCTCCGAAGCTGTAGGTCAGAAGTTCGAATCTTCTCGGGTGCACCACTTTTTTATTGCCATCCCGCTTCCTCTCCCCACCGCCGAATCGTTCGCAGAGCAAGACTGCCTTCCCATTGCTCAGTCCGCGCCGAAGGGCATGCCGTCTGCATCTGTGACCGTCGCCTGCTCCAGCTCGCGCAGGTCGCGCAGATGAGTTTCGCGGCCAAGAACGAAGATCAACAGCATCGACAAGACACAGGGAACGGCAACCGCTCCGGCCGCTATGCCCAGGGCCGGAACGAGTGCCAACGCTCCCAGTCCCTGTGCGAGCAGCCCGCCGCTTTTGCTGAAGCCTGCGACCCAACCGGTAGCGCGGCCACGCACCCGAAGCGGGTAGCTCTCTGCCGAGTAGGGCAGAAGCATGGAGATAATTCCGCTGGTGCCGACGATCAGCAGCGCCACCGGGATAACGGGGCTGGAAAGAATCTTCACTCCACCTATGTCGCGCAATACGATCGCTATCAGGCCCAGCGTGGTGACTCCGACGGCGAGGATCAGCGTACGCTTGGTGCTCCAGATGCTATAGAGCCACGCCGCCAGCACAATAGTGGGCGCGGCGATGAGCGTAGAGCGCGCAATGAGACTGCTGGCGGCGCCCATGCTGCGGCCCTCGCGCATCAGACTGCCGGGCAGCCAGAGCAGAACACCGAAGTTTACGAATCCCACACAGAGCGCGGTGAGCGTAAGCGCGCAGGTCAGGCCCACCAGGCTGCGCACTTTTACCGGGGCCATTACGGACGGGAGGCGCGGAGAGGCGGCCGGCACAGTGCGCGTGATGTCGACGGCGATGCCGAAGCGGGCAAGCGTCTCGCGCGCCTCCCGGAGACGGCCCATACTTTGAAGGAAGCGAGCCGACTCCTGCAGCACCGGGCTGACTGCAATGAGAATAAGCGCGATGGGGAGATTGATGAGCCACATGATGCGCCAGCCGAAGTAAGGCTGCAGCAACGCCGACAACATGCTGGTAGCGAAGTAGCCTCCGATGGAGCCGATGCCGCCGATCAGCACCAGGCACCACCCGCGGTGCCTGGTCGGCATAATTTCGGCAAGCAGAGCGTAGGCCACAGGCAGCATGCCGCCGGCGCCAATCCCCATTACGAAACACATGAAGATGTTCCAGCGGAACGATGGCATGCATCCACAGATGGACGTTCCCATGAAGATGACGGCTGCGAGCAAAATGGAGGCTCTGCGGCCGTACAGGTCCGCCAGCATGCCCCACAGAAACGACCCGAGCGTGGTTCCGAGTAGAGCGAAGAAGGGCAACACGGCCACACCGGCAAAGGAGAGGCCGTACTCGGCGCGCATTCCGGGAATGACGAAGCCGAGCGAGGCGGCCTTCATCACGTCGATGATAAGCGCCGTGGCGAGGACGATTATCTGTATCCAGTGGGCGCGGGTTAGCGGCGCGCTCTCAGGCGGTTCGATCTCTTCGTAGGCAATGTTTCCTTTAGTGCGACGGGGCATAAGCCCATAGGCAGCGGCGGCAAACCCGGCGACGATCAGCCCCATGCCGATGTACATCCCTGTCCCCATAGGCATGCCGACCAGCTTGAAGTGGTTTGTCCGCCCCATCAGAAACATGGGCAGGTGCAGGAGCACGCCGACAGTCACTGCAACGCAACCACTCCAGAATGCAAACGCATGGCCCCAACTCGAGAACAGCGACGCTTTTCGCGTCATAATTCTTCCTCTTTCCGACTGTATCGACGCACAAAGCCGACACATCTATTCTGCAACTAAGACCGGCGCGGCTTACGCGTGATGGAGAGCTGCCGTCGCATCGCATGCTTGCCTGCCGTCATCTCCGAGAGCAGGCGAATCACGCAAACGCTAAACCATGGCACCATCACTTCATCGTTTGGCCGATAAGGATCCTCTGGAGTCAGTCTAAGAATAATTCTGCACCGTATCCAACTCAATGCAAATCAATTTACTTCAGACGAGCTGTGCACGAACTTGTCTGTTGCAACCGGTTCGTCAGTTCGCGGGAGCCCGGGTTGTACTTGAGCGCTGTCTCAATCGTAGAGCGGGCCGCTGTTCCGTTGCCCAGCAGGCATTCGACCGCCGCCAGGTTCATGGCAAGTCCGAGCGAATCCTGATTGCGATTGAAGACCGGCTGCAAAAGCGCAAGCGCGCCTTGCAGGTCTCCCGTCCTGACCTCTACAACGGCGAGATTTGACGCCGCAGTCTGGTCAGTTGGGCTTAGCTTCAAGACATTGCGAAACAATTCGCCGGCAAGCTGCGAGTCACCGCCTGTTCCAGCGAGGATGCCCAGCGATCGCAGCACTTGCACATCGTCAGGGTTCGCCTGGTGTGCTGCGGTCAACGTTGTGTAAGCCCGCTCGCGATCGCTGCTGTGCCCTTCCATTGCAGCGGCGTAGTAAGCCAGCGCCAAGTCTCGCGGCGTAGAGGAGGGAGAGAAGATAGCCACCAGATCGTCGCTCCGAACCGGGCTCGCATCCGCCAGATTCATCGCGGGATGCCGGAGAATGCGATGGTCTGTCCAGGCCACGTGAGGAATATTTTCGGCCTTGCTGCGCGGCATGTGGCAGCTTGTGCAATCCGGGTTCTCGGGATGGTGTTCTCGGACAAATGAGGGCTGGTTGTGACAGGCGAGGCATTTGCCTCGATAGAAAGCAACGCGTTCGGCAGCGGGGGGTGTGTAATGCGGATCATGACAGCTGGTGCAGGACATCTTGCTGCCGCTCGCGCGCTTGCACATGCTGGTGTTGAACTGCTCTACCTCGCTTACTCCGCGCGCGGTAGCGTCTGCGCTTACATAGACAAAGTAGGAGAGATAGCGCGAGATCGATTCACCGGGCTTAAAGTCGACCGGCGAGCGGCCATCTTTTTCGACGGAGACATCGCCCTCCAGATGACAGCTCATGCAGATGGAGTCGCGCCGCTCTGGATCGAGCGTAGCCGGGTTGACAACAGCCGCCTTACCGCCAGTGAGCACATGCTCCCTGGTATCGCCGTGGCAGCTCTCGCAGGTAATGCCACCGGAGTGAAACGGCTCTTCGGAATAGTGGTTCAAGCTGCCAGGGTCGCTGTGCTGCACGCCGCTCATGTGGCAACGCAGACAGGTTGCCTCCATGGGAATCGCCGGCGGCATCTCGCGCAGTCCGCCAAAGCCGGGCTTCATGTCATAGCCGTTCGCGCTGGTGTAGTAAGCTGCAGGCGACTCCAGCAAATACTTATTGAGCGAGTAAAGATAGGTGATGCCCAGGTGTCCCGAACCTAAAAAATAATCCAGCTTCATGCGGCCTTTTGCCGGGGGAGTCTGCGGATCGTCAAAGTCCAGCCACGCTGCGCCATCTTCTGCGTGGATGCGATATTTTGTGCCGGAAGAGGCGTTAGTGAATTCGCCAGGGATCAGGTGATCCATTGCCAGACCACTCGCGTTTGCCATCGGCGTATCCAGATACTTCCTGAATATCTCCGCGTGGCATTTGGCACAAACGGCATCAGCCTGCTTTACAGGCACAGCCGCATGCAAAGCCTGGGCTAATATTCCCGCGAAAAGAAGGAGCAGCCAGAGCGGTCGGGCGGTCCGCAAGCGAACCGAATGCTTTTTCGTACTGTCTGCTCGCAACCAGCCTCTCACGCTATCCTCGCGCAGCCCATATCAACCCTTCTCATACTAACCGCAGGTTGGCTGGCCGGTGCAGCGAGATGCGGCTAGTGGAGCTGGTCTGGAATGACGGCGTACTGGATCAGCAATTCGAAAGGAACAATCTTGAGAGTATTCTCATGCGTTGCTTCGAGCACTACGGGACAGGCTGCTCCCGCTTGCTGCACCTGAAGCCAGCGGGCAGCGCAGACGCACCAGCGGTCGCCCGGCTTAAGGCCGCTGAAGCCATAGTGCGGCATCGGAGTGGAGAGGTCGTTGCCCAGCGCCTTGCTGGCAGCCAAAAAGCTCTCGTCGACGACGCAGCAGATGGTGTGCACCCCGAGATCGGCGGGGCCGGTGTTGCAGCAGCCATCGCGGAAGAAGCCCGTCATCGGGCTGCAGCCACAGACCGCGAGCGGCTGGCCTAAAACATTTTTCCCAACAGATTTGGCAGATTCAGCTTCGAGCATGGGTTTCCTTAGAGACTTTCGAGGACAGATTGGATGCGATCAAGCGCCCAGAGGAGATCCTGCTCTTCGATGACGAGCGGCGGAGCGAGGCGAATGACGTTGTCATGCGTCTCCTTGGCCAGAATGCCTTCGCGCATCAGCGCCTCGCAGACAGGGCGGGCAGGACCGTCAAGCTCGATGGCAGCCCACAGACCACGTCCACGAATCTCGCGGATATGGGGGCTTACAATCTCGCGCAGGCGCTTGAACATAATTGCTCCCAGGGTGGCAGAGCGGCCAGCAAGGTCTTCTTCGACGATGACCCGGAGTGAGGCGCGGGCCACAGCGCAAGCCAGCGGATTGCCGCCGAAGGTGCTGCCGTGATCGCCGGGATGCAGAAGGCCGAGAACTTCGCGCGAACTGAGGACGGCGGAGACAGGATAGAAGCCTCCGGCGAGTGCCTTGCCGACGATGAGCATATCGGGCGTGATGCCTTCGTGCTCGTAGGCGAAGAGCTTGCCAGTGCGACCAAGGCCGGACTGGATCTCATCGGCGATGAGGAGGACGCGATTCTGTTTGCAGATATCCGCGGCCTCTTTGAGGAAGCCGTCGGGCGGCATCAGGATGCCAGCCTCTCCCTGAATCGGCTCGACGAGGAAGGCGGCGGTATTGGGCGTGATGGCGGCACGCAATGCGGCGGCATCGCCGAAGGGGATGATCTTGAAGCCCGGCAGGAAGGGCCCGAAGCCGTCGCGATATTGGTTGTCAGTGGAGAAACTGACGATGGAGATGGTGCGGCCATGGAAGTTGTTGGCGCAGACGATGATCTCCGCCTGATTTTCCGCCACACCCTTGACCTTGTAGGCCCACTTGCGAGCAAGTTTGAGAGCGGACTCGACGGCCTCTGTACCTGAGTTCATCGGCAGCGTCATGTCGAAGCCGGTAAGGTCGTGAATCTCCTTGTAGAAGAGCGGGAGCTGGTCGTTGCGGAAGGCGCGCGAGGTGAGGGTGACGCGTTGCGCCTGCTCCAGCATGGCGGCGAGGATACGCGGGTGGCAGTGCCCTTGATTGACGGCGGAGTAGGCCGCGAGGAAGTCGAGATAACGGCGACCCTCGACGTCGTAGACCCAGACGCCCTGGGCACGCTCAACGACAACATCGAGCGGCTTGTAGTTTTTGGTACCGTACTCGTCTTCGAGCCGGATGTATTCGGCGGTGGGAAGTTTCTGCTGCTCGCTCTGAGTATCGTGCTGGAGGGTGCTGGCTGCCATGACTTTCGCCTTTTTTGTGTCTGGTATCTCCCTATTATTTCACGCGGAGCGCGGATGGCGCTGCAACCGGACAATCCATCCGCCGGGAATTGCCTTATCGCCACGTTGGACGGCTATCAGAAAAGCTGGACTGTATCGCGGCTAAACCTCAGTGGCTGACCAGAATGCCGGGCAATGGCTGGCCTGCGGCAGGCGTCTGCTTGTTCCAATCTTTGCCCACCAGCCTGGCCACGGTCGCGGCAATCTGACTCTGGGTAACGGGCTTTCCGCCGGAAATCTCTCCGCTGTGCGGGATGCCGGGGCCCATGGCGGCGATGAAGATGTACTTCGAATCAGGAATCTTCTGACCATGGCTCTTCCACTCCACCGGAGCGTCGCCCCGGCCGTGGTCGGTGAGCAGGATCAGCGTGGTGTGGTCGCGGTAGTCGGGATTGGCCTGCACGAACTCCCACAGGCGCTGCAGGTACCTATCGACACGATTGGCTGCTTCAAGGTAGCGGCCGTAGCTGCCTGCGTGGGCCAGTTCATCGGTGTCGCCGAGAGAGAGATAAAAGAGCCGTGGATGTTTCGCTTCGAGATATTCGAGCGAGGTGTAAAAGGTGGGGGCGTCGAAGGTCTCGTCGTCCCAGAGGCGCGGCGTCTCCGCTTTGAGATGATTGAGCAGGTCGAGCCGTGGCGTCATGGGAATGGATGTCAGCGGATCGAAGCCTGCGTTGTCGGTAAAGCCGCAGCGCTGGCGATTGAAGGCATCGGCAATCACACTCCATGCGCCAAAGGCGGCTGTCTTGCCGGTGAGGCCAGACTGCTTGTTCAGCCACTCGAAGACAGTGACGTTGGGATTGGGCGTAGGGTCGTTGGAGTTGATGCGTGGATCGGCGCGGCCTGTCAGGGTTTCGTTGTAGCCGGGGTAGGAAAAGTTGAAGCCATTGGTGACGTGCGCATCCGAACCCTTGTCGCGGTTGCCGTAGATCTCGCCTTCGGGAACGATATGGCTCCAGAGAAACGGCATCAGCGCGGCGCGTGCCTGCTGCGGAGTCGAACGTACATATTGGCGCACCAAAGTATCGACAGGACGATCGTCGTTGTTGGCCTTGGTCAGCAGCGAAGGGTCAGCGCCACGGAAGACCTCCTGCCAGCGCAGACCGTCAGTCATCACCAGAAAGACGTGCTCGTTTGCGGGATCGGCTGACTGGGCGGTGGTCTGCGCCCGCAACGATGTTAACGCTGCGGACGCACCTACGATGGCAAAAAGGACGAAGGTTCGTTTCAGGCAAAACTTCATGCCGCCATGCTAGTTCAGCTTTCGCCGAAATCGACATGTTTCCGAATTTTTAATTCGGTCGGAGTGAACAGCGTCTACTTTGCCGCCATTTGAAGCTGCTGCTGGTATTCCTCGTAGGGACCCTTGTGGTCAGTGATACGGAAGTTGTCGGGGCCGCCCTCGAAGTGCCAGATGCGCGTCCCGGCTTCTTCGATCAAGTCCTGGTCGTGGGTGACGAGGAAGACTGTCCCCTCGTACTTCTGAATGGCCTGGTTGAGCGCGTTGATGCTCTCGAGGTCAAGGTGATTGGTAGGCTCGTCGAGGACGAGGATATTGGGCTTCTGCAACATGATCTTGCAGAAGAGCAGTCTCGCCGCCTCACCGCCGGAGAGTGCGTCCGTCTTTTTGAGTCCTTCTTCGCCCTTGAAGAGCATCTGGCCGAGAATGCCACGGATATCTTCCTTGGTGGCCGATGGGTCAAACTGGTGGAGCCAGTCGCTGGCCGTCATGCCTAGTTCGATCGAGCCCTTGTGGTCCTGCGCGAAGTAACCGATGGAGACCTCGTGGCCCCACTTGACGGAGCCGGAGTCGATGGAGACATCCTTCTCTTCAACGCCGGGGCCATTGGCCAGCAGGGCTTTGAGGAGCGTGGTCTTTCCTTGCCCGTTGCGGCCCATGAGGATGACTTTGTCGCCACGCTGGACGGCGGCGGAGAAGTTATTGATGACGTGCTCGAGCTTGCCGTCCTTCTGCTCGTAGGTCTTGTTGACCTTCTCGAACTCGAGGACGTTCTTTCCCGAGGGACGTTCCATCTTGAAGCTGATGAAGGGGCGCGCGATGTTGGAACGCGCCAACTCGGACGTTGCCAGGCGCTCTACTTCTTTTTTGCGGGAGTTGACCTGCGAGCTGCGCGTACCGGCGCTGAAGCGGGCAATGAAGTCGTTGAGCTGGGCGATCTTTTTTTCGCGCTGCTCGTTCTGGCTCTCGATGCGAGTGCGGACGCTGGTCTTCTGGAAGACCATGTCGTCGTAGCCGCCGTTGTAGGTGATGATGGTCTCGTAGTCGATGTCAGCGATATGGGTGCAGACGTTGTTGAGAAAGTGCCGGTCGTGCGAGATCGTGATGACGGTGCCGTTATAGCGAAGGAGGAAGTCCTCGAGCCAGTGGATGGATTCGAGGTCAAGATAGTTCGTCGGCTCGTCGAGCAGCAGAGCCTGCGGATTGCCGAAGAGTGCCTGCGCCAGCAGCACACGGACTTTCTGGCCGCCCTGCAGCTCGGACATGTGACGCTCGTGCAGCTCGTCAGGAATGTCCAGCCCTTGCAGTAGTACGGCAGCATTGGACTCGGCTTCGTAGCCGTCCTCGTCACCGACGATTCCTTCGAGTTCACCAAGCCGCGATCCGTCCTCATCGGTCATCTCGGGCTTGGCGTAGATGACTTCGCGCTCTTCAAGGGCGGCCCAGAGAGCCTTATTGCCCATGATGACAGTGTCGATCACGCGGTAGGCGTCGAAGGCGTACTGGTCCTGCGAGAGAACGCCGATCTTTTTGGGGCGGACGACGTTGCCCTTTTGAGCGTCGATCTCGCCGGTGAGCACCTTCATAAAGGTGGATTTTCCCGCTCCGTTGGGACCGGTGAGGCCATAGCGGCGGCCCTGGGTGAAGGTGACGGAGACATCCTCGAAGAGCAGCTTCGAGCCGTAGCGCATGGTGACATTGGAGACAGAGATCATGGGATTCCTTCTATTTTACAGGGCTTCGCGTTGCGGTGCCGATCAAGAAGTCAATGCACGAGCAACGCATGGCAAACGCCATCGTAAAAATAGGAGCAAGCGTAAAAACGAGCCATCCATAAACCCCGGTGAGTCCAGGCTGCGGATGCGCAGGACGAAGCTCTAGTCCTTTTCGACGATAGCTGAGAGTTCGCTGAAGCCGGCTATATTTTCGGACATGACTTTAGCGAAAAGTATTGTCCAACTACAGAAACTAAAACGCTGCTCCCTCTCTGCGGCTGGTTGGCAGGCAGAGAGGGAGCGCGATTAGGTTTTTGTTATTGGCCGCGACGAGCTGGGCCAGAGCGGCTGCTGCCGGGACGGCTATTGGGACGGCTGCCTGAGCCTGGCCCGCGACCACCGGAGCTGCGTCCGCCAGAGAAACCACCGCCGCCACTCTTGCCGCGGCTGCGGAAGCCACTGCCGCTTCCCTTCGCCGCCTTGTAGGGGTTGGAAGGTGCAGCCATAGGGGCAACGGGATCATTGCCACGCCATGTGCGGGTTTCGAGCTGCATGAGATTCTGCCCCTGAGCAGTTGTGTCGAGGGGCTGATTGCGCAGTTCCTTCTCAAGGTTCTTATCGGCCTCGCGCCACTCGAACTTTATCTTCAGTTCGCGCTCGAGCTTGCGAGCATCATGCTTTTCCTGCGGCATGACGAACGTGGTCGCAACGCCCTTCTTGCCGGCGCGGCCAGTGCGGCCGATACGGTGAACGAAGTCCTCCGCGGCATTGGGCAGGTCGTAGTTGATGACGTGTGCAATGTCGTTGACGTCGATGCCGCGTGCCGCGACATCGGTAGCAACAAGAACGCGATGCTTGCCGTTCTGGAAGCCCTTCAGTGCCGCCGAACGCTGCGACTGGCTGCGATCGCCGTGAATGACATCGGCATCGTGTCCCAGTCTCTCCAACTTCTTCGAGATACGGTCGGCACCGTGCTTAGTGCGCGAGAAGACGAGGAAAGTTCCTTCCTCTTCACGCAGCATCTGGTCCAGCAGGCCGAGCTTCTGGTCCTGCATGACGGTGTAGACACGAAGCTCTACGCGATCGGACGGCTTGGAAGTCTGTCCGATCTCGATGCGAACAGGCTTGTTGACGTAGTCGCGAACGATCTCGCGGATATTGGCGTCAAGCGTCGCCGAGTAGCACATCGTCTGCCGTGTCTTCGGCACCGCGCCGACGATGCGGCGGATGGCGGGCAGAAAGCCCATGTCCAACATGCGATCCACTTCGTCCAGCACCAGCATCTCAACGGCGTTGATGTTGATCTCGCGACGGCGCAGGAAGTCCTCGAGACGTCCTGGTGTAGCAACGACCAGACGCGGGCCGCGGTCGAGCTGGTCAAGCTGATTGTTCTCCGACAGGCCGCCGCAGACGAGCACGGCATCGTTTTTCGAGCCGGGAACCAGCTTCCAATAGGCTTCGAGCACCTGCATGGCGAGCTCGCGGGTGGGCAGCAGAATCAGGGCGCGAATCGGACCGCGCTTACCTTTCGTGCTGGGGACAGAGTTCGCGTCCATGCGCTCGATCATTGGGATCAAGAAGCTGAGCGTCTTGCCCGTGCCGGTCGATGCAGTGGCGAGGATGTCCGAACCCTCGAGCGCCGGCGGAATGGCCTTAGCCTGAACCGGCGTGGGAATGCTAAAGCCGGCAGTGCTCAAGCGGTTCTTGAGGGAGTCGGAGATGTTGAAATCGGTGAAGCGAACATCGTTTGCGAGGGGGAGGCTGGTCGAGTTCGCGATTGCGTTCACTTCAGTCTGCGGTGTAACTGTCTGTGGTTCAAGAGTTGCGGTAGTCAAGAATAGTCCTTTAGGGAGTTGAAGAGATCGACGAATGGATGCAGGGGTGCCGAAGCACCATGGATTCTGATTATCAGCATTGCTGTCGGTTATCGAAGCGCTGCTGCTGCACGGCGAGACCTGTCCTGTGACGGGCCTTCCAGCCAGAGCAACCAGCGCGGCTTCCGATTTTTTTGAAGGAAGATAAGCGGTGGGGAGAGGCGAATCGCAGTCTCTGGCCAAACCCCGAATTCCATGGAGGGTCTTTGCCTGCGATGCCCGTACTCGGTACTTCCAGAGTACATTTCTACTCTAACACAAAGACTCCCTTTTTACGACATTTGTTGGGAGTTCGTCTTGCCATACCAGTCCGCTGTGCGGCGAATTGCTTCCCGTAGGTCGACGGTTTGTTCAAGACCGAGAATTTGCTTGGCGCGATCGACGGAAGGAACGTAGCGCAAGGGAGGAGCCCCCGAAATGGGATCGCCTGAAAGATGAATGGCGGTGTCAGGATTGAGTGTCGTGGCGACTGTCTGGGCGAGTTCGCTTATGCTGACGCTGTTTGGAGATCCTACATTGATGGGAAGGAGAGAAGGAGCACTGAAGAGCATCGTCCAAAGCCAGATGGCCAGATCAGACGCGTAAAGATAAGACCTTCGAGGTGTGCCGTCACCTGCGACGCGAATGGGGCGTCCGGCGAGGATATCCCCGATAAAGTTGCCGATTGCAAAATGCGCGCCCAGAGGAAGATGCGGGCCGACAAATGCAAAGCAACGAGCGATCTTGATCTCCATCTTCGTTTGCTTTGCATAAAGCGCGCACATTTGTTCCGATACGCGTTTGCCTTCTGCGTAAACCGACGAAGGATCAAGAGGATCAGGGCCACCCCGATAGTCTTCCCCCATGTGAACGATATCGAAGGGCTGAGGACCATACACAGCGCCCGAGCTGGTGAGAAGCAACTTTGTTGTGCCATGGCTGGCAGCGAATTTGAGCGTGCGCTCCGTTCCAGCAAGTATCGTCGTCAGCATCTCCAATGGTTCATCGGCAGCCTGTTTCGCGCTTGCCTCGGTTGCGGCATGGATGACAAAAGAAAATTCACCCTCAGGAAAATCGAAGGTGCGAACGTCGCCCGGAAGGAGAGTAATTGCCGAGTTGGCGGCAAGGTGAGGACATTTGGCGGCGAAGGCAGCGGGGTTACGCGTGAGCACTGTAGCTTCTGCGTTCAGGTCGAGAACGCGGTTGATGTACGCGAAGCTCTCAAGCAGCCAGCAGCCAAAGAAACCGGTGCCACCGGTGAGGAAGATGCGCTGGCTCCGCATCTCCTCCCAAAGCGATCTGGTCTCGCCGAGGATGGAATCGAGATCGGCGATAGGGAGAGGAGGGGCTGTCATAGCGCAGTCTGGCCATTTTCGCAGATAGAAGCATAATTTGCAGACTCATACGTATTCCGGTATGGCCGCAGATTGATCGAATAACTAAGAAAAGGCGTTATACCGGGGGCAAATAACAGAAGACCTCGGCAGCAGTGGCTTCGTCCAGATCGGGTGTCATTAAATGAAGCGGGTTAGATTCCATGCTGCCGGAGGCAGTCACGCGACTGCTGATCTTGGGAAAGTAAGTTTGCTCGGGATCGATTTGGACGAGGAAAGCCGCAGGTCCGGGAGCATCGAAGGCCTCAAGAAACTGAGCATCGGTATGGAAACCGGGCTTGAGTCGTTGCACAGAAAT
The DNA here is from genome assembly GCF_035532915.1 of Edaphobacter sp. Lineage (GTDB taxonomy): Bacteria > Acidobacteriota > Terriglobia > Terriglobales > Acidobacteriaceae > Edaphobacter. Next base: position 15,986 of record NZ_DATKQC010000285.1, read on the forward strand.
ATCGTAGGCGGCAAAGAGCGAATCCCAATGAGGAATGCCCAGGCCAGTACTGGTGTCGCATCCAATGTAGCTTCCGCCGAAGTAATTCTTCTGTGTCATCCGTATAGAAGCATAGCCGTTGTCGTCGAAGATGAATATTTTGAGATTGAGTTGATTGACGGAAACAGTGCCGAGTTCCTGGAGATTCTGGATAAAGCCGCCATCGCCCTCAACGAGAACGGTACGAGTTGCTGTCGATCTTTCGGCGGATGCAGCAAAAGCTGCTCCGATTGCACCACTCAGCCCATATCCCATCGAGGCCAGCCCTTTGTCGTTAAAGAGGCGCTGGCCTTGCTTTACTTGAAAGGTCTGCATCATCACCGTGTTTGCACTTCCGCTGCTGCATGGGATGACCACATCGTCGCTGTTGCAAAGCTCGGATAGCCTAAGGCAAAAGTCGTAGGGTGAGACGAAGCCTGGTCCCGTGTGATTCGCAGGGTCGTTGGGGTTAATGGCCGACCGCACGCTGCGGCAGAAGGTGACCCACTCGCCGTAGTTGGAATAGCCATCCTGCGACGCGATAAATTCGAGTACATCATTGGCATCGCCGTTAACGGGCACGTCCACGTGCGGATGTCCCTTCGCGAGTTCCGCAGGATCACACTCCACCTGCACCACTTTTCCGACAGGAATAAATTGCTGCCAGTTAAATCCGGTCTGCTGCAGGCCAAGGCGTGTACCGAGCGCGATAAGAAGGTCCGCCTGCTGCAACAAAATGTTGGCTGCGCGCTGTCCCCAGGTATTTGGCCGACCGAAGAAAAATGGATGGTCCTCAGGCACGCGATCGATACCATTCCATGTGACCATCAGAGGGACGCCGATGGTGGCGAGGCGATCCAGCACCCTTTCACTCGTCTGACGGTTGATGCCACCCCCGATTAGCAAAACTGGCCGCTTCGCGCTTCTAAGACGAACAACGATGTCCTGCAAGATGGCCGCAGGCACAGGCGAAAAAGAAGCATCTGCAGCATAAAGCGAAGTGGCATTGAGTTGGCTCGGGTTGGTGACCGCGCCTTGAATGTCGAGAGGAATCTCAAGGAAGACAGGCCCTTTGCGACCGCGGCTACCTGATTCTGCGAGACGTGAAAATTCGCGACGGTCAAGGACACTATCAATGAGAACCGACGTCACCGCAACGGGTTTTGCGATGCTGACACCATCAATCTCCTGGATTCCACGCTGACGTATCTGTCCCCGCGCAAGATCAGCTACTTTTACCTGGCCTCCAAGGATGAGCAATTCACGGCTTTCCAGGAAAGCGCCAGCCATTGCAGTGACAATGTTGGTCAGGCCAGGTCCGGCGGTAATCAATGCGAAGGCGCGTCCTTTGACGGACACCTCATTGAAATACTCCACAGCAATCCCAGCGGCAACTTCATGAACAACAGGGGTGCAGACAAACTTGTGGCTGCAGCTTTCCAGCAGATGCATGATATTCCCACCCGCTACGAAAAAGCAGTGCGTATATCCAAGTTCAGACAGCCATGCAGCCAATTGATCGCTGTATTTCATGATGTTTCGATACGTCCTTCAGTTTGAATTATTGCTTCGCAAAAAGCGATGTAAGCTCAGAAAAGCCTATGACGGTGCGGTGCGGTGCATTGGCCGTCCCGTATCCGTAAGCCGCGTAAAAAAAGGGAAGGCCATTCGCCAATGCGGCCTCTTCGTCCTCTCGGGTATCGCCCATCATGATGGCAGGCTGCAACCCGATCAATTGCTGCTGCAGAAGTTCGGAGAGCATCTCCGCTTTGCTGCTATAGATTGGAGTACGGTTATCTCGTGTGACAACCTTCTGAAAGAGAAAAGTCAGCCCGAGATGGTCGAGCACCTTTTCCGTGGGAATCCGAGGCTTGTTCGTGACGATGAACATCTTTACGCCTCGCCGATGAAGAGCTCGCAAAGTATCGTCGACGCCGTCGTAAAGAACCGTCTCGCGCCAACCGTCGTTATCGTAGATCGCGCGAAAAGTAAGTTCAATTTTGGCCAGTTCATTTTCAGTGAGCGTCGGTTCCATTCGTGCTGCAATGACGCGAATGGGGGGTCCAATGACAGCGCGTAGATCCATTGCAGGCATAATCCTGCCCGCAGCAGCAAATGCCTCGGAGAGTGAGGCACCTATACCTGGACAAGAATCTATCAACGTTCCATCCAGATCGAACACTATCGCCGGGTTGGGCTCTTTCCCTATAGCTCGTGACCTAATGCTCATTAGCGGTTGAGGACTGCCCAGCGCTTTTCCAGCATATCAATCCGTTTAGAATCTTCCTGCTGAATGCGGCCATAGTATTCCTGCTTGTTGAGCAACCAGAGGAGTTCAAAGTGCACTGCGTTGAGCAACCCTTCATCAATATGCTTCTCGTTAGCAGCATTTGCATCGAAGATGACCTTTCGCGTTTCGAAGCGGGTGAGATGGATGTTCAACATCTCACGCAGAACGGGAATTGAGTCGCTCGATACTCCGCCGCCCACAACCAGGTCAAGCCCGCGGGCTTTGCATGCGGCGGCAGTCTTCAACACATAATCAGTGACTTCCTTGCCATTGATGGCATCACGGCCAAGTCCTGCGGAGAGTGAAAAATCGACTCTGCCGAAGACAATACCGCTCAACTCCGGGGATTTTTTGGTGGCGTCCGCCAAGGCATCAAGCTGGCTAAAGGCATTGATGGTCTCAAGATTAAAGAGAAAGTCAGTCTCATCCTGTTCATCTTTTGAGTAGACCTTGTCGACGGCCTCGGCAAACTTAGAAAGAGCGTAAGTGCTTTCAATCATGGGCGCAATAATGTAGTCGACGCCTATCTGTTTGCTCTCGATGAGGTCTCGCATGGCTTCACAGCCGCCAACCTTCAGACCAAACTTCAGACCGGCCTTACGGCATATTTCAACAAGTCGCAATAGCTCGTCCACGCGCGTGCCTTCGGCCTCAAACTCTGCTTTAACTGCAACATAGCCAAATTCATCTCTCCCTTTTTTAAGAAGCTCCAGCATCTTGCGTTCTTTGGTGTTCATTCGTTCTCCGTATGGTGTTGATGCGCATTGCGTGCGGTCGAAACCTTTACAAACTTCCTGCCCCAAGTTTAGCAGCGACAGAGAATTACCTTCGCGAACTGGATAAGGAAAGGCTGGAAGCGTCAACTCATCTCAGTGATCCTGCTGTGAAGCGGAGACCGCAGATATTGCTTCGTGTTGAGACAAGTTGTGATATCTGGCGATCTGAGACAAAGAAAAGGACTGAATCGATGCGGGAGTGGATTGCCAGTTACGATACCAGGCGACCAGCCAGTCGAGGGCAGTTTCAAGCCGAAGTCTGGGTGCCCATTGAAGATCGTGGTCCGCGCGGGAGATGTCGAGTTGGAGGTAGTTCGCCTCGTGTGGGCTGTCGCGATCCTCGTCGAGGACCCAGGAGGCACCCTCACCCCAAAAGCCAGTCATGCGGTCGGCAATCCAGGAGACAGGGCGTGCATCGCCTCGGTTTGGACCGAAGTTGTAGGCGGTGGCAAAGCGAGCGGCCTCCGGCCCTGGCATGAGAAGTTTCTCAGCCAGCGTGAGATAACCACAGAGCGGTTCGAGGACATGTTGCCAGGGGCGAATCGCATGCGGCCGACGAATACGCACTGGATCCCCAGAGAGAAATCCGCGCACGAGATCTGGAATAAGTCTGTCAGTTGACCAGTCGCCGCCACCGATCACGTTACCGGCTCGTGCTGTAGCGACAGCGACCTGGTGCCCGCCCGGTTGACGAAGTTGTTCAATGGGGAAAAAGGATTGACGATAGCTTGCGGACACAATTTCAGCACAAGCCTTCGAAGCAGAATAGGGGTCGTATCCCCCCAGAGGATCAATCTCGCGATAGGGCCAGCTCCATTCCTTATTCTCATAGCATTTGTCGGTCGTGACGGAGACGACGGCGCGCACGGAGGGAGTGCGGCGAACGGCATCGAGCACACGAGCGGTACCGATGACGTTGGTCTCATAGGTACCGATGGGATCCTGATAGGAGAGGCGTACCAGCGGCTGAGCTGCCATGTGAAAGACTACTTCGGGCGCGAACTCCTGCATCGCGCGGTCCAGACTGGCAGCGTCGCGAATATCTCCGCGAACGTCTTCAAGCACCGAGCCGATGTTTGCGACGTTGAAGAGGCTGGGCGACGTAGAAGGATCAAGCGCATAGCCGCGAACGCTGGCCCCAAGCCAGGAGAGCCAAAGCGCCATCCATCCGCCCTTGAAGCCGGTATGTCCGGTAAGAAAAACTCGGCGGTTCCGCCAGTGGGTGTCAGGAGCTACCAAGTCTTCCATGGCGCCTTTCCTTTACTCCAGAGATCCTCAAGATGCTGCTTGTCGCGCAATGTATCCATCGCTTGCCAGAAACCATGGTGAAAGAAGGCATGGACTTCGCTGCGGGCGACCAGAGATTCAATCGGTTCCCGCTCGAACATCTGCGAATCATCCGTAACGGCATCAATGACCTTTGGATCGAGGACAAAGAACCCTCCGTTGATCCAGCCTCCTTCATCAGACGGCTTCTCCTGAAAGGCGTAGATCTGGGTGTCCTTGAGGCCGAGTGCTCCGAAGCGCGCAGGAGGCTGAACGCTGGTGAGCGTTGCGAGCTTGCCATGAGCCTTGTGGAATTCGATCGACGCTTTGATATCGACATTGGCGACGCCGTCACCATAAGTCATGCAGAAAGGTTCATTGTCCGGAAGATGTTGACGTACCCGGCGCAGGCGTCCACCGGTGCCTGTCGATTCACCTGTATCGACCAGGGTGACGCGCCAGGGTTCAACCACTGAATTATGGACGGTCATCTTGTTTTCGGTCATGTCGAAGGTAACGTCAGAGGTATGAAGGAAGTAGTTGGCGAAGAACTCCTTGATGACATAGCCCTTATAGCCGCAGCAGATA
>NZ_DATKQC010000286.1:0-17610 GCF_035532915.1 Edaphobacter sp.
CTTTGGGCGCCAGGCCGAGGCTGGCCGCGTGGGAGCGGGCGTCGGCTTCGATGCCTACAAGCTGCGCACGGCGGACGCTCCGTACTATCTGGGCGGCGGAACGGCGAAGAAGGTGGGCAGCGGCTACGATCTCTGCGTCACCAAGGTCCACAACGTCGAGCATCGCGGCAGCTTCGCACAGCACGACCTCGACAAGAAGCTCTTCGACACCAGCGGAACCTACTCGCTGGCTGGTCACGAGGCGATGGAGCGCTCCATCATCCGCTACGCCACGGTCGCCGAGGTCGAGAAGAATCCCGACTTCGCCCATGACGAGATGGGCCGCGACTCGAGCGGGACGCTGATCGGCAAGGTCGGTTACGCGCCGCAGGGCGAGAAGCCGGGCCGCGACGAGACGTTCTTCCCGGACACCTGGCACTACGACAAGAAAGACCCGTCCACGCTGAAGGTGCAGAACGCCTGGGGCATGGCGATCGACCTCAATAGCTGCATCGGCTGCAACGCCTGCATCGTAAGCTGCTACGCCGAGAATAACGTCGCGGTCGTAGGCCGGGAGCAGGTGAAGATCGGGCGCAACATGCAGTGGCTGCGCATCGATACCTACTTCGAAGGCGATCTGCACGCGCCCAAGGCGCACTTCCAGCCGATGGCCTGCCAGCACTGCGAGAACGCAGGCTGCGAACAGGTCTGCCCGGTGGGAGCGACGGTCCACACGCCCGAAGGCCTCAACACGATGGTCTACAACCGTTGCGTGGGCACCCGCTACTGCTCGAACAACTGCGCGTACAAGGTGCGCCGGTTCAACTTCCTGCTCTACTCGGACTACGACACCGAGAGCCTGAAGTTCATGCGCAATCCTGACGTCACCGTGCGTTCGCGCGGCGTCATGGAGAAGTGCAGCTACTGCATCCAGCGCATCGAGGCGGCGAAGATCCAGGCCGACATCGACAACCGCGAGATCGCCGACGGCGACATTATTACGGCATGCCAGCAGGCCTGCCCGACCGATGCCATCGTCTTCGGCAATATCAACGACAAGACCAGCAAAGTAGCCAAGCGCAAGGCGGAAGAGCGCGATTACCAGGTGCTTGCAGACTTGAACTACCGTCCACGCACAACCTACACGGCTGGCGTCATTAACCCGAATCCGGAGCTTGCATAGATGGCAACCAAAGGACCAATCCACGATCCGGCAGGGGATCCGGTCACTGACCCGATGATCGACCCGCGTACCGGCGAGTACGCGGTCATCGCGCCGGGCCACAACTTCAGGTCGGTCACGCAGAAGATCTCCGAGATCGTTCTGACCTCGAATACGCCGCTGGGCTGGTTCTTCGGCCTGATGGTCGCCGGCGGTGTTGCGACCGGCGTTGTGATCGGCTGCACCTGGCTCTTCCTGAAGGGCGTCGGTATCTGGGGCATCACCATTCCCGGCGCCTGGGGCTTCGCCATTATCAACTTCGTCTGGTGGATCGGTATCGGCCACGCCGGCACGCTGATCTCGGCGATTCTACTGCTGTTCAAGCAGACGTGGCGCAACTCGATCAACCGCTTCGCCGAGGCGATGACCATCTTCGCCGTCTGCTGCGCCGGTATCTTCCCCTTGATCCACGTGGGGCGTCCCTGGCTGGCTTACTGGCTGTTCCCTTACCCCAACACGATGAACGTCTGGCCGCAGTTCCGTTCGCCGCTGGCCTGGGACGTCTTCGCGGTCTCGACCTACGCGACCATCTCCGTAGTGTTCTGGTACGTCGGCATGATTCCCGACTTCGGCACGCTGCGCGATCGCGCGACCATGCCGCTGGCGAAATATTTCTACGGCATGCTGTCGCTGGGCTGGCGCGGTTCGACCCGCCACTGGATCCGCTATGAGTCGGCTTCGCTGCTGCTCGCGGGCCTGTCGACGCCACTGGTGCTCTCGGTGCACACCGTCATCAGCTTCGACTTCGCGGTCGCGGCCCTGGCGGGATGGCATACGACCATCTTCCCGCCGTACTTCGTTGCGGGCGCCATCTACTCCGGCTTCGCCATGGTCATCACGCTGGCGATTCCGATCCGCAAGTTCTACCACCTCGAAGACCTGGTGACGCTGCGCCATCTCGACAATATGGCGAAGGTCATGCTCGGTACCGGCGGCATCGTGGCCTACGGCTACAGTATGGAAGTCTTCATGTCGTGGTACTCGGCCAGCCACTGGGAGTTCTTCATGATGTGGAACCGCATGTTCGGCCCCATGGGCTGGGCCTACTGGCTCCTCATCCTGACCAACATCGCCATTCCGCTGACGACGCTGTGGTCGCGCAAGCTGCGGGTGAACGTGACCTACCTGTTCATCCTGTCGTTCGTCGTGAACATCGGTATGTGGTTCGAGCGCTTCGTCATCGTCGTGACCAGCCTTTACCGCGAATATCTCCCCTCAAGCTGGGGAACCTATGTGGCGACGCGCTGGGACTACATCATCTTCATCGGGACCTGGGGACTGTTCACCTTCCTCTTCCTTGGATTCGTTCGCTTCCTGCCGATGATTCCGATGTCCGAGATTCGCATGATGCTTCCGCAGACCAAGGTGCGGCGCGGCGGGGCCGATGCTGAGACCGTAGTGGAGGAGACACTCTAATGCCGCCCAGAGAAGGAATTTACGGCTTGCTGGCCGAATTCAATACGCCCAGCGAATTGGTGTATGCGACCGAGCAGGCCCGCAAGGCAGGTTATCGCCGGATGGAGTGCTATACCCCCTATCCCGTCGAAGAGGCCGCGGTCGCGCTGCACTTCCACAAGACCCGCGTCCCCCTGGTCTGCCTGCTGGGCGGCATCATGGGCGTCACGACGGCGTTCCTGATGGAGACCTGGATTGCGGTCTGGGCCTATCCGCTCAATATTGCGGGACGACCGCTGTTCTCGTGGCCGGCCTTTATTATTCCGGCGTATGAGTGGACGATCCTGTTCTCGGGCTTATCGGCCGCGTTCGGCATGATCATGCTGAACGGTATGCCTCAGCTCTACCATCCCGTCTTCAACGCGCCCAACTTCCGCAACGGCGCGACGACGGACAAGTTCTTCCTATGCCTTGAGGCGATGGACCCGAAGTTCTCGATCTCCGAGACGCGCGCCTTCCTCGAGCAGTTTCCTGCGATCTCCGTGGTGGAGGTGGACCATTAATACGAGAATCACACTTCCAGGGATTAATACCCGAATCCCAAGCTTCCGAACTGCGGCTCCCCGGCTGGTCCTCGTTGCCGCATCCACGCTGTTGCTGTTTGCCGGCATCGGCTGCCGCCAGGACATGCACGACGAGCCGAAGTTCTTCCCTCAGCGGGGCACTGACTTCTACGCCGACGGCCGCTCGGTGCGTCCACAGGTAGAAAACACCGTGGCGCGCAACCAGCTCCACGCGGATACCTACTTCTATACCGGCTTCGTCAACGGCAAGGAGGGCGAAGGTCTTCCCTTTCCGGTCACGATGAAGGTGCTTGAGCGCGGACAGGAACGCTACAACGTCTATTGCACGCCGTGCCACTCGCGCGTAGGCAATGGCAGGGGCATGATCGTCGACCGTGGCTATGCTCACGCGGGCGACTACCACACGGCACGGCTCGAGACCGCGCCGCTGGGCCACTTCTTCAACGTCATCACCAATGGCTACGGAGCGATGCCGGACTACGCCGCGCAGATCGCGCCGGTCGACCGCTGGGCGATCGTGGCCTACATCAAGGCGCTGCAGTTGAGCCAGAAGGCAACCCAGGCAGACGTTCCTGCCGGATCCCAGGTGCAGCCGCTATCGAGCATCGCGGAGAGCGAGGGCCTGCCCGCGAACTTTGCCCAGCAGTGGACGCTGCCGCCGACCGCCGTCAACGGGACGCCCGACGACCAGCCCTTCGTTCTTCCTACGGCGCCACCTAGCGCAGCATCCGGTTTGGGAGCGCCTGCTTCCTCCCACTCCGCCACAGTCAAGACTCCGGCCGCCACGCCTGCCGGAAAAACAGCAGCAAAGCAGTAATCTCGGAAGCTTCCGAACGAAGGCTTGAAACGCATGTCATCTGGACACGAACATACCGGACACGAGCATCACGGCGAAGCCGGCGGACACCACGTCCACCATGGCCCGCTTCCGCTTCCCGCATCGCTTGCCACGCCGGAGATTGTCACCGTATGGCGGACCCGGCTGCTGATTATCGCGGTGGTCGCCACGCTGGTTTCCGTGCTCTTTGCCTTCACCCACGAAGGCCGCAACCATCTGCTCCGCGCCTATCTAATGGGCTTTATGACCTGCTTCGGCTTTGCCGGCGGCGGTCTGGTGGTGCTGATGCTGCAGCATGTGACGGGCGGCAAGTGGGGGCTTCTGCTCCGGCGTCCGCTCGAGGCCATGAGCCGCACGCTGTGGCTGGTCGCGCTGATGTTCATTCCCATCGCCATCTTCATGAAGCACCTGTACCAGTGGGCGGCATATCCCAACCCCGCGGCTGTGGCCAACGCGTTGCAGCATCATTGGATCTCGCTCGAACAGGCGATGACGATCAACGACAAGCACGCCATGCTGAATCCGGTCAGCGTGATCGTCCAGACCATCATCATCTTCGGCGTGCTGTTGCTGCTCACCTACTTCATCAACAAGTGGTCGCTGCAGTGCGATGCCGACCCGCTGCGCGGGACTCAGGCGAGCTATGATCGCTGGCGCACCAAGTACGAGAACCTCTGCGGCATCGGCATCTTCATCTATGTCATCCTGCTGACGGTTGGCTCGATCGACTGGATCAAGTCGCTCGACGTCACCTGGTACTCCTCGATCTACGGTCTGCAGTTCCTCGTCGGTCAGGGCTATGCGGTACTGGCGCTGGGTGTGCTGACGGTCATCCTGCTCTCGAAGTTCGAGCCGTTGAAGACCCTGCTGCGCATGACCGAACAGCACGACCTGGGCAAGCTCATCCTCGCCTTCGTCATGCTGAACATCTATCTGTGCTTCGCCGAGTTCCTCATCATCTGGTCCGGCAACATCCCCGACGAGATTCCGTGGTATCTGCACCGCATCAACGGCGGCTGGTGGACCATCTGCACGCTCGACTTCGTGGCCCACTGGCTGATTCCCTTCTGCCTGTTGCTGTCGCGCGACCTGAAGCGCAACAAGCGGAAGATGATCTGGCTTACCTGCTGGATGATCTTTGCCCGCTGCATCGACATGTTCTGGCTGATCGAGCCGAACTTCGCCGACGCCGCCGGCAACCTGCACCTCCACAACAATATTGGAATTTTGGCTTACATTACGGTGCCGGTCGCGGTCCTCGCAGTCTGGGGCGCCTACTACCTGACGGAGTTGAAATCCCGCCCCATCATGAACCTGAACGATCCGCACCTGGAAGAGATGCTGGAGCCCGAACATGCCCACTAACGACCACGAGTTGCACCAACCCGGAGAGCCGGACGTCAAGGGGCGCAGCACCGAATCGCCCGGCTATGAGACCACCGACGTTAACGTCAATGGCGTCGTCGTCTTCCTCGCTGGCCTCGGCGGCTTCCTCATCGTCTTCTTCGTCTTCTGCTTCGTCATGGGCCGGGTCATCAATAGCGCCATCCAGAAGGCGGACGGGCCTACGACCAAGTGGAACCATACGTCGGACTTTGCCGGTGCTGCGCTCAACCATGGCAAGCGGCAGGACATGGCCAACGATCCGGAGCTGGAACAGAAGCAGTTGCAGCAGTTGACGGCAACCTTCCCCACGCCCCGCCTCGACATCGACGATGGTGAGCAGGGCACGGCCGACCTCCATGCCCGCGAAGACCTGTTGCTGGATTACTACAGCGTCTCGCCCGGCGAAGGCAGCAATATCCGCATCCCGATCACGCGGGCCATGGAGCTGATCGCGCAGCGCGGCCTTCCGGTCAACGCATCCACCGCGCCAACCGAGCCTGTGATGGTCGGGGACGAGAAGCCGCAGATCCTGGCACCGCTGACGACGGGATTCGCACGAACCGGCTATGAGCTTGACACCATTGAAGCTCGCGCCGAAAAGATGGCTTACGGCAAGGCTGAGAGCGAAGCTCACCCGGACCGCGCGCACTAGCTGGACCAGTATCAGGCATAGCATGGAAGTAGAAGAAGGATCGAAGACGGCATGATGAACAGGCGGACAATTCGAGGCGGTTGGCAGGCGGCGGTTCTTGGCTGCATCCTGCTCGTGTGTGCGCCCCTGTTCGCACAGGTCTCCGGCTACGGCGACAAGCAGGAGGGCCAGAATGTCGGCGACGAGCTGCCGCGGGTGTTGCAGAAGGTCGGCATCGCCCAACACCTCAATCAGCCTCTGCCGCTGGACGCCCAGTTTGTCGACGATACCGGCAAATCGGTCCGGCTGGGTGACTACTTCGGCAAGAAGCCTGCGATCCTCTCGCTCGTCTACTACAACTGCCCCATGCTCTGCTCGGAAGAGCTGGACGGTCTAACCAGCGCGCTGATGATGGTGCACCTGACGCCGGGCAAGGACTTCAACATCGTTGTGATCAGCATCGACCCCAGCGAGACTCCCCAAGTGGCCGCGAAGAAGAAGGCCCTTTACGTCAAGCGGTATGGCCGCCCTGAGACAGCAAACGGCTGGCATTTTCTCACCGGCGAGCGCCCCGCGATCGACGAAGTGACCAAGGCGGTCGGTTTCGGTTACGTCCGCGTCCCCGGGCCGGATGGCAAGCTCACGCAGTTTGCCCACGCCAGCTCGATCCAGATCGTCACGACTAACGGCAAGCTCGCACAGTACTATCTCGGCGTCGAATATTCGCCCAAGGACATCCTCCTCGGGTTGATTGAGGCTTCCGGAAACAAGATTGGCTCGCCGGTCGCGAACATCCTGACCTACTGCTATCACTACGACCCGGAGCGGAACAAGCACTCGCTCATCGTCGCCCGCGTGGTGCAGTTGGGAGGCATGGTCACCGTGGCATGGCTGGGTGGCTTTATGTTCCTCATGTTCCGCAGAGATTTACACATTTCGCGCGACCACGACCTGACTAAGAAAGAGATGGATAAAGGGTAACGATGCATATCAGTCCAGTCCTGTGGCAATTTTTGGTGAAATGGCTCAACGCTTCCGCGCTCTTTCCGCGCGAGGCGTCGACCATCGCGCCCTACGCCGACGCGCTCTACTTCTTCCTGCTGTTGATCACGGTCGTCGGCCTTTCCGTCGTCGGCGCGCTGATCTTCGGCTTTGCCATCCGCTACCGCAAGGAAAAGCATCCGGTGGCTGTCCAGGTGGAAGGCTCCACGCTGCTCGAAGCGACGTGGACCATCATTCCTCTGGCGCTGTTCCTCATCTGCTTCGTCTGGGGCGCGCTGCTCTACTTCCGTATCTACAATCCGCCGACCAACGCCATGAACATCTATGTCGTCGGCAAGCAGTGGATGTGGAAGGCAGAGCACCAGGGCGGCCAGCACGAGATCAACGCGCTGCACGTTCCCGTCGGGCGTCCCGTCCAGTTGACCATGATCTCGCAGGACGTCTTCCATAGCTTCTCGGTCCCGGACTTCCGCATCAAGCGCGAGGTCATCCCCGGCCGCTACTCGACGGTGTGGTTTCAGGCGACCACGCCCGGCACCTATCACCTCTTCTGCACGCAGTATTGCGGCACCAACCACTCCCAGATGATCGGCGAAGTCACCGCGATGACTCCCGACGACTTCCAGAAGTGGCTGCAGGCCTCCACCAGCGGCATGTCGCTGGCGCAGAACGGCGAGCGTCTATTTGCCAGCATGGGTTGCAACGCCTGTCACACCGGCACCGCCGGATCGCGCGGCCCCAATCTGGCCGGAGTCTACGGATCGAAGCTGCAGCTGACCAATGGCTCCGAGGTTCTGGTCAACGATGCGTACCTGCGCGACGCCATCCTCAACCCGTCTGAGCACGTCACCGCTGGCTACTCGCCGATCATGCCGACTTATCAAGGGCAGGTCAGCGAGGACGGCCTGATCGATCTCGTCGAATACATCAAGGGACTCAACAGCAACTACAGAATTCAGCAGACCCTGGTCACGTCACAGTCCGACCAGACGGCGCCGACAACGCCAGCAGGGGTGAAACCATGAGCGCAACCAGTTCGACAATTGTTAATCTGCCCGACCAGAAGACAGCAAGGCTGCCCAAGCGGAGCTACCTCAACAACGAGGATGGTCTGCTGAGCTGGCTGCTCACCGGCGACCACAAGCGCATCGCGATCATGTACCTGATCTCGATCACGTTCTTCTTCTTCATCGGTGGTGCCTTTGCTGGTCTCATCCGGCTGGAGTTGCTGACGCCTCAGCCCGACCTTGTCGCCTCGGACACGTACAACAAGTTCTTCTCCATGCATGGCATCATCATGGTCTTCCTCTTCCTGGTACCCTCCGTGCCTGCGACATTGGGAAACTTCCTGATCCCCATCATGATCGGAGCAAAAGACCTCGCCTTCCCCAAGGTCAACCTCCTGAGCTGGTATCTCTACTGGCTGGGCGGCCTCTTCACCCTCGCGGCACTTGTGCTCGGCGGCGTCGATACCGGCTGGACCTTCACCACCCCGCTCTCGACCCACTATCTGAACACGCATGTCGTCACCGCCGCGGTCGGCATCTTTATCATCGGGTTCTCGTCGATCTTCACCGGCCTTAACTTCATCGTCACTATCCACCGTATGCGCGCTCCGGGCATGACGTGGTTCCGTATGCCGCTCTTCATATGGTCGAACTACGCCGCCTCGCTCCTCATGGTGCTCGGGACGCCCGTTCTCGCCATCACGCTCGTCCTCGTCGCTCTCGAGCGCACCATCGGCATCGGCGTCTTCGATCCCACCAAGGGCGGCGATCCGCTGCTGTTTCAGCATCTCTTCTGGTTCTATTCGCATCCTGCCGTCTACATCATGATTCTTCCCGGCATGGGCGTCATCTCGGAGGTCATCAGTACCTTCAGCCGCAAGCGCGTCTTCGGATACACGGCGGTCGCCTTCTCGTCGGTGGCCATCGCGCTGTTCGGGTTCTTCGTCTGGGCGCACCATATGTTCATCATGGGCGTGTCCAATTACTCGGCGCTGGTCTTCTCGCTTCTGACCATGCTGGTGGCCGTGCCTTCCGCCATCAAGATCTTCAACTGGGCGTTCACGCTGCAAAAGGGCTCGATCACCTTCGAGACGCCGATGCTCTACGCCTTCGGCTTCATGGGCTTGTTCACCATCGGCGGCATGACCGGAGTTTTTCTGGGCGCGCTCGGCATGGACATCCATCTCACCGAGACCTACTTCATCGTGGCGCACTTCCACTTCGTCATGGTCGGCGGAATGCTCATGGCCTTCCTCTCCGGCATCCATTTCTGGTGGCCGAAGATGACAGGCCGCATGTATCCGGAGTCGCTCTCGAAGCTCGCCGCCGTCACCACTTTCATCGGCTTCAACCTCACCTTCCTTCCGCAGTTCATCCTTGGATACCTTGGCATGCCGCGTCGTTACCACGCCTATCCGCCGGAGTTCCAGGTGCTCAACGTGCTGTCGACCGCGGGCGCTACGGTGCTGGGTGTGGGTTACATGCTTCCACTGCTGTATCTGGGATGGTCGCTGAGGTATGGTGCCATCGCTGGCAACAATCCATGGCAGGCAACTGGCCTTGAATGGCAGATTCAATCGCCGCCGCTGACTGAAAACTTTATCGAAGTTCCTATCGTCGATCATGAGGCCTATGACTACGAGTGGCTCGCCCACAAGACGGAACAAGAGGTGACGACCGTTGGATAATGTGATCGTAGATACGCATCCACACACGCACGAGACGGCCCACGCTGAGGAGCACGCTCACGTCGCGCTCCCGCAGCATCGCCATCACTTCGAGACGCAGGAGCAGCAGCGCGAGGCCGGCACCTTCGGCATGTGGCTCTTCCTGCTGACCGAAATCATGTTCTTCGGTGGCCTGTTCTTCTCCTACCTGCTCTATCGCAACTGGTACTACGATGCCTTCGTCGTTGCATCGAACCAGCTCAGCGTTCCGCTTGGTGGGGCCAACACCGCAATTCTGATTACTTCGGGCTTCTGCATGGCGCTCGGCGTATGGGCAGCTGAGGTGAGGAAGAAAGGCTTGCTGGTCCTTACCTTGATTCTCACCATGCTCTTCGGGATCGCCTTCATCGGTGTCAAGGCGGATGAGTACCACGAGAAATGGGAGAAGCACCACATTCCCGGCGATCACTTCGACGTCTCCGAGTTCGTCAATCCTCACGCCTACGGGCTGAAGGAAGAGCCGCTTCCGCCGGACCAGGCAGCCCACACCCAGATCTTCTTCTCGCTTTACTTCGCCATGACCGGGCTGCATGCGCTGCACATGATCATCGGCCTCGGCATTCTCGTCTGGCTCACCATACGAGCGCAGCGAGGCGACTTTACGGCAGGGTATGTCGCGCCTATAGAAAACTTCGCTTTGTATTGGCACTTCGTCGATATTGTGTGGTTGTTTTTATTCCCGCTGCTCTATCTCATTAATCGACATCCCGTCTAATTCGGCACCTCGCAGACCTTGTTCTATTTTGACTGGCAGGAGATAAGTAATGACCGAGCAGCACGACGCATCCAATGTAACCAATCCCGAGCACGCCGCACATCACATCGTTACGCCTGTGACGTACACGATTGTGTTCGTGACCCTGTTGATCTTTACTGGCCTCACGGTTCTTGCGGCCTATATCGATATGGGCATCCTCAATCCGGTGGTGGCGCTGGCCATCGCCACCATTAAAGCCGTGATCGTCATCCTGTTCTTCATGCACGTCAAATATCAGTCAAATCTTATTAAGATGACGGTTGGTGCGGGCTTCTTCACCTTCGCCGCGTTGATCACCATGACCCTGAGCGACTACATCAGCCGCGCCTGGGGACTCTGGTAAAAAGAGCATTCAAGCAAAGAAGTCTTAGATTTTGCTACACAGAAATGTTCCCTTTGACGAGAGTGCGGCCTGCGGGCCGCATTTTTTGTTCCCATCAATTCTCCGGGAGAACTCCGGCTACACTCTTCCCATGTCTCTCAGTTCTACCGTTGCCGCCGAGCTACAAGCCCTCGCTGCCGACCCCCGCGTCACCATAAGACGCCCGGGCATGCCCGATCATCGAGGTCAATGCGTCGTCTACTGGATGCAGCGTGCCCAGCGCGGCATCGACAACCACGCCGTAGATATCGCGGTGCAGGCGGCAAACCTGCTCAGCCTGCCGTTGGTGGTTTACTTCGCCGCTATCTCCAACTTTCCCCACGCCAACCTGCGGCACTATGCCTTTCTCAACCAGGGCCTGCCCGATATCGAAGCGGACCTGGCGACGCGCAACATCGCCTTCATCATGCGCCGCGCTCCGCACGAGTCGCACGAGCAGCTTCTGGCAGATGTTGATGCCGCCCTCCTGATCGGCGACGAAAATCCGATGCGCGAGCCGGAGCGGTGGCGCAAACATCTCGCATCTCGCCTCAGCATCCCCTTCTGGACGGTCGACACCGACGTCGTCGTCCCCTCGAAGCTTATCGAAAAAGCGCAGTACGGCGCCTACACGATTCGCCCCCGCATCAATCGTCTGCTGCCCGACTTTCTGCATCCCTGCGTCAACACCCATGCGCAGCATGGCTGGAAGGCTCCGCGAAATTTTCACGCTGATTCGGTCGCCGAGGACATTACGCGCGGCTGGAAAGATCTCGACCGTAGCGTCCTTCCTGTCGATGCCTGGCAGGGTGGAACCCACGCCGCGCTCAAACGTCTCAAACTTTTCACCAGCCGCATGCTCGAGAGCTATGAGGTTCAGCGCAACCGTCCCGAGACCGACGGTACCTCGTGCCTGTCGCCCTATCTGCACTTCGGCCATATCGGTCCGCTCACCATCGCGCTTGCGGTCAATGCCGAGCTGAAGAAACGTCCCCATCTGGAACAGGCCCGTGACAGCTTCTTCAATGAGTTGATCATTTGGCGCGAGCTTGCCGTCAACTTCGTCCGCTACACCCCTGACTACGACTCGCCCGACTGTGCCGAGCCGTGGGCAAAGATCACCATCGCCGAGCACGCCCGCGACGAGCGCGAGCACCTCTATACGCTCGCCCAGATGGAAGGCGCGCAGACCCACGACGATCTCTGGAACGCCGCGCAGCTCCAGATGCTCCATCATGGCTGGATGCACAACCACATGCGCATGTACTGGGCGAAGAAAATTCTGGAGTGGAGCCCTGATATCGCTACCGCGATGAAGCGTGCCATTCACCTCAACGACAAATATTTTCTCGATGGCCGCGACCCCAACGGCTATGCTGGCGTGGCGTGGGCGATCCTCGGCAAGTTCGACCGCGCCTGGAACGAGCGGCCCATCTTCGGCAAGATCCGCTACATGTCGGGCGCGTCCACCGGCAGAAAGTTCAACTCGAAGGAGTACATCCGGCAGAACTACAACTATCAGGAGATTGCTCCCGAACTCCGCCTGCGATAAATTTGCCAGCATCACCACATTCAAGAGGCAGGGAGCCGCGCCGAGCAGTACATGAGATCTCTCTTATCCCGTTGCGGAACGATTAGAGATTCTTCATCTCATCGAGCGTTGACTTACGCCGCGATGGCTTGCAGCATCGAAAGCAGCCGTCTGCACCTCCCCGAAGCAACGCTATGGGCCTAAGCGCAAATCCTCAACCCGCTTGTTGGCGCAGCACTCTCTGTGTCCGCGCCTCTAAGCTTCTTTTGCTCGGCATAGCGATCATTACCATACCGGCAAGCGGGCAGCTTACGCAGTCGTTGGCAAAACCTTCAAGCGGCTCAGTAGCCACACCCGCGTTGCGCGCCAGAGATTTTCTTGGTGGCCGCACCTTGTCACAGCACGTCGCGGCAGCCCGCGCGATGACCGCCGCGCGCAAGCAGCAGGCTGCCATGCTGACGGCACAGCAGATGTCGCCGCAGATCTCAGGCCTCAATGCGGTGTGGCAGCCGCTCGGGCCAAATCAGGTCTCGAGCATCGCCTACGGCAACGTCACCGGGCGCGTCACCGCCATCGCCATCGACCCGGCGGACGCGTCGGGCAACACGGTTTATCTGGGCACGACCGGCGGAGGCGTCTGGAAGTCGACCAACGCAGCGGGCCCGGCGGCCAGCGTTACCTTTGCCCCGCTCACGGACACGCTTCCCGTCTTTAGCGCCAACGCCGGAACCGCGATCATTCCATCGCTCAGCATCGGCGCAGTCAGCGTCCAGTCCGGCGTCGTGCTGGCCGGAACCGGCGACCCGAACGATGCAACCGACTCTTTCTACGGCAGCGGTCTGCTTCGCTCCATCGACGGCGGCCTTACCTGGACGCTCATTCAGGAATCGCAGGACCAAACGGCAGGCCGCCACTCCTTCATCGGCCTTGGCTTCGCGGGCTTTGCCTGGAGCACCACCTCTTCCGGCACGGTCGTCGCAGCCATATCGCAGGCCGCGGAAGGCACGCTGGTCAACGCGCCCGACACGACCAACAGCGTCATGGGGCTCTACTACTCGACCGATGCCGGAGCCACCTGGCAGATGTCGACGCTCATGGACGGCAGCCAGATCGTGCAGCGTCCGCTCCCGGCCAGCTCGGGGCAGGGTGGCAACGCTGCGACGTCGGTGGTGTGGAACCCCATCCGCCAACGCTTCTACGCCGCCGTGCGCTATCACGGCTATTACGAGTCATCGGACGGAGCCACCTGGACGCGCGTGGCCCAGCAGCCCGGCAGCAGCCTCACCACCACGGCCTGCCCACCAAACACCGACAGCACTGGCAACCTATCCTGCCCCATCTTTCGCGGCGCGCTCGCCGTACAGCCCAGCAGCGGCGACACCTTTGCGCTTACCGTCGATGGCAACAATCTCGACCAGGGCCTGTGGCAGGATGTTTGCGGCCTCTCCGGCACAAGCTGCACCAGCAACGACCTCACGTTCGCGAAGCGGCTCCCGTCCACGCCGCTCGAGACCGTCAACGCCAGCACGGTCATCCCGCAGGCCGACTACAACCTCGCGCTGGCTGCTGTGCCCTCAGGCGCGGACACGATCCTCTACGCGGGGACCGTCGACCTCTACCGCTGCTCTCTCGTCGCAGGCTGCAACCTGCGCAACACCACCAACGCCGTCGACGGATGCGCCGCGCCCGCCATGGTCGCACCCGCGCAACACGCCATCGCCACGCTTACCGGCTCCACGCTGCTCTATCTGGGCAACGACGGCGGCCTCTGGCGCTCGACCGATGGCGTCAATCAGCAGGCTACTCCGTGTTCCGCTGACGACGCGGCCCACTTCCAGAACCTGAATAGCGGGCTCGGCTCGCTGGCCGAGGTCACGAGCTTCGCCCAGCATCCCACCGATCCGGCGACCCTGCTGGTTGGTCTCGGGGCGAACGGCAGCGCTGGTACATCTTCTCCATTCACCCCATGGCCGCAACTTGCGACGGGAGAAGGCGGCACCGTCGCCATCGACCAGACCGATCCACAACGCTGGTATATCTCGACCGGCGCTGGCGTCAGCATCCACCAGTGCACCGACGGCGCGGCGTGCACCGCGGCGGACTTCTCGGTAACTCCCCCCATCGGCTCGGTGCAGACGTCTTCGGACTCCTCTTTAATTGATGCGCCGTGGATGCTCGATCCCGCGCTTCCGTCGAATCTTCTGGTCGGCACCTGCCGCATCTGGCGTGGCCCGGCTGACAATGGAACGGCATGGTCCGCGGCCAACGCCATCAGCCCATTGCTCGCCGGACCGCAGAATGCGTCCTGTGGCAGCGGCAACCCGGTCCTCCGTTCTCTTGCCGCTGCAGGCCCTGCCGATAGTGCGGCGGCGGCACAAAACGCAGGCTCGCCTATCCTGTACGCGGGCATGGCCGGCAAGCTCGACGGCGGCGGCACGGCTGGTGGCCACCTCTTTTCTACCGCCACGGCCGATACGGGAAGCAGTACCACCGCATGGAACGATCTCGCCCTCTCGCCCGTCACCAACGACGCGACACCGTTCAATCCGGGGGGCTTCGACATCTCCTCGCTTGCGGCCGATTCGCACGATGCGACGGGCAAGACTCTCTACGCAACCGTCATGGGCTTCCATGTCCCTCATGTTTATTGCTCCATCGACGGTGGACAGCATTGGACCAATATCACTAGCGATCTGCCGGACGTCCCGGCCAACAGCGTCGTCGTCGATCCCAATGACGCCAAAACCATCTATGTTGCAGTCGACACCGGAGTGTGGGTGGCCCAAGGGATCACCAGTTGCTCCATGCCTACTTGGGGCATCTACGGCACCAGCCTGCCCAACGCTCCCGTGGTTCAGCTTGCCGCCGCCCCCGGCCTGCCCACCGGCGATGGCCGCGTCGGCGAATTGCGGGCCGCCACCTACGGCCGCGGCATCTGGCAGATTCCCCTGCTCACGGCACTCAGCCCTGCACAGCCAGCCCTGACTCTCGACCCCACCAACCTTGCTTTTAGCGATCAGGCAGTCGCCACCGCAAGCGATCCGCAAACCATCACGGTGACGAACTCCGGTAACGCTCCGCTTACGATCAGTAGCATCGTCGCAACTGACGACTTCACCGAAGCCGATGGCTGTATCGGCGCTCCAATTGCGGTTGGCCTCACATGCACCGTCCAGGTGAGGTTCCTGCCGACCGTGACCGGAAGGCACAACGGCTTGCTCACCGTCTATGGCAATGTCCCCGGCGGACAGGCTTCGACGACGCTCAGCGGCACCGCAACTCCTCCTGCCGCCGTCATCCTCAACCCCATCGGTCTCATCTATCCCGCGACCAACATCAACGCCACCAGCACCGCGCAGAACATCACCATCTCGAATACCGGCGGCACCAGCACCAGCCTGCAGACTCCCATCGTCAGCGGTGCAGGCTTCAGGATTTCAGTCAACACCTGCACCTCCACGCTGCTCGCCGACAGCGGCTGTACCGTCGCCATCACCTTCACGCCGACAGCCTCTGGCGTGAGCTCGGGCAGTTTCACCATCAGCGACGGCGCGGGCACGCAGACCGCTTCGCTGACCGGCACCGGGACCACGCCCGCCACCGACGCTCTCTCAGCTACGAGCCTCGCCTTCGCGGCACAGAAGCTCACGACCGTCAGCTCGCCGCGGCAGGTCACGCTCACCAACGCGGGCGACGTGGCCCTCACCTTGATCTCCGCCCAAACCACCAGCACCGATTTCACCGTCACCAACGCCTGCGGGGCCTCCCTCAACCCGCACTCCACCTGCGCCATCGACGTAGCCTTCCAGCCGCAGAGCATCGGCCACATCGCCGCCCAGTTCACCATCGCCGACGAGTACCGCACCCAGACCGTCTCGCTCAGCGGAACCGGTCTCGCTCCTGCCGGCGTCTCGCTCTCTCCCCTCTTCAACCTCGCCTTTCCCACCACCGGCGTCGGTCAGACCGCAGCCCCGCAGACCGTCACCCTGACCAACAACGGCGGTCTCCCGCTCGACCTCGCCAGCACTGTCCTCACCGGGGACTTCAGCATCCTTGCCGGAAGCGACACCTGCGGCGCGACGCTCGCACCCGCCAACGCCTGCACACTGCAAATCGTCTTCGCTCCGACCGTGGGCGGCACGCGCACCGGCACCCTCACCATCACCGACAGCGCACCCAACTCCCCGCAGGTGCTGCACCTCAGCGGCGACGCCGTCGACTTCGCTTTTACTCCCGACGGCGATACCACCGTCAGCATCAACAGTGGTGAAAACGCCGTCTTCCCGCTGCTCTTCACCTCGTCCACCGCTGGTGCCACGAGCTTTACCTGCTCCGGGGCACCGCTGAACGCGACCTGCAACATCACTCCCGCAAACGTCGCGCAGGGAGGGGCCACCACTGTATCCGTCACCGTCCTGACCGGAACCCTTACCGCGTCGCTCTCTCCACCCACGCATTCCAGTCCCAACCCGGCCCTGTGGCTGGCCGCGCTTCTGCCGCTCGGCCTTCTCACCCTGCGCCGCAACCGTCGGTTCAGCCTGCTTCTGCTCTGCTGCCTGCTGCTTCCGGCCGGTTGCGGGACGGGGCGGCAGCTCCCATCGTCGGGTTCGACCGGCGGCCCGTCCGGTCAAACCGCGGTCACTCCTGCGGGGACCTACCCCATCGTCGTCTCCGCCGTTAGCGGCGGTCTTACCCGCACCATTACGCTCACCCTCATCGTCAAGTAAATCCGACCGATAGGGTCGGCGATAAAATTAATTCTTTGCTGCTTTCGTTTCATAGAAACTTATGTAGGATTCAAAGCGTAGACAACACAGACTCACTCAAGAGGCCAGTCCATGTTACGCACGAATCTCTCCAGCGCCCTGATTGCGGCATCGCTGCTCTTCTCCTCCGTCGGCCTGCTGGCGCAGGGTCCACCGCCGGGACACCGCGAGATGCCCAGGCCCACCAACCTGAAGGTGCTGCCCAAAAATATCTCCACCAAAGATCTGCTGGCGACCATGCATGGATTCACCGGGGGCCTCGGCGTGCACTGCACCTTCTGCCATGAAGAGGACAGCACCACCCACCGCCCCAACTTTGCTTCCGACGCCAAGCCCGAGAAGAAAATCGCACGCATCATGATGCGCATGACCCAGAACATCAACGGCAAATATCTGGCCAGCCTTCCCGACCACGGCGACATGC
>NZ_DATKQC010000287.1:0-13880 GCF_035532915.1 Edaphobacter sp.
TCCTGAGCAAAGACGAGCGCGCCCCATGGCATGTCATTGATGCGGCGAGGCTCGGCTGTTTTAATGCGGCACCAACATTCTCTCTGCTGTCGTTTGTCCGGGGCGAGGACGATGTTTTTGTGCAGCATGCCAATACCGGTCATGGTTCGAACGAGTTGGAGGATTCGGCAGATCTCTACACGGTTCAGAATGGCCATCTGCACGAGATTTTGACGACGCCCGACCACACCGTGCGCGGAGGACTGAGCGATGTCCCTCCGGTGGACCAAACGAGCACCTTTCTCCAGTTGCCGGGCCGGCTCATTGAAGAGACACGCATTTCATGGCACGACGGCTTGTCGATCCGGGCAGAGCGTAGACTTTGGCGCTGGCAGACGAAGCAACAACTCTTCCGCCCAACTCCGTTTCACGAGGTGCGTGAGACTGAGGAGAAGCGTTGATTGCCGCTCTGAGATCGCTTTGTTAAAACCCTGACGTCAGGCGAGCCGCGATGCACCATTCGCGGACGGCGGGCATCCAACGTTGCATGGCAAATGTGAATGCAGCGGCGAGCGGGACGTTTGCGATTGGCGGCGATATGACCGTCAACCGTTTGGGATATGGTGCGATGCGGATCACCGGCGACGGCATCTGGGGCGAGCCGAAGGACCCGGAGGGCGCGAAGAAGGTGCTGCGCCGGGCGGTCGAGCTGGGAGTCGACTTCATCGACACCGCGGACGCGTATGGCCCGGCGGTGAGCGAGCGGCTGATTGGCGAGGCGCTGGCTCCGTATGCCAAGGGCGTCGTGATCGCCACCAAGGCCGGGCTGACCAGGACCGGGCCGATGAAGTGGGAGCCGCTGGGGCAGCCTAATTATCTGCGGCAACAGGTGGAGCTGAGCCTGCGCTGGCTGAAGGTCGAGCGCATCGATCTGTGGCAACTGCACCGCATCGACCCGAAGACGCCGGTCGAGGAGTCGCTGGGCGAGATTCGGAAGCTGCAGCAGGAGGGCAAGATCCGCCACGTGGGCCTGAGCGAGGTAAAGCCGCACGAGATCGAGCAGGCGCGGAAGATCGTGAAGATCGTCAGCGTGCAGAACAAGTACAACATCGGCGACCGCGAGCACGAGGACACGCTCGAGTATTGCGACAAGAATGGCCTGGCGTTTATTCCGTGGTTCCCCGTGGCGGCGGGCAAGCTGGCGCAGCCGGGCGGCAAGCTCGATGCGGTGGCGAAGCAGCATGGCGCGACGGTCTCGCAGCTCTCGCTGGCGTGGCTGCTGCACCGGTCGAAGGTGGTCCTGCCGATTCCGGGGACGACCTCGGTCGCGCATCTGGAAGAGAATGTCGCCGCGGCAAGCGTGAAGCTGAGCGATGCGGAGTGGGCGGAGATTGAGGCGGCGGCGAAGTAGCTTCGTAGGGTCAACAGCGCCGCTTCGTCAATCGAAAATACAAGGCCCTCTCCACTGCGGCGTGCGATAAACCCGGACGCCTTCGGTCGAGAGGGCTGTGCAGGTTCGAAGGTGCGCTTCTCTATCACAGCGAGAGCGCTGGCGGAGACGGATTGAAGGTTTTTATGGCGCTAATTTTCCTTTCCCGCGGGCATCTTTTTTCGATCTTCACAAGGAATGGTGCAACTTCATTTTTTTGAAGAATGGGCTTGAAAATCGCCTGGTTTTCCGTGCTACTATCGAACCCGTTCAGTAAGATGTTTTTCTGCAAGTCCAGCTGTTTCGCACTCTGCCTCACGTTGATCGACTCCTCCTCGTGACCCGGGATTTTGACGGGCTCCGCGAAGGGAATTCCGGCAACACGAAATCCTCCCCGCACTCACCTGCTAGCCGGGAAGGACTGGTGTTTCCTTTTTGATTTTTTTGAATAGACGATGGAACAAGTGCCAGCTGGGTTGGAACAGAGAAAAAGACAAGGAAACTAAGAATGTCATTCGTTCCGACGGCCACCGCCGTATTGAATTATTGGGTCCGCATCCTCGCCGCTCTTGAGAAGAAGATCAACCGACAGTCGTACGAGACATGGCTGAAGCCGACGCGATTTTCGCACCTCGAAGGCAAGAAGCTATTTGTGCGCATCCCCTCGGCTGACTTTCAGCATGTGGGCGACCGCTACGCCGACCTCATCCAGGAGGCGATCGACAACCTCGGCCTCGATGTGGAGTCGGTGACGTTCACCACGCCCGAGCAGGACCCTCGCGCTCCCAAGGTGCGCGAGGACGGCGGCTTTGCCCCGTTGCCCAGCCATAGCCCCAATGCACCGAATTCGAATCCGAGGCCGGGCGGCGCGCAGGGCTCGGGTGGGCGGCAGGCAAACGGGCCGGAGCAGTCGCGGTTCGACTGGAACACGGCCTCGCAACTGAACCCGCGCTACCAGTTCGACGCCTTCGTGATCGGCAGCGGCAACCAGTTCGCCATGGCGGCGGCACAGGCTGTCGCGGAACGCCCCTCGAAGGCCTACAACCCGCTGTTTCTGTACGGCGGCGTCGGCATGGGCAAGACCCATCTGATGCACGCCATCGGCCATGATGTGAAGCGCAGGCAGCCGCACGCTTCGATTTGCTATGTCAGCGCGGAGAAGTTCACCAACGAGATGATCGACTCGGTGCGCTACGACAAGATGACCAGCTTCCGCGACAAGTTCCGCAGCGTGGACGTTCTCCTGATCGACGACATTCAGTTTCTCGCGGGCAAGGAGCGGACGCAGGAGCAGTTCTTCCACACCTTCAACACCCTACACGAGAGCATGAAGCAGATCGTGATAGCCAGCGACCGTCCGCCGAAAGAGCTTTCGGACTTTGAGGACCGGCTGCGCTCGCGCTTCGAGTGGGGACTGATCGCCGACATTCAGCCGCCGGACCTCGAGACCAAGGTTGCGATCCTGCAGAAGAAAGCAGAGTCCGAGCAGACGCAGTTGCCGACCGACGTCGCGCTGTTTATCGCGTCGAATGTGCGCACGAACGTACGCGAGCTTGAGGGCGCGCTGGTGCGGCTGATCGCGTGGTGCTCGATGCATGGCGTCGAGATTACGCTGGCCGTGACGCAGCAGTGCCTGAAGCAGTTCATCGACACGCAGGTGCGCAAGATCACGATTGAGGCCATCCAGCGCAGCGTCGCCGAGCAGTTCGGCATGCGCGTGGCGGAGCTGAAGCAGAAGAACAACTCGCGCCAGATTGTCGTCCCGCGGCAGATCGCGATGTACCTGGCCAAGCAGTTGACCGAGGCCTCGCTGCCTGAGATCGGGCGGCAGTTCGGCGGCAAGCACCATACGACGGTGATGCACTCCATCGCGAAGATCGACGAGCAGCGCCGCACCGACAAGGCGCTGAACCAGACCGTGAACAAGCTGATGGAGACGCTGAGTTAGAGCGTCTCAAAATGAGAAAAGAAATGAGAGGCCGGCCTTCAGCGCCGGCCTTTTTCATGTTTGTCTCTTACCACTTGTGCTTCGAAGTACTCCAGCAATGCTCCTAGGGAACCTCTGATTAAGTCCGGTTTTGTTAAGGGCACGGCTTCAGCCGTGCCGCAAGTGGTTTCTCTGCAATGCGGCTTTAGCCGCTGAGGGAATGCTCGGAGACTTAATCAGACCTTCCCTGTAGGTATAGCTCTTTATCGGATCAGCTTCGCCCTATTTTGTTGTCATTCCCGAAGGGAATCTGCGTTTCTTCCCAACTTGCATGACTACACGCGGAGGAAAACAGCTATAGAATTGCTGCCTCGGGCCTTCATTAAAAATTACGCTGGATAAATAAGGAGAACGACTTTGAGCACTTCCTCTGCCGCGGTTACGCCGGAACGAATTATGAAGTTTACCTGGAGCTATGTCCCTCCGCTGGTGCTGGAGGCGGCGATTCGCCATCGCGTCTTCGATGTGCTGGACGCCGGGCCGAAGACCGTGAAGGAGACGGCCGAGGCTACGGGAGCCTCCGAGCGCGGGCTGCGCATCATCATGAATGTGCTGGTCGGCCTCGAGTTTCTGGCCAAAGTGGACGCCGGCCGCTATGCGCTGACGCCCGAGAGCGCGGCCTTTCTGGTCAGCACCAAGCCGGGCTTTCAGGGTGGGATTCTGACCCATGCCAGCCGGCAGCTGATTCCGAAGTGGCTTAAGTTGACGGAGATCGTCGGCACCGGCAAGCCGGAGGCTGCCGTGAATCAGCAGGGAGCGGGGGTCGAGTTCTTTCAGCAGTTCGTCACCGATATCTTTCCGATGAGCTACCCCTCGGCGAAGGTGCTGGCCGAGCATCTGCAGCTCAAGGGCGACGCGAAGGTGCTGGACCTCGCCGCGGGTTCAGGCGTGTGGGGCATTGCGCTGGCACAGAGTTCGCCGGGGGTGACGGTGACGGCGGTGGACTGGGCCGATGTACTACCGGCAACGCAGGCGACGGTGGGCCGCTTCGGGCTGACCGACCGCTATACCTTCGTGGGCGGCGATCTGCTCGAAGCGGACTTTGGCCACGGCCACAACGTGGCGTTGCTGGGCCATATCCTGCACAGCGAAGGCGAGGCGCGCAGCCGGAAGCTGCTGAAGAAGACGTTTGACGCGCTGGCTCCCGGAGCGACGATTGCCATCGGCGAGTTCCTGGTCGAGGACGACCGGAGCGGGCCGCTGGGGTCGCTGTTCTTCGCGGCCAACATGCTGGTCAATACGGATGAGGGCGACACGTTCTCGTTTGCGGAGATCAGTGCATGGCTGAAGCAGGCGGGGTTTGTCGATGCGCGGCTGCTGGATGCGCCGGGGCCTGCCCCGCTGGTGCTCGCGACCAAAAGTTAGAGCAAAGGTTAGAGCAAAGTAGTTAGAGCAAAGTAGTTAGAGCAAAGTAGCAAGAGCAAAGTAGCAGTTGGTGTCGAGTCTGCGGAGCCCTTTGTTTGTCATTCCCGAAGGGAATCTGCGGTTGCCTTCCTCCACACCAACAGCAAATTTGCTGCTAGGGAACCTCTGATCAAGTCCGCTTTTGTTAAGGGCACGGCTTCAGCCGTGCCGCAAGTGGTTTGTCTGCAATGCGGCTTTAGCCGCTGAGGGAATGCTCGGAGACTTAATCAGACCTTCCCCAGGTTGGGCTTCGAGCGCGGAGTACGACGACTCACCAGGAGAGGTAGACGGCTTTGCCGATCCATTGCGGGTCGTCGATCTGCTGCATCATGAAGTCGGCTACGTCTTCGCGGGAGATGCGGCTGGCGTTCGGCGGCAGGGCGTCGGGGTCGATGCGCCATTTGCCCCGGCCGCGGCCGTTGGTGAGCATCGGCGGCATGGCCATGGTCCAGTCGAGGTTGCTGGCGGAGAGCGTCGCATACTGGCTGCGCTGCGAGGCGACCGGCCACTTGAGCAGGGTGTTGTAGACCACGTGCTCGACAAGCCAGCGCCGCCACGCAGGCTGCTTGTCGAGAGCATCGGGCTTCGCTCCGGCTGATCCGAGGACGATGATGCGGCGCACTCCCTGATGCTGCATCGCAGTGACGATCAGAGGCACGGCGCGCTCGAGGACGTCCTCTTTTCCGAGCGAGTGGGCGCCCAGGGCGGAGAGCACAATGTCGGCGCTCTCAATGGTCTGGGCGACGGCGGCGGGGTCGAAGGCGCTGCCGGGCACGGCGCGCACCAGCATCCGCAGGGGGAAGGTCTCGGGGTGGCGCAGCAGCGCCGTAATCTGATGTCCGGCATCGGCGCAGCGCCGGGTGAGCAGGCGGCCCGTCGCTCCACTGGCTCCGAAGATGGCGACCTTCATGAGTGACTCCTTTCCGGGTTGAGATGCCGGCGGGGCCGAGGGTGGTGGCGGCTAAGGCAAGAATCAATGCGAAATACAGGCGACCACCTCTATTTCCCCATCCGAAACCGGCAAAACGAACGTCCTCTCGACCGAAGCGCAGCGCAGTGACCCCTGTATTCCGCCGCCGCCGTTGCCCATTCTCCCCTCCGCGACCAACGGACTGGCAAGCCGGGCAGTCGGCATGAGACCATAATGCTCGACAGAGCACGGAGATGACTTCAATCAACGACCCAAGCCCCACAGACGAGAAGATCGTAAAGATCAATGACTTCCTTCACACTCTGCTTGCCTCAAGCGGCCTCCGGCTGGAGTTCAAAATCCTCCCCGCCAATGGCGACGCCCCGTCGCCCCCCGTCCCATCCCCCGAGATCGCCGTCGAGTTCACCGGCCCCGACACCCCCCTGCTCACCGCCCGCAACGCCGAGCTGCTCCACTCCATCGAGCACCTCGCCGCCAAGTTCCTCCGCCTCGAGCCAGACCAGCACGACCGCATCTCCTTCGACGCAGAGAACTTCAAGGCCCTCCGCAACCGCGAGCTGGAGCTGATGGCCGAGGCCGGTGCCGACCGCGTCCGCGGCACCAACCGCTCCTACGCCTTCCCGCCCATGAACTCGCGCGAGCGCCGCCTGCTGCACCTCGCGCTCGCCGCCTCCGGCCTGCCCACCGCCTCCAGCAGCGACGGCCCCCGCCGCTTCGTCGTCGCCTACCCCGAGGGTCAGCAGCCCACCGAGCCCGAGCGCACCTTCACGCAAGACCGCGGCCCCGACCGCACGCAAGACCGCACCCGCGCCATCCGCAACACCTTCCGCCGCCGCTAAACCCGACAAGCAATCGACCGCGGATCATCCCGGGGCATCACCGAGAACGCGCATTTAAAACTTAGAGCAGATTTGCAGTTGGTGTAGAGTCTGCGGAGCCTTTTGTTTGTCATTCCCGAAGGGAATCTGCGGTTGCCTTCCTCCACACCAACAGCAAATCTGCTTTAGCCTCTGAAGGAATCAGTGGCGACTTAATCAGACCTCTCTTAACCTCGAGGCGCTGAGCGGTGAGAGCGAACTCCGCGCTGAAGGCGCGGTCTATACCCGCATGGGGCGCAGCCCCATGAAACCTGATGCCGGGAAATGCAAGGGCTGAAGTCCCGACCTATCCCCTTCGAATAGGACACGCCTAAGACACGCCCAAAACCAGACGCGAAATACCCTGTCCCCCGCGCTCAATCTGCGAAAGGACAGGGCGTCCGCATCTGCCGCCACCGCTACTGCACGTCGCTGACCTTGCCGTTCATAAAAATAACCTTCATATCGGGATACTTATAAATCTTCTTCGCCCCCAGATCGATGATCTGCTGCGGCGCACCCATGGTCGAAGTCACCTGATCGATCGTCTGTCCCAGCGCAATCGTAGGAGGAGCGGCGGCTGGAGCGCCAGCCGGAGCAGCGATCACCGCGCCGCCCACCACCGTGCCCGTCGTCGTCGAAACCGCGCAGTGCGGCTCGCACGACCGCGCCACCGTTCCCGCGTCGATCGCCCGCACCTGGTCCGCTGGATTCACCGTCAAAACCGCTTCAATCAACTTCGCCGCATCGTCCGCCGACATCTCCGCCAGCGCGCCCTTGGGCAGCTTGAACGACAGCGTCCCCGAATACCGCTTGGCCGCCTGATACTGGCTGTAGTTGCCGCCATACGTCGCCAGCACGGCATCGCAGGTCAGGAAGGTGATCTTCAAATCGTCTTCATGGCTGTTGCTGCTGCCGTGGATCTTGGTGAGATACACCTTCTGGCCCGGCTGCAGCACCTGCGAGTTCGTGCTCCGAAGCAGCCCAAAGCCCTTGGACCGCTGCTTCACCTGCCCATCCACCACCGGGTTCTCGAAGGTAATCATGGTCGGGTAGGGTTCAGCATTGATGCCATCGGCCTGAATCGTGAGCACCGTTCCCGGCACCGCCGCCACGCCCTGCATATTGATCTCGGTAATGCGGTACTTCTGCTTGAGCGCCGTAAGCAGCTGGTCCTGCGCAAGCGCCGCCGGGGAGACGCTTAAAATAAGGATGAGGGCAGAAAAAAATCCGAGGGTGGCGTT
Source organism: Edaphobacter sp. (assembly GCF_035532915.1). GTDB lineage: Bacteria > Acidobacteriota > Terriglobia > Terriglobales > Acidobacteriaceae > Edaphobacter. Next base: position 7,832 of record NZ_DATKQC010000287.1, read on the forward strand.
ACGGACAGACGACCGGATCAGCATGCAAAGGGCTCCTGTGGCTCCTGAAGATGATTGGGAAGATGGCTCTGGCGAAGGAGGTGTAAATCATGCTCCCTCAATCCTTAGCGCATGGTTTTCAAGCTGCGGAGATAGCTTACCAGATCGCCTCGCGGAGGCAACTCCTTGTCTTTCCATTCCGCCGCGAAGCGCAGGAATCCGCTTCCTCCCCACCAAAGCAGTCGAAGCACCACCGGCCCCTTATCGCTTAGCCTCTCAGGCGTGGCTTCCTTTTTGTTTGTCATTCCCGAAGGGAATCTGCGTTTTGCTCGAATCGCCAAAACTACATCAGGAGGAAGATCTCTTTAGGGAAGCTCTGATTAAGTCCTCGTTTTGAAGGGACGCGGCTTCAGCCGCGTCGTAAGTCGTTCCTATGCAAAGAGGCTTTAGCCTCTGAGGGAATCAGTGGGGACTTAATCGGAGTTTCCTTCGCCTCGGCGTACTTAGGCTTCCACACTATCCGCGAGTCCTCGTCGCTTCTGGGTACGCCAAGGCTTTAGCCTTGGCCTTCTTAGCCAGCCACAAAACCCGGGGGCTTTAAGCCCCTGGAGTATCTCCCCATGATCCAACGCCGGGTGCCCCATCCTTCGCAGCCGTCGGGGTCCCCGGCGAACGGTCTGTGCTCGCTGGGGTGACAGAGCGAAGGATGGGAAGGACCCCCTACTCCGTATTCGCGACCGTCAACTCCGGCTCCTTCGCCTTCGGCAACAGAGCCCGCACCACGATCGACACGCCCAGCGAGATCACGATCCCCTGCATGATCGGCTGCGCGTTGTAGTGATAGCCTTCCACGGCAAACACCACCACCACGCCCCACATATAGATCTCGCCCAGAAACGCGAGCCCCCACGCCGGCGTCGTCGCCGAGGCCGCAACCCGCGCCCGCAGCGCCGGAAACAGCCGCGGCACTCGCGCACAATAGGCGAGATAAGGCTTTCCCAGCTTCGCCGTCAGAAACGCCTCTTCGCCGAAGATCAGCCGCAGCTCGAACAGCGCAATCGCAATCACGCAGAACACCGCACCGCTCGGCGGCATAAACAGCGCCAGCGCAAACGTGTGGATGAAGATGCCGAGATAAAGCGGGTTGCGGAAGTAGCGATAAGGCCCGGCGGCCACCATCTGCTCGCCATGCATGCTGCCCGACTGTACCGTCGCCGCCCCCAGGTACGCCGAGGCCCACGTACGCAACGAAGCGCTCGCCAGCGCACACAGCCCGCCCAGCACAAGCAACAGGTTGAACGCGCTGCCGATCGAAAGCGTCCCCGGCGCGAGCATTGCCAGATGCGCCGACAGCGTGCCCCACACATGCGCATTCGGCCCGGACGAGTCCAGGTGCAGCCAACGGTCCCACGGCACGCTGAAGCCAAGAATAAAGATGACGGCATGAATCAGGAAGCGGAAACGAAATTCGAGTGCTGAAGCTTTCATTATCGCCGCTCGGCGCGGCAGCCCTTTCTGTACAACGAAGTTGTCCTGCAAACCCTGCTACCGCCCACTACCGTTGCCCTCGAAGCTCCTTCCTCTCAGGCGTAACTCTTCTCTAGCTTGTCCTTGCCCTTCTCCTGTCTGTCATTCCCCTTCTTTTGTTGTCATTCCCGAAGGGAATCTGCGTTTTGCTCGAATCACCAAAACTCCATCCAAAGAAGACCGCCCTTCGCCTCCCATTCCGCAGCGAAGCATACGAATCAATATGCAACTAAATCAGTTACAAATCCGTCCCGCCCAGCGCAGTCAAAATCGCATCGAAATCCTCCAGCCCCGAGTACTCGATAATCACCCGCCCCTTGCCCTTCTTGTCCTCGATCTGCACCTTCAGCCCCAGCGTCCGCCGCAGCTTGTCCTCCGCCTCGCGGACATTGGGATCCACCTCGGGCTTCGCCTTGTCCGCCCTCTTCTGCTTTCCCTCGGGATTGATGAGTCCCTGCACATACGTCTCCGTCTGCCGCACGGACAGCGAAAGCGCCAGTACCTTCTGCGCCGCGCTCGCCATCGCCTCCGCCGTATCCAGCGACAGCAGCGCCCGCGCGTGGCCAAAGCTCAGATCGCCGGACTCTACCTTCTGCTGCACCGTCTCCGGCAAACGCAACAAACGGAGGAAGTTAGCCACGCTCGCCCGCTCCTTGCCGGTACGCGTCGCCATCTGCTCCTGGGTCAGTTGAAACTGGTGGCTCAGTCGCTGATACGCCCGTGCCTGCTCCATCGGGTTCAGATCGGCGCGCTGCAAATTCTCGACAATCGTGATCTCGAGCGTCTGCTCATCCGAGACCTGGCGCACAATCGCCGGAATCGTCGACTTACCCACGCGGCGGCTCGCCAGCCAGCGGCGCTCGCCCGCGATCAACTGGTAGCGGTTCGGCACTCCCAGCGGCCTCACCAGGATGGGCTGCACCACCCCGGTCGCCGCAATCGAAGCGGCCAGCTCGGCCAGCTTCGCATCGTCAAAGCGCGTCCGCGTCTGAAACGGGTTGCGCTCGATATGGTCGAGCGGAATCTCGAGCGGCTTTCCGTTCGCTTCGACAGCAGCCGTAGCGGCGATATGGGGAACGACTGCCGGACGTGCGGGCAGCAGAGATTCGAGGCCTTTGCCGAGAGCGCGGCGCTTAGGATCGTGAGTGGTAGCGATTGCCATATTTTTACGCTTTCTGTTTGTCTTTACCGGGACTTGTCATCGTGTGTTTACCGAGGCGTGTCATCGTGTCTTTACCTTGGCTTGTCATCTAGCCCTTATCTTGGCTTGTCATCCTTCCGCAAAGCGGGAGGATCTGCTGTTGCCTTGTCTTTTTTAATCCGTGTAAGCCTTCCATCTTCGGCAACTACTTCGAAGACTGCCAGAACTTTTTCTTCTTCTCCGGCTGCTGGAACGACTTCAGCGAACTCGCCGCCGCCTTCGCGGCAGCCTTTCGCCGCTGCTCCTCCGGACTCTTCATGTTATTGCGGCTCAGCAGCTCCATTGCCAGCTCGCGGTAAGCCTCAGCCCCGCGCGACTTCGGGTCATACAGCGAAACCGGCTTGCCATGGCTGGGCGCTTCGGCCAGCCGAATATTCCGCGGAATCGTCGTCGTCAGCAGCTTGTCGGCAAAAAATCCCTTCAGGTTCTCCGTCACCTGCTGCGAGAGGTTGGTGCGGTCGTCATACATTGTCAGCAGCACGCCTTCGAGCGCCAGCTTGGGATTGAAGGACTGGGTCACCCGGTCGAGCGTCGACATCAGCTCCGAGATCCCCTCCAGCGCAAAATACTCGGCCTGCATCGGCACAAGCAGCCCATCCGCCGCCACCAGCGAGTTCAACGTCAGCAGATCGAGCGCGGGCGGGCAGTCCAGAATGATGAAGGGATACTTCGCCCTTACCGGCTCCAGCGCGTCCCGCAGCCGATACTCCCGGCGGTCCTGCGCCACCAGCTCGAGATTGGCGCCGATCAGGTTCTTGCTCCCCGGAACCAGCGAAAGGTTCTCCACCTCGGTCGGAACGATGATCTTGTCGGCGGGAGAATGGCCCATCAGCAGGTCATAGATGCTCAAGCGCTCTTCGTCGCGCCCGAATCCCAGCCCGCCGGTAGAGTTCGCCTGGGGGTCGCAATCGATCAGCAGCGTCGGCAGCCCTTCGAGCGCGAGCGCCGCCGCCAGGTTGATGGCAGTGGTCGTCTTGCCCACGCCGCCCTTCTGATTGACGACCGCGAGCACCTTGGAGCTGGCCGCGCTGCCTGGTTCTGGGGTGGACTTGGAACCGGACGGTGCGCTCTGCGGGGTCTTATTGGAGGTAGGATTTTCAGCCATGGCTTGGTAGATGAAAGGGTATCGGGCATAGGCTGCGGGCGCAATATCGTTCTGGGTGTGGAGAAGCGCCCTCCGCTGTGGAGAACTTGTGGAATGCGGGATTCCGGGCATATTCAGGGGAGTTAGCGGTGGTACCGTGTGGAAAACTTTTGTTCCACGTGGAACAAAAAAGCAGAGCAGGAACCCGAAATCACGCAGTCTGAACCCGAGTGTTCCACGTGGAACATTAACTCCTCAGTCAAAACCACATATAAAGTCGGGTGCCCCATGTCCCGATTCTGAGACGCGGGTTTACGCAGCGCCCCAAATCTCACCCCAGCCCCAATGTTCCACGTGGAACATCCGCCGTCCTCGCGGACAGCACAACCGCCGGGTGCCCCATGTCCCGATTCTGGGACGTGGGTTTACGAAGCGCCGCAAATCCCACCCTACCCCTAATGTTCCACGTGGAACATTACCCCCGCGAAGCCATCAATAACAACGCGCTCTGCGAGCCCGGAATAGCCACCCGGCTCTGCTCACGAAACTCCACCAGCGCCGGAGCATTGGCCGTGTTGGTCAGCAAAACCACCTGCCGCAATGCACGCGGCTCGGCGGCAGCGACCGCCACGGCCATATGATCCACGGCACGCAGCGCCACGGTGTGGAACCGCCGCCCGGTGGGCATGGCTTCAGCCCGTCCGGCCCAGACCTCGGTCGTAAGCCCCAGCGTACGTACCACCTCGCGCAGAAACGCTGCCTTCTTGTTCTGCGACTCCGCCAGCGTCACCCGCACCTCAGGCCGCAGCAGGGCGATAGGAACGCCGGGAAACCCCGCCCCCGAGCCTAAATCGAGCAGGGTATCGACCTCCGCACCCAGATGCCGGGCCGCAAACAGGCTCTCCCCGAAGTGGCGGCGCACAATCTCCTCCGGCTCGCGGATGGCGGTCAGGTTGGTTCGCGCGTTCCACTTCAAAAGCAGGTCAAGATACGCCGAAAGCCGGGGCAGAAGGTCCGCAGGCGGCGCAAGATAGGGCTGAAGCAGGGCGGCAATTGCGGAGTCGAAGAGCGTGGCCATGGGAAGCTCCAGTATCTCAGATGGGTGCAGCCACAGCAGGAAGGCTTAACCCCGATCTGCACCGATCAAAGAATGTTCCACGTGGAACACTCTGTCGGCCAATCCATAATCCTCAATTCCATGTTCCCTGCTTATGTTCCACGTGGAACATTTACCTGGAGACTGACGTTTGGATGGGGCGCGGGGTCCAGGTGCTGGCTTCGGCGATGAAACGGTGGAAGAGGGCGCGGGAGGCGGCGCTGATCTCGTAGCTGCGCTCGGGATGCCACTGCACGCCGAGGACGAAGTGGCCGCTGTCCGGCGTCTGGCCGCCCTCGACTGCCTCGATCACGCCATCCTGCGGGCACCGGGCGGAGACGCGCAGGCCGTCGCCGGGGATGGCGATGGCCTGATGGTGGCTGGAGTTGACGGGAAGGCGAAGGTAGCCCTCCTGCTCGGGGGCCTCTTCGGCGGCCTCGTTGGGGGGAATGATGGCGGCGAGCACGGAGTCGGGCGCAATGGCGGCGGTGTGGGCGATGGCCACGCTGCGCCCGGCGGGGTGGTTCACCGGCATGGGCGCGAGGTGCTGGACGAGGGTTCCGCCGCGCCAGGTGTTGAGCGACTGGGTGCCAAAGCAGATGGCGAAGATAGGTTTATAGAGGTTGTGGGCGTCCTGAAGCAGCAGCTCGTCGACATTTTCGCGGCCCGCGTCCGCGGGTTTGCACTCTGGGATGGGGTCGTGGCCGTATTTGTGCGGGTTGACGTCGGCGGGGCTGCCGGGAAGAAGGACGGCCTGGCAGGTGTTGATGAGGTCGATGGTCTGGCGGGGAGAGAGATTGAGCGGGATTTCGACGGGATGGCCGCCGGACTTTTCGACGGCGGAGGCATAGACGGGCCAGGCGATGCGGTTGTACTCGGCGTCAGTGCTGGTGGGGAGCGGGATGGCGATGCGCGGCTTCATGGCTATTTGCATGATACGGCGATGGGTTGGGATTTGCATGACGGGTGGAAAAGCGGGTGAAAGGCGAAATACAGGGGTCTCTCCGCTCCGGTCGGGATGATGTGTGGTTAACTACTCTTGTGAACTTGCTATCTTAGCGGCTGTTTAAAAATTGAAGGCTTAACACCGATTTTGATCGATGGCACGGATCAAGAACAGGCAAAAGCAAGGACAACCGCAAAAGCAGGTCCTCCGCCTGCG
>NZ_DATKQC010000288.1:0-10138 GCF_035532915.1 Edaphobacter sp.
CGTCAACAGGACATTTCTGCTCGGGCACGTTGGCAAGAACCCCGAGGTCGGAACGACACCGGGAGGCACACTTGCAGTCAACTTTTCTCTCGCAACCACCGACCGGGAGAAGGATCGTCAGGGCAACTGGTCTGACAGGACAGAGTGGCACAACTTGGTCGCTTACGGCCGGACCGCGGAGATCGTGCGGGATTACGTGAGCAAGGGCACGCAACTCTTCATCCAGGGCAAGATCCAGACGCGCTCCTGGGATGACAAGGAATCCGGGCAGAAGCGGTTCTGGACGGAGATATTCGTCCATGATCTGACGCTGCTGGGCGGCGGCCGGGGGGAGAATGGCGGCTCTGCTCAAAGCAATGACCGAGACGATTCTCGAAGGACTGCCGGTGGATCGAGCTACCAGCGGCAGCAGATGGACGAGCAGTACAGCGACGAAGAACTCAATCCGGATCAGATTCCTTTCTAATCCGTGGTTTCTGCATCAACGTGAACCAGGGCGCTCTTCGGGGCGCCATTTTTGTTGAGGAGCTACGACCATGGCGATCAAAGAAGTCAAGACAAACGCAGAGCTGGACGCTCTGTTCACACAGCTCGCGGAGCCCTTTGACACGAACGAAATCAAGTGGCGTGTCACGCACACAACCCGGGATGGGGACCGTGGCGCGGTCATTGCATATGCTGATCCGCGAGCTTACACGGACCGCCTCAACCAACTGTTCACTCCGACTGGCTGGACGCGGACCTACGAGGTCTCCACGATATCGGCCGTCACACGCATGAAGAAAGACAAACTCATCCAGACGGGCAAAGTTCTGGTGACGTGCACGCTGACGATCGCATGGCTTGGATCTCACACAGGAAGCGGAGAGCAGTGGGCCGATGAACAGAACGCGATGACGGCAGCGGAAGCGCAGGCCTTTAAGCGGTCGGCAAGTTGTTTCGGCCTGGGCCGTTATCTTTATAACCTCGCCGAGATGTGGGTCCCGCTCAATGAGCATCGGCAGCCATTCGAATTCCCCTCTCTCCCGCAATGGGCGCTACCGAAAACAGGTGCGCCCGTTAAGAACCATCCAGCATCCGGCCCGCACCCCGCAGCAGTCCAACGGGGGCCCATCGATCAGAGAATTACGGGCAAGATCGAAGGCTTCCGGCGCATTCTCGGCGATCCAATTTACGGCGAGATATTGTGGCGCGTCGCGCGAACGCAGAAGGCGAACGCCATCCCCAACGCGCAACTGCAGACGAATGTCGCGGAGGCGATGGAACGGGCCTCGCGGGGAATCCGCAAGGCGCACTCCCTGGCCGAGTCGATCGGCGATACGCAATTCGTCTCCGTGCTCGATCGCTTGCACATCGGGTCAATGTCGACCATCCAGAATCTCGACGCACTCAAGCATCTGGTTTCGGAACTCGAAGGACTGGCCGGGCAACCTGCCGCTTGATGGCCGAGGAGTCGTGAAGTACCGCCACCCTCTCGCCGCGGAGACATGACATGCGTGGTGCAGATGATTCGTCTCGTTCCGGAACTTGTCTCGGCCTCTTCCCAACGAGCTGTCTGACTTGATATCTGCAAAAGGTCGCATACGCAGCGACTCCTCCGATTGAGGGATGAGTCGCCGCGCTAAAGGAGCTTTGAATGGGAGCCGATGAGGAGCGTCCTCAAACATTCGTTGAATGGGTCCTGGCTTTGCTGGAAGAACGCTTTCCATGGCTGGGATCGGGACAAGATGAACCAGTCGGCGGGGCGGATACGGTCGATGAACTCGCCGACCTGTACAAGTCGTTGATTGAGCAACGCGACAAGGCACCCCGCGAAACCGGCGACCCGCAAGCCAAATAGGCATCGGCCGACACCTGGAGGATCTATGTGCAATGTGCGGATGATTCGAACGGAGCCTGGCCTTGTATCAATTCCCCTGCAGAAGGCCGTCTATTGTGAGAACTGCAGGATGGTTTCGTCCTCGGCCAAGCAGCGGTGCGGTCTCTGCGGATCGGAGAGGATCATCCGAATGGCTCCCTTGATCCCAGGGCCGTGGGACCCAGGCCCGGTTCCTGCGCTCGCATTGGCCGCATAGCGGTCAGGCTGATGCGAGCCTCGATTTGATACTCGGAGATTAGGCAACAATCCAGACGCATTCCTGCGCCCCGAGAAGCCAAACCAGCCGTAAGTTAGTCGTTGAGCCCTTTGCCAGCGAAGATCCGTGGAATGGCTTTATCCACTCTGGAAGCGCGCGTAGCGGATTGTTTTGCAGCGGCAATCTGGTAGATGTAGCCCCTCTGTCGACCGGGAGTGAGAGCAGCGAAGGCTTTGTTCAAGGCGGGCTCCATATCGAGCCTTGTTTGCAACTCTTCGGGCACTTTAAGCTCCGAAGCCTTTTTGAGCTCGACCTTCGCCCCGGACTTTTCGAGGTCGATGGCCTGCTCGATGAGAGCCCTGATGCTGATGCTCAGGCGTGTGATGTCGGCAAGTGAGTTGAGGCGAAGCTGGCGAGGCGCCTGCATATGTTCACCAACCCGGAAGAGCAATTTATCAGGGTCTTTCAGCAGAGCGCCCTTGAAGAAGAGTAGGGCGATGTAGTCGTTAAATCGCTGGATGAGAACAATGTTCTTATCTCCGAGCGTGAAGCACGGTTTACCCCATTTGATCTTCTCAACGAGACCGCAGCTCCCAGCAAGCTCTTGCAGGGCCGCGGTTTCCTGGGGGTACTGATGACGTGGGTGCTCCATAGGGGAATGGCGGACTGACCGTCGTGTCTCGTTTGCTGCTGGTTTTCGCGTAGCCTTTGTTGTCAAGAATTCACCTCCTGTGATTTCGCGCCCGGCGCAACGATCATCGCGAAGAGAACCGGCATCTCTACGTCAAAGTGCTCGCACCGGCGCCCGCCGCAGGCTTTCCAACCGTCTCCACAACACATACGAACACGTCCCCAGCGACAGCGTGATCGTTGAGGGCGCGAATGCTGCATGACGGTCATAAATGGAGGCATGTGCGATCAGAGCCGAAAGAAGGTTGAACGCAAAACCAGCGTAGGCCCACTCTTTCACGCGTCCCGGTATAGCTGGAATCAGAAGTGCAAGCACGCCCAGTAACTTTGCCACTGAAAGTTCCACGCGGAATGAGGCCGCCGGAAAACCAAGTCGCGCAAACGCTTGCGCAGCCTGCGGTGTGAACCACTCCCAATATGCAGTGAAGATCATCTCCACGCAGAACAGTACAGTCACTATCCAGAATGCAACCACCATTGTCTTTGACGTTCTCACTGGACCTCCACATTGAGCAGCCGTTCGAGATTTTCAATGAACCTCTGCCAACCATACTGCGCTCCTCGGTAAGCAGCTTCCTGATTGGCCCGGAAGCCCGAATGCTCCATCCGTAGGTGCGTGCCGCCGTCCGCCGGAGTCAGTGTGAATTCCACCGTGCTTTCATGGCCGAACGCCCGCCATGAGTAAGCCAGACGTTGTAGCGGATCGAGCGCAAGAACCTTACAGTCGATCACTCCGTCCCATCCTCCCACCGGCTCATTCTTGAATTGAAACTCTCGGCCAATCTCCGGCAGAAAGTCGTTACTGAGCAGCCACTGCGTTAGGAGGGCAGGTTCAGTCAGTGCACGCCACAGCTTTTCAGGCGCGTGGGCAAAGATCTTCTCGATCACGACGCTGCGGGTTTGTTCTTCCGATTGGTTCACGGGTCCATCCTTTCCAACAGAGATTCCAGACGATCGAAGCGGACCTTCCAGAAGGCCCCGTAGTCACGGAGCCACTGCACCACCGGCTCCAGCGCATCGGGCTGGGCCCTGTAATGCGTCTCCCGCCCATTCCGCCGATGGCGCACGAGTTTCGCCCGCTTCATTACAGAAAGATGCTTGGATACGGCGGGTTGCGAGACGCCAGCGAAGCTTGTGAGCGCATGCACCGTCTGTTCGCCCTTGCTCGACAGCTCAGCAAAAATCGCCCGGCGAGTGGGGTCCGCGAGAGCTCTAAAAACGGAATTCGCAACGTCTGTCTTCACACCAGAACCATAACCGTATGGCTATGGTTTAGTCAATACATTCTTCAGCCATCACCATCGGTACCGGCTTGAAGGAAACCGCTGTTGCAGCGGGCGCTTATGTAATTTGAATGGGCCGATCGATGCCGGCAGTTGCGTCATCGCCGATGTTTTGTACCCTTGTTCGTGGCATAGAGCGCTGAGGTTTGACCGAAGCTGGACGTTCAAGTCGCATTGTGTTCATAGATCCCGATCTCAACTGGTTAACAGGGCAACGCGCTCATCCAGATCGGAAACCTGAAGCTCACTCATGGGCGCATTTATTAAGAATTCCATTCCACGAGGTGAGGTGAATCCATGCGGAATGTTGCGCGCCTAAAAATGGGCTACTACCCATTGCCGAATGCCGAGGGTGTGAAACTTCGCTCCCTGCTCTCATTCGCTGGGAGGGCTTCGGTTATCGACCCCTGCATAGGGCAAGGAACTGCACTGCAACTCGTCACGAGCGACGCGCAGGTTCGCCGCTACGGAGTCGAGCTCGACGCCGAACGCGCGCGGATCGCGAGCGCCAACGGCATCGAGACTATCCAGGGGAATGCTTTTGACGCTATTGCGCGGCTCGAATCTTTCTCGCTCCTGTACCTGAATCCGCCCTATGACTCGGAGATCGGCTCCATCGCGAATCGCAGAATGGAGGCCGTGTTCCTGGAACATACCTACCGCTGGCTGGCAATGGAAGGCGTTCTCATCCTGGTGATCCCGTTCGAGCGATTGCATGACTGCGCCGGCATCCTTGCTTCCCACTTCACCCAGCTCGCCGTTCTTCGCATGACAGACGACGAATCGGTCAAGTATCGGCAAATCGCGGTGCTGGGCCAGCGGCGCGATGTCAGAGGAGCGGCCGTTGAGAACAATAAGCGGCAGCTCTTGAGCGTTGGCCTGTATGGCAGCTTCCTGGGATTGGCTGAGCTGCAGCCAGGCGCGTGCCTGCCCTATTCCGTTCCTTCTTCCGCCGAGGCGGAGCTGAGCTATCGCGGCATTCCCTACGACCTGTTGGAAGACCTGTTGCCGCAATCGGGCGCATGGAAACAGGCGGCGCCGCTGCTGATGCCGCATGAGGACGTTGCAACTGGCCGTCCCATCACGCCGCTGCACGGTGGCCATGTTGGGCTCCTGTGTACCGCGGGGTTGCTGAATGGCGTCTTTGGGCAGGGAAGCGACCGCCACATTGCCCGCTGGCGCTCGGTCAAGCATGTGACGACGTTTGTGGAACAGGACGGAGACACCGAGATCATCCACCACCGTGAGCGGTGGGCCAATGAGTTGTACCTTGTTTACGCCGATGGGAGGACACTGAAACTCACTGAAACGCCGGCGAAGAAGGAGGGCGAAGCCGATGGAGAATGCACACCTGCGGCTCGGGCTGCTTGAATACGTGCGCATCACGGAAAAGGCCTCGACCCGCATTCGCCTGCGGGTCGATCGGTATATAGGGGAAGACCGGCAGGCGCATCTTCTGAGCGTCTTCGGCAACGACTCGGATGTCGGCGCGATCACGGCGGCAGTTCACGAGAAGGCCGCCTTCAGTCTGACCTTTCCCGACGGCGAGACAAAGGATGTATCGCTCGGCGAACATGCCTCCTGCTACAAGGGAGCTGTCACTCTGCCCGGCCGGAAACATCCTGTGCGCCATCTGCTCGCGGTGTCCCAGGAACTCCACACCAATGGGAGCGCGGGGCGGACGATCCTATTGCGATACCGGCGCGAGGAGGCGTGGGCCACGCTGGTGAGCTTCCTGGGGCTGCCTGCCGATCCGACGTGGGCAGACCACATCCTTGGGATCGTCGAGGGAAAGAAGAGGATCGAGGAGATTGACGGCATCGGTTGCCAACCGGTACTGATCTCCGCGACGACCGAGGAGATGCTTGAGTGGATCGGGGATGGCCTGCGTTCCCGCCTTCTGAGCTTTCCGGAGAGGAATGGACCGATAGTTTGGCCTCGATTCGCCCTGTCGGCATCACTGTTTCCGGCCCTTCGACAGAGGGATGGATAGGATCTGGTCCGTCAGTTTCCTGATAGTCCGCTCTCTAATTGGAAAAGGTTTAAATTTTGCCGAAAACAGACTTAGAGCCGCTCACTGAGCGATGCAGCGATCACGCATCAACCAAGAATCACTCTCGGCAACAAGGGTGTCTATCGGTACTCATCGGCCTTACGCCGCTTAAACGCGCTTCAATGATTGGATTGGGCTGTTAGCGAGGTTGGAGTACGCACGCGTCCAACGGTTATTGTCGGTTCGAGAGAACTGAGTGTCGCCACATTTGCTTTACCCACTTGCTAACCTGTTCATGCTGCGCGAAGCCTAAGGGCCACCGCCGCGCCACTGAAACTGCGATACCTCCGGGCGCTATACGAGAAGTTGTTGCGATGAGTCCTCGGTGAGCTCCTTCGTAACGAACGTCAGTCCAAAGCGCCTTGACTGTCTCGATCTCCACATCGTTTTTATCCTTGTACCGCTTGCACTGAATCAACAGTAGCGGCGGTCCGTTCACGTCCGAGCCGCTGTTCCACACTCGAATATCGATTCCACCGTCGTCACCTCCGGGCCCGAGTTCGATTACATATCCCTTCCGCCTGAAGAATTCGGCAGTGAGTCGCTCGAAGTTGCGCCAATGAATCCGTCGCAGATCCTCAGAGTTCTGAGCCAAGAAATCCAAGTACCTTTGATCCAGATATGTCTCTGGGTCACTGGGCACGTTCTCAGCCTGAAACAGATCGCCGAGCGGAATAGCCCAAGAGGTGTCAATTTCCTCTACTTGGAACCACTGAACAGAGCGATCCATCGTTTGGCTTATTGCGGCAGCAAAACGATCGACGTAAGGACGCTTAATTGTGCAGATGGCAGCAATTTCCTCCGCGAACTCTCGGATGGTAATGATTTGCCTCCCTTGACTGGCCACCTGCTTCAACGCTTCTATCAAAGGATGCGGATCAACCCCATCCTTCTCCATGTCCTCCCAGAGCTCGATCCTTGTAGCGATTGGGTGTTTGGGGTCGGGAAGTTCTCCGATGAAATACCGAAGGTTTCGAATTAGTTCTTCTACATCTTCCGGCCTGACACGCATCCCATCTTCATCGGAGCCCTCAAAGATCGCGAGGTCGGCGAAACCTCGCCTCTTGAGAATTGTGTAACTTTCGCTCGTCGTAAGCAAAAGTCCGCTCTTCAGAGCGATCTCTTCCGAGATCGTGTCACGCATGAATCTCTTTGAGCAGCTGATATTTCCCATGTCCAGATTCTGGCCCTTTCAGCCGTTTGCAGCTTCTTCCAAACCTGACGCGTATCTTGGATTATCTTTTGCAGAAGCGGAGAGGTGCAAGCGCGGATCGTTTACATAGCGTCAGTCAACTCCCAGGCTTCAGACAAAAAGCTCTGTCAGCTTTCTGACGAACGATCGTCCTCGGTTTAATCAGAGTCGCCAGAGCACTTACCAAGCGCGGATCATTAATGGAGAGTCGGGGCGGGTGGCCCGAGCCTCGGGATCAAGACTTGGGCCACAACAGCGTGGGGCTTGGGCTTCGCTGTTAACCGTCCTCCAATTTTCTATAAAGCGCGTCCCTGCGCTCGCGCGACGCCTTCGACTTGGCAATCAGTTCGCGTCTCGCGGCGTAGTGCTTGTCAAGCTCCCATTCCAGCTTTGCTATGCTGCGAGAGACTGTTGAATAAAATGCTTGATTTTCGTCCTTTGAACAACGAATGTCGTTCTCTTCCTCAATTTCGTCCCGCACTTGCGCAATCTCATAATCCGCTTTTTTGATCTCGCCTTCGATTTCCTCGATTCGAGCTCGAGTCCGGGATAGCTCCGAGCGCACTTTGTCAGCTTCTGCATTGGAAAGCATATTTGACCTCAGGGAGGTTTGCCTTAACGTACGGCAATTTGGTCTAAGAGCGTATAGAACTCGAGGAAGCTGATGGACGGCGGATGGCCCAGATCTCGGCGACCTTCTCCGCACATGATGAATGGTGCCTGAGGCCTCGCATCTGAGACCCGGGAAACCTCAAATCTTCCGCAAACACAGATTACTCCCGGCAAGTCCTAGTACAAGTCGGCATCGAGCAAGAAATCCTGAGCAGAAGAGCGCCGACAGACCGTGACGCTCATTGAAGAGTTCTGTTGCTCTATGTTTTCGAGTTCCTGGGGTGTTGTCGAATCGTCGGCAATTTGTCTCCTGTTTCCGCATTTTTCACCAGCACCTCCCATCTCCTTTCCAAAGTATCGACTAAGTTCTCCCCAAAGTGTTCCCTTGTGAGGTGTCCGCATGGAATCCTCGTTCGATTACCTGCGCGCCCACGCTGCTGAACTGGGCTCGCGCATTCTCGAAACCTATCCTCCACTGCAGAGCACCAAAGATCCCATTGCTCCGGCAGTAGCGTCCCTTCTGCGCATGGCGCTCCCCGCTCAGGGGCTTGCCATTACTGGGACTGCCAAGTACCTGCGCCAGGCAAAGGCAGCGCGCATCGTCGCCGAGTGCGGCGCGGGCAAGACCTATATGGCTTTGGGCACAATCCATGTGCTGGCGGATGGGCGGCCCAGTACCACGCTGGTTATGTGCCCATCGCACATCACGCACAAGTGGGCGCGCGAGGTCTTGCTGACGATACCGCGCGCCCGCGCTTTCCTCATCGAGGACATGCGCAATGGCGGCGATCCCAGCCGGCCGCACGGCATCTGCGAAGTAAAGCTGAGCAAAGGCAAGACGGTTTACGAGGGCAAGCGCCTCAGCCTGGCCGAAATGCGGCGCATGGGCCGCAAGGAATGGCGAAAGCACTTCCCTGGGCCGACTTTCTTCATCACCGGCAAAGACAAAGGCAAGCTGGGCTACTTCTGGGAGCACGTCTATCTCAAGGCAACGTCCGGTCCGAATCTAGGCGGCGTCGTCAATCCGGATTCCGGCCTTGCGATTCTCGACTCGGAGATGCAGAAGCTTACCGCGCTTGACTTCACCGACAAGCTCAAGGTCTCTGAGGCTCTGACTGCGCCCCACGGCGGGACCACAAGGTTCTCTGCGCTGTGGCAGGCTGATCGGTCGCGCATTCAGCGCATGGCGCCGATCGAGTACATCGGTCGCTACATGCGCGGGTGGTTTGACTTCGCCATTGCTGACGAGTTGCACCAACTGGCCGGCGACACGGCGCAAGGCAACGGGCTTGGCGTCCTCGGGCGCGCGGCACATAGATTGATCGCGCTCACGGGAACTCTGATGGGCGGCTACGCCGACGACCTGTTCAACATCTTCTACCGCATGGAGCCGCACGCCATGGTGCGCGAGGGCTTCGCATACGGAGGGCAAGGCCGGCGGGACTTCCAGGAGCAGTACGGCGTCCTCGAAACCATCGAGAAGGTGGAGGAGGCAGACAACGCCTGTTCGAGGGCGACCAAGAAGACGGTCCGGGTTCTGCGCAAGCCCGGAGCCTCGCCGATGCTCTTCGGCAAGTTCCTGATGACCACGACGGCGTTTCTGTCGCTTGAAGACATCTCGGACAATCTGCCGCGATACGACGAGAGCGTCATTTCGGTCGATATGGACGATGCCCTGCAACAAGCTTACGAGAAGCTGGAGGAGGATATTCGCTCCGCGATGAAAGCGCATCGCGGAAACAAAAGCCTGATGAGCATCCTGCTCAACACACTCCTGCTCTATCCCGATCATCCCTACGACTTCAATCAGATTTGGGCGCGGGCCTTCGATCCGCAGACGAAGGAGTATGTGAAGTTCCTGGTGACGGAACCGGAGAACCTCACGCGGGAGGCTCTCTACGCGAAGGAGCGCGCTCTGATCGCCGATGTTAAAGAGGAACTACGGCAAGGACGGCGCTGCCAGGTCTATGCCACCTATACCGGCGAGAAGGACGTCACCTTGCGATTGGAGGCTATGCTGCGCCGAGAAGGCATCCGTGTCGCTGTTCTGCGCTCATCTGTTGCCACCGACAAACGAGAGGATTGGTACGAGCGGCAGTTGAAGGCCGGCGTGCAGGTAGTGATTTGCCATCCCAAACTGGTCGAGACGGGATTGGACCTACTGGCCTTTCCGACGCTCTACTTCTACGAAACAGGGTACTCGCTGCATACCTTGCGCCAAGCGAGCCGCAGA
>NZ_DATKQC010000289.1:0-7580 GCF_035532915.1 Edaphobacter sp.
CTCAGGCCGCTCGGCATGGCCCCATCCTCGTCCGGCCACGATCTTAACCCAACGCCCGCTCATCGCAAACAACGCGATGAACGGGGCACAGCTCTTCAAAGGTTGTGGCGATTGATTGGGTGGTTGACTGGGCCACCTGCCGTCGGAGAGCACGTCGCCCAATTAAGGTGGCGCCCAAGTTTCCCTCAGAATGAATCACGGCTTATGCGGCGGATTCTTGATTTCAGGTTTAAACCCAAATGGTTCATAATTCAAGCTGAACTCCTGGTACCGGTGGACCGCAGGATTCCAAGTAATATCCACGGGAACCTCGGACATGTCGTTCTCGTTCGCCATGTAGGCTAGGCTCAACACAAGTGCAGGCTTTCCATCGGCGCGGTGATTTTCGATCAGTACCGAATATCCCCAATACGGACTGGCGTCATCTAAATAGTCAATTCCCAAAAAGCCGGCTCCATTCTGGATCTCCCTGGAGACGTTCAGCGCGGTTCGCCAACCTGAAGGCTCCTTACGAAGTATCACGAGTCGAGATACAATCGAGCGGTCACCCACCCGAAATGGTGGTCGCTTTAGCGCTGCAACGCTCTCCAAAACATCTGCTTGGTTGAGAAAACCACATTTCAGAACTTCTGCATTTTCGCCAAGGATCCTTTGGCCTTCTCTCAGGCACTCCTTCAGTCCGGGTTCGCTGGCGGTTGTCCGTGTCAGATCGGATATTCTGAATTCTTGGACGGCCGTTTGGCAGGTTGCCGCTGTACTAAGTAGTGTTAGTAGCAAAATAGTGACTGTGGTACTGCGAATGAACTTAGCATTGCCCCAATCCTTCATTTGCTTTCCTCCGAGTCCGCCAGCGATGCCGTTCACTTTTGGGCCTCCTTCGGTCTACCAACTCCCGCAAAACTCTCACTTCCATATTTGCCGTTGTAGAGAATGTTCTCGCGAACTTTCGCTCCGTGGTGCGGAGCGTCAACAAAATGAATTCTGCCTTTGCTGTCAATCGATGTCACCACCCCGGTGTGGTCAACGCTTTTGCCCTTTGCAAAGAAGATCGCATCTCCAGGACGCGCATCGGTGAGCTTGCTGCTGAATTCACCTTTTTCCTGTAAAGTGCTCTTCTCTGAGGCAGCTGTAAAGTTTCCCTTGGAGTCTGCAAAAGTGAGTTTGTTATCGGGGTCAGATTTGAACACCGTGTTCGTCATTCCCGAACAATCTAGACCCGACTTCGGATCCGCATTTTTTGCATGCCCTCCGCCAAATTTATAGCTGATGTCTTCTTTACTGAGCTCTAATGCTTTTTTGACTCGGTCCTCCGGTGTGTGTCCGTCAAAGTCGTTCCTAGTCATGGGATTATTTCGTGTGTACGAATACAGGTTCAGGCTCTGCGGATCATCCAGTTTTGCGTACGGCACCGGCTCGACTTTCGCCGACCAATCGGGGCTTAGGAAGCGTCCCATGCTGCTGGCATAGTATCGAGCCCCGAAGTAGTCGTTTCCCGATTCGGTGTCCCGTTCTTTGCCGGTACTACGTGGCCTGACATCGCCGTCGTACAACGATTCGCTGAAGCCCAACGTGCTGCTGGAGATAGCGAAGCCGGAACCGAGTTGCGAAGTGCTGGCAAGAAGTCCGAAGCCCCGACGTGAGTTTGCGGCTAGCTGCGGCATCGCAGCAGAGGCGGGATTCGAGCCAGGGAACACGCCGGAAGCCAGTTGCATCGGTGCCCCGATTGTACCGGCTTTCCCCTGGGGATGAGCTGTCGTTGGGAAGGCTATTCCAGATCGATTGATGGCCGGATCAGACCTGCAATCGGGGCCCGATTGCGGCCCCGATCAGCAGCTAAAAGCGCGGCTAAAAGAAAAAGCTCTCCTCAGCTCAGAACGGAACCACGGAGACGCCGGGAACGGCCTGGAAGTGGCGCACATTGCCGGTGGCAACACGGTAGCCAAGGTCAAGCGCAGTGACTGCGATCAGCAGGTCGGAGAGCGGCAGAGTGACGCCCCTGGCCATGCTCTCTCCGTCGATCTGTCCGGCCCTCAGAGCGACCGAAGCCGAGACCGGATGCACGGGGATTGCGGCCATCAGTTCGCGGATGAACTGCTGCCTGGTTGCCTTGCGTTCGGGCGTGTTGGCGCGGGCCGCTCCGTGCGCCAGTTCAAGCACCGTGACGACCGACAGGGCCACGTCTTCGCCTGCGGCGCGCAGGGCGATTTCGGCCAGAGCCTGGCGGGCGTTTCTACCCTTGCGCTCTGCCGCGATTAAGACGCTGGAGTCGAGGATCAGTCCCATGCCGGAGGATTCAGCGGCTCCCGGTGTGCGGCCACTGCTTCTTGAACGTCGCGGGCGAAGTCCTCGTCGATGATCGCCGGGGAGTCTTCCGGCAACAGCGCGATGCACTCTTCGATGGAGCGGCGCGGCGGCGTTGCCGTGCGCAGCACTGCGACCGGCGCAGCATCGGACTCGATGACGATCTCCGCACCGGCACGCACGTGGGCCATCAGACCGGCGAAGTCGCGGGCGGCGTCGGCTTCCGAGATGTGGATCGTTGCCATATTCACGATGATACCCTCATTCCTGTTTTTTCTTAGCTGGAAGCTGCTTTTGCAAAAACCTGTCAAGCATTTTCTTCGCCCTGGAGCGGTCTCTTTGAGCGTGCCTCCGGATATACGCGAGACGTATATTTCGGCTCTGAATCGGTTTTTTCGCAAAACCCTGTCAAGCCCCTTGTTGAAGATTTTTTCGCACAGCCAGGACGGAAGCAGCGATACAGCACTGTGCTGTATTTTCCTTAGCTGCCCGGTTCCTGGTCGTCGTCTTCCTCGGCTGTGAGCGCCGCCAACAAGCCCTCCCGCTCGGCTGCTGTGCGTGCCGCCTGGGTCACGCTGCGGGCCTCTGCCGGATGTGTGGCCGCGTGGATCTGCTGCAGGGCCCGGATCGCGACCTGCGTATAGATCTGCGTGGTCTTGATGTCCTCATGTCCAAGGATGGCCTGGATGTGGCGGATGTCGGCTCCATTCTCGTGCATCAGCGTGGCCATCGTGTGGCGGAACAAGTGACACGCGCCGCCCTTGCCCAGCTTCGCTGCCGCGATGCGCTCTTTCACAACGAAGGTCAGATGATCGCGGCTGAACGGCTCACCCTGCGCTGTAAGGAACACTGTCATGTCGTCGGGTTCGGCGGCAAGCTGCGGTCGTCCCTCGACGATGTACTTCTGAAGCCACGCGGCGGCACGCGCACCGACAGGCACATAGCGGTCCTTGCTGCCCTTGCCCTGATTGATGAGGATGAGGCCGCGGTCGAGTTGCAGGTCGTAGAGTTTCACGCGCACGATTTCAAGTCGCCGCATTCCCGTCGAGTACAGCAGCTCCAGGATCGCGCGATCACGCAGTCCGATAGGCTCCTCGATGTCGCACAGCGTCATGATCTGCTCGACCTCCTGGGCCGACAGGATCACCTTGGGCAGCGAGCGGCCGAGCCGTGGCAGCTCCAGCTCCGAGGCCGGATTGTGCAGGATGCGATTCTGCTTCGTCATCCAGCGGAACCACACGCGCAACGGCACAAGACGCGCGTGCTGCGAACTGAAGCTCAACGGCTCGCCGTTCTTCTTGCGCGCGTAAAACAAGTGACGCTGATAGCGTTCGAGCACGGGCCGCGTCACGTCGATGGGATCGGTGATGCCGCGCTCCTTCAGCCATTCGAGGAAGAACCGGATGTGACCCTCGCGGCCCTTCACTGTGAACTCGGAGTAGTTCTGCACCTGGAGCGCGAGTAGATGCTCGCGCATCAAGGCATCCAACGGCGTTGCCGGTGCGGCCTGCGGCTTGCGCTTCTTCGTCACGCGGGCCATCGAGCACCCCCGCCATGAGCCGCACCGTTCACACGCGGCGGCACAACTACGACCGGATTTTCTTCTGCTGTTTCCTTAGTAGTGTTTTTCAGACCATTTCCGTAAAAAGAGCCTGAAGGCCGCATGGATATTGGCGATTCATTCCCCGTACCACTCCCAGACATCCCCCGGACCTGGGCCGGACTTGGCCCGGACTTCGGGCCTTCTACCCCGGACTTCTCGCCATCGTAGCTGTGTTCCATCCCCAGCAGTGAGGACTGGGACGCTTCCGCCGCTCCATCGAAGAACAGCTCGTAGACGAAGCTCTGGCCCCTCCCGCCGCGATGCACGATCAGGTATTCAAGCTCTTCGAGCCGCCCCAGATGCCGCTTCAGTTGCGAGTCGCTCCAGCGCGTGAAGGCCCGCACGTCGCGCCGAGAGAAGCGGTATTCACTGCATTCGATCTGCTGCCGATCGCACTCGCCCCGGACCATCCCATCGACCATCAACAGCAGCTTGCGCGTCTGCACCGGCATGTCGTCGAGCGAGCGGCCCATCACTTCCTCGATGATCTTCTTGGCCAGCTTCACATCGTCGCTCGTAGCCTCGATGTACTCGAAGGCCTTGCCGCGATGCACGCCCGTCTTCACTTCGCGCTGCCATTGATGAAGCAGAGCGATACTGCGGATCAGCGCAAGGAACTTGGCGTGATCGCGCCGCGTCCTGGTCATCGAGTCCGGGAAGCTCAGCTCCGGCGCTAGTTCGTTGACGACTTCGAGAGGCCGCAGCAGCCGCTGCGCGTTCTGATGCAGCTTGCGCAGCTCCTCGCGGTCTTTGCGGCGCAATAGGCCCGCGAGTGTTTGCGATGCTCTCTGTATCCGGTGGATGGCCTGCGTCTGTTCGCGGTCTTCGTTCACCGTAAGCACGATGCAGCGATTCAACAGCTCTTCATCGATCTCCATTGCCGTCGTCGTGAAGAAGATCATGACCGGGCCTTCAACTTTGTATTCGTGCGTGATGAGCTTGCCGCTCACCGGGTCTTTGCCCGTCGATGCGATGCTCAGCTTGTGCTCGCTCTGCAACAGCTTCAGCGCATACGAAGCCTGGCTCGCGCCCTCTTCTTCCGCGATGGCCAGCACCTTGTGCTTCAGGTCCGTCTCGCCCATGTAAAACAGCGACCGGCCCGTCATCGCGGAGTATTGCACCTTCTGTTCTTCGGGCACGAAGGCCAGCACCGCATCCATCAGCGAGCTTTTGCCCGCAGCGGAACTGGACTGCACGAGCACGGCCAGCGGATCGGAGAGATGCCGCGACACGATGCCCAGGTAACCAACGAGTTTGTTGGTCTCCTCGCCCACAACACCGCACTCGGCGAAGTCCTCGACGATGCGCTCAACCAGGCGCGGATCGCGCAGCAGGTTGATTGCGGCTTCGCGCTCCTCCTCGCTCATCGCGTACACCGGCTCCTCGGGCGCAAGTGCTCGCGCGATCTGCTCGTCGCGCAGTATCTCGAGCTTCAGGATCAACCGGCCCAGGTCGTGGCGGATCACGTCTTCCTTGACGCCCAGCTCTTCGGCGGCTTGCTTGATGAACGCCGCGCGAGGCCGCGAGGCTTCAAGGTCCAGCTTGTCCACGTGCATGGCCATATCCCCATGCGCGTTCAGTCCCAACACGCGAAGGTTCACTTGCAGTGCCGTTGGGCTTGTGTTCTTGTTGAGGCCGCGCACGCGGTACTCGCGGTCTCCGTAGCGCAACACGATGTCTTCGCCGCGCA
This sequence comes from Edaphobacter sp., assembly GCF_035532915.1. GTDB lineage: Bacteria > Acidobacteriota > Terriglobia > Terriglobales > Acidobacteriaceae > Edaphobacter. The sequence goes on from NZ_DATKQC010000289.1 coordinate 5,595, forward strand.
TCTCCACAGGCGCATCGATGGCGTTGGACCGAAGCGGCATCTGCGCAACCGGCACCGCTTCGGCAGCTAAGGAAAAAACTCTCTGCGGCTGTGGCTGAGGAGTTTCACTGACTGCGGAAGGGATCGTTTCGATAATCGGCTTTGCTACAGGCTGTGACTCTGGCGCTGCCTCAGGCTCTTTTGCCGCGCTGATTTTTTCTTTAGCTGCCGTCTCTTCTGCTGCCGGCGCCGCCGGTAACGGCGGCGCTGACTGCGGCTCGGGAACGATCACCGGAACGGCCACACGGCTCGCAGGTTTCGGCCCTTTGCCCAGCCACGTCGCGCGGTTCAACAAGAGGCCGAACAGCTTGGTTGCGGGCTGCGTCGTGTGCGCGTACTCGTTCGCGTCCATGCCTTTGGGGAACTCCACGCGGAAGCACTCGACGCCCCTTTGCATCAGCTCGTCGGCCAGCTTCACGGCGGCTTTGTTGCCCGCCTCATCGCCGTCGTAAGCGATGTACACGCGCTCGATTCCGTGCCGCTCGAACGCGGCTCTGTGGTCCTTGGTGAAGCCGTTCACCCCGTAGCTGGCCGTCACCTGGCGATACCCCGCGCACCAAAAAGTCATCGCGTCGATCAGGGCTTCGCAGAGGATGATTTCTTTCGTGGCAACGAGGGCTTCTTCATTCCACACACCGCGCATCGGCCCCGGCAGGTACAGGTGGTAATCCGTCCCGCCGCGCAGATTGTCGTTGATCTTCCGCCCATACAACTGCACCACGTCGCCGTCGAGATTCAACACCGGGATAACCAGCGAACCACGCAGATGCTCGTGCCCGCTCGCGCGGAAGACGCCCAGCCGCTCCAACTGCTGACGTATCTCCGCTCCCGCGCGGCGGTTCTTATCCGGCAGGGCCGGGCCCAGCATCCGGTCGCTGAACCCCAGCCGGAACCGCTCGACCAGCTCCGACGATCTGAGGCCACGCTTTTCGAGATAACGCTTCGCGTCCGCCGTGTCCCGCAGCGTGTCGGCGTAGAACCTGACTACCTCCCGCATCACCGTCCGGTCGTCGGCCCCCAGCGTCACCGGGCAGGGCAGCTTGGGGATCGTGGCTATTTTCACCACCGGCCCGGTAGAGGGCGCATAGTCTCTTTTCAGCAGCGCGATGGCATGCGCATCGCTGACGCCCTCGGACCGCGCTACCCAGCGGATCACGTCGCCGCCCTCGCCGCACGCCCCCTTGCAGTGCCACACATTCGCCACCGGATCGATGTTCAGGCTGGGATTGCGGTCGTCGTGGAACGGGCACAGGCCGATCAGTTCCTTGCCGCTGCGATGCAACTTGATCCCCCGCGCCTCGGCCAGCCGCTGGATCGACACCTCCCGCTTCAACCGCTCTTTCTCCGGGTCGTATCTGCCTGCCATCGGGCCTCCTTGAAAAAACCTGTCAACTGACTATAGAGTCATAATCTACATTGACATTGTAGACATATTCAAGCAGGATTTTTGAGAGAGGGTCTTACGATGAGCCTGGTTCAGCATTTCCCGCCGGATTGGAACATGACGGATTTTCACGAACGGCTCAGGCAACTACGCAAGGCTCGCAAGATCACGCAGACGCGCGTGGCCGAACTGCTCGGCGTCAGCCCCCGTGTTTACACCCGCTGGGAGAACGGAGATGCCGTGCCCGTCTTTGCCACAGTTGTCAAGCTGGCAGACATCTTGGATGTCACCCTCGACCAGCTGGCCGGACGCAAGGACATCGACGACGATGCCAAGATTCATAACCCGGAACTGCACCGCCTCTACAGCAAGGTCGATCAGCTCTCCGACGAGGATCAGAAGGCGCTCGTGATTCTGCTCGACAGCCTGGTCAAGCGGTCCCGCATGAGCCAGGTTATGGGCGAGATTTAGTAACTCGAACCCAACACGAACGGATGCTGCACAGAGTCGCACAGCGTCCCGGTTGCATTCGATTTCCGTTCGATGCCGGGCCGGGAACCGGC
>NZ_DATKQC010000290.1:0-2474 GCF_035532915.1 Edaphobacter sp.
CCCACGAAATCGACGTACACCTTATCGATATATCCAGCCACTTTTACGTGGATATGGGCGATCCTCGTATCATCCACAACGATCTGTGCCGTGGTGCGAATGTCGCGAACCAGCGGCTTGCGCTCGACAATCCCCGTGCGCACGCCTGCCAGCACTTGTTTCTCCGGCGAAATCGTGACTGTCCCCATTGGCATCTTGGCCATACTCGAGGACGGCGAGCTGCTCGTCTGCCCTGCTGGCGGCGCCGTCTGCTCCGCATATTGCGGAACAAGGTCCATTCCGTCCGGAGCTTTGCCGGGCTGGTTGTAATGGTGCTGGGGGTCCATGGCGTCGTACCAGAAGAGGACTTTCCGCTCTCTACCTGCGTTTGTGGAAGTAGCTTTTACTCTTCCCGCATGGCCGAAGAGCCAGCGATGTGTTGCCACGGCATACACCAGTGCAAGCGTTACAACGAGCAGGATGCCAAGAACGATCTTTTTCGGTGAGAGTCTCATAGCTCATAGCTCCTATGCTTCCCGGAAAGGAAGCTGTGCAGATCAAGAACCAACCGGATTATCGATTCTCCGCGGAAGTGTGCGCCGCGAATCAAGGGAGGCAATGGCTTATCGGTGCCGTGGGTGGGCATCTATTTTGCCTCCTGATCCGGGTGAACGATGGATGCCGGTAATGTGGGGACCGCCGGACCAGTCACATCGGAGCCGGTAAGACTCTCAATGCGGGCCAAGGCCGTCTGGTAGTCGGCCAGTTGCCTGTAGTAGTCCGTTTCGTAATCCAGAAGCGTCGTAAAGTTGGCTATCAACGAAAGGAAGTCCACGTTGCCTACCTGATACGAGGCCATCGAAGATTCCAGAGCCAGGGACGACTGAGGAACGATTCCTTTGGCGTAGAGAGTGAACAGCCGTTCCGACGCTTTCGCCGCAAGGTATTGCTGCTTCAGCTCAAACCGGACTTCGTTCAGCCGGTTATCGCGCGCCTTTTCTGCGCTGATGAGATCTTCGCTGGCTTCGGCCACGCCCTGTCGCTGCTTGCTCTTGAAGAAGACGGGAATATTCACGCTAAAGGTGACCCCATTCATATCCGGCAATCCCGAGCGCTGCTGATACATGTACCCAACCCCGATGTCCGGGCGGTACTCTTTCTGCGCCAAAGCGACGCCCAGACGGCCCCGCTCCACCATCCTTTGATTGCGAAGTACGCCGGTGTCATTGGCCCCGGCGAGAGCGTACAACTCGTCGAGCGAATACCGGATGGTTGCCGGATCGACATTGGCGGCCGGCGGCAACGGAGACTCAGGTGAGCGGACGAGAAACACATTGATCCTGGCTTGCGCCGTTTCCCGTTGTTGTTCGAGCACGGTGAGCTTTTCGATCAGCAGGGATATCTCCACCTGCGATCGCAACACATCCTGTTGCGTGGCCTTGCCGACGCGGTAACGCGCCTCGGCAATCTTCGACAACTTTTCGAGAAGATCCTTGTTCCTGTTTGTTGTCTGGATGGCTCTGTCAAAGTAGAAGTAGTCGTAGTACGCGGCTTTGACTTCAACCGTCACTCTCCGCCGCACAGCCTCATAATCGGCTTGCGCTGCGTCGGCCTCTTTGCTCGCCATTTCGCCGCGCAGCTTCAACTTGCCCGGATAGGGGAACTGCTCGGAGACGGTCACGCCGCGGTAGCTTGAATTGTCGCCCTGCATCACACTGAACGGCGCCAGATTGCCTGCCCATCCGACAGAAGCTACTGGGTCTGGCAGCGCCTTCGCTTGCGGCACGCGTCTCTCCAGCGCCTTCACCGCGTGAAGCGCGCTCTGCGCTTCGGGATTCTTGTTGAGGGCTTCCTGAATGACATCGTCGAGCAGGAGGACCTGCCGGCCATTCTGCGGGTCCACCGAAGGCGCTTGCGGTGCAGGCGACAGAGCTTGAGCCAAAGCCGTTGCATGCGCAAACAGGATGTAAGCGAAAAGCAAGAGCGTTCCAAGCCAAGGTCCGCTTTGACGCATAACGATTCTATTCATCGCCGGCTCCCCGTCCATGGTTCACCGAACTCTCGGGAGCTTGAACATTTGGACTCCGTTCAGGCTCGGCCCCATTGTTTGCGTCTACCGCATCGATCAGGCGGTAGTACATGGGTTGTGACAAAGGCTTTTTAAGGTCGAAGGTTTACGTGTCCCGGTACCCAAAGATCAACAGGTGATAAGGATCGGGGTTGGACAGGGTTTGAAGGTCGGCCCAGCGCCAGCTGCGGCTATCGCCAGCAGCATTGGTCACGTAATCGATGCCGCCATCGCGAAACCGCAGAGTGCCATTCGTGCCCCCGGTGAGAGTCCGGTGATGGGCAGGGATCACGATGCCTTGCGACGCTGGATTTGGAACCGCGTTTTGAGAAGGCCGCTGAGCGTCTCTGGCCAGCTCGGCTGCCACCTCCGGAGGAACAGCCCGGTCCAGGTGGAACCTGAATCGCTCGACTCCGGGCAGGTGCCT
>NZ_DATKQC010000291.1:0-4325 GCF_035532915.1 Edaphobacter sp.
TGATTGGGGTCGAGGTTGCGAACGAGATCTCCCGCGCCGTGGAGGAACTTGGCAGAATTGATAGCCTGATCATCGACCTGCGTGGCAACACCGGCGGAGGGATCGGCGCGCTTCGTGTAATGAGCATGATCACACCGGGCACAGTCCCGGTTGGATTTGCACTCGACAGGCGCCGCGTCACAGCCAATCTCGAATCAGAGAAGCACAGTTTCAATCGATTCTCACAAATCCCGTCTTCAACCAAGACCCTGTGGCGGCTTGCCTTGCAGTTTGGGCCTGCAATGATGATGAAAAAGCCCATTGTGCTTCAAACCGAGGGGTTGGGCGAGAAATCATTTCACGGGAGGGTCGTTCTCCTGGTGAACCGCCACACCGCAAGCGCCGCGGAAATGATTGTCGCGTTTGCACGAGAGAACCAGCTCGCCACAATTGTCGGAGAGAAAACGGCTGGTCGACTCCTCTCCGCAACTTCCGTCAAAGTCGGCAAGGGATTTCGGTTGGCGATGCCCGCAGGGGCGTACTACACATGGAACGGGCTGGTGCTGGAGGGAACGCCGATGGAACCAGACGAACTGTTCGAGTTCAATTGGCGCGAACGACGGGAGAGGGTGGACGGCCAACTTGAACACGTCGTCAAATGGATTCGGGGTCATCACGCAGCACGTGTCAGTTGAACGGCCTGTTGATACCCGTTGTAGGGCTCATTTCCAGGTTTGGCCGTCATTCGACAGCAACGCGAGGCGGGGAGAGCTTCATCCATCAATCGGATGCTAGAGTGCTCAGCGGGCGCGAGCGAGATTATGCAACAATCGAAAATCCCTCCCGGCTACATCGGCGTTTGCCGGGAGTAATCCAAAGAACCGCGCGTAACCAGCTGTTAATGAGCGACTTGCTCATTCCCGTCGATGGGGGATGTCGTCATGCTTACGAAACAAATGACCATATTTCTGCCATTCCGGCGATGGCTTTGCGCAGATCACTTGCGGAGAAATCAGCTCGTAAAATGCGTTCTTCTCCGCCATGCCGTCCAATTGCAGTACTCCGTTTTTCTCCGCAATGCCTTCCAGGTGTAGTCGGACGAAGTAGTTACATAGGTCTGATATCTGAAGACCTAAACTATCAGTCGAATCGGCAAAGAACATATCGTCATGGGCGTGCCATAAGCGATGGCTCGGAATCCCAGCGAACGGGTGTTTGCTCCGCAAGGTCCGATAGGTTCTGCGGTATTCGTTCTTCAAATTATTGTTTTCGCAATCATCTAAGATGCACAGATAAGTGTCTTGCCAGTCCAGAACCTTCGTATCTGGTGGGGTATGCGGACGAGAATGATTCTCGGTCGCCCACTCTTCGACCCCCAACAAGCACGCATGAAAAGCAGCATGTAGAGGCTTGCTCGCCCCAAACGGCGGCGGATGGGTCGCTGCGAACTCTCTACGATCAATCGCCGCATAGATGAAAGGCATATTCTCTGCACGTACCGCAGCTAGGAGGGTCAATATCGCCAAGAATCGCTTTGGCTCATCAATCCCCTCAAAAGGTTTCTTGCCGTGATATAGCGCTGACGCATGAAATTCCTGAAAATCATCCAGGTCACCCGTCGGAAGAATCTGTCGTAAAGCATTGTGATGCATTACGGAAGCGGCTCCGAATTTCCCTGTGGGAACGATGAGCGCACCGAACATCACAACCGAACTGTACCCATCGATTCCCGTCTCATCAAAGTAAGCAAGGTGCATGCCCTGATAGCCTCCACCGATCGCTTTGATCCCTTTGGGAGAAGTCTACACGGGCGGGCGGCCCAGGTTTCGGGATACCGGTTCCATCTCAAACCTCGGGTGCCCCAGTTTCCGATCCTGAGACCCGAGAATGCACGACAGATCCGGCCGGGATGATTACTTTTCGTAAGTCGGCCAGCCTCCGGTGATCAACATCGCCGTTGAACCGCCTTCAAGCGCCCAGCTAGAGCGCAGACTTTTCATTGAACAAAAGGTCGGGCATACTCTAAGTACAATCCACGCCGCGAGCCATAGAGTGGAGCCTATGGACTGCGCCGCTGAACGGAACAGTATGAAATACGACATGCCCGAAACGCTGAGGAAGCAACTCGATGGGAGGGTGAAGCTTACTTGCCTCTACTGCGCGAATCCTGTGGGTTCGACTGAGCACGTTCTCCCAGCGGCCTTTGGGTGTTTTAGAAATGCGCCAATGCTACCGGATCGTCTCTGTTCGAATTGCAACAACAATAGGCTTGGTGTGCTCGATGAGCAATTGGCACGCTGTGGAGTAGAGGGTTTCTTTCGGAAGTATTACGGTGTTGTCGGCCGCAAAGAGCATGACTCGGTGAATCCGTTCATGCGAGGCAGCGCAGGTGGCAAGCGTATTGAAGCCAGAACATTTGATCGAGTAGCTGGACGAGAAGTCAGCGTCGAAATCGGCAGGGGTCAAGCGACGCAATTGTGCGCCATCAGTTTCATTGAGAAGGAGAGCAGAAAGGTTCTTCACGACATACCGCTTAACCCAAAGATGACGCTTGAAGAACTTCGAGTTGCTTATGACCATTGCCAAATCACTACGCCATGCGATGTCGCTCTAGCGTCTCATCCGCACGAACGAGAATGGATCGAGCCTCTGATTCAGCAGGCGTGGCCGAATGCGACGTTTTCGGAAGGAACGTTAATGAGCAACGTCATCGAACGCCCTGTGCTCAAATTTCAGGTGACCGAACGCTATCATCGCGCCTTTGCAAAGCTCGGATTCCACTACTTTCTCAGTCAATTTTCTCGTTTCACTGGACGTGAGGGATGTTTCGCGGATATTCGTCAGTTCATCGCAGAGGACATTGATGACTCGCAGGGTCGCGCGAGCAGTTTTATCACGGAGAGAAAGACCCCTCTCCTCAGTACAATTGCGAACGGCCTAACGCCACCAGATGGATGGAGAGCACACGTTATCGCGGCGGAGATACGACCTGGTGGTTGCGTCGCTCATGTGCAGATGTTCATCACATGCGACTGGAAGTCTCCGATCCGCACGATTGTTCTAGCGAGGTCGGAAGCATTCACGTCTCTTGAAGCCGCTGGCCACCTCTTTCTGTATCACTCGGACGAAAAGCAGGACGGCTATGCTGGTGAAGCGAAGGCCCTTCCAGTAATGCCGATTTGATGCTGTGGTGAAGCGGCGCTGTTGCGCGATTCAAGGATTAGTACTCTGAAGTCGGCCAGCGTCTCCTGAATTGCTCACACGCGAACCTTATTTGCTGCCAACCTGGATTCGCATCCATCGAGTGTTTGAGCCGGTTTCCGAAACAAATGCCTGGATCGCTGCGGAGTCGGGAGTTGAGTGGCCGTAGAGGGCTGTCTACTTGATTTGCAAAGGATAGTAGTACGACGCCTGATCCTGTTCGTGGGTCGTTGCTAGAAAATAGGCTCCCGCCTTGGCCGCCCGCAGGTCCAATTCAACGGACACTGATTCGTGGTCGCCATTGATCGTCGCCAGCGCGCTTCTCTGGGCCACGACGCCATTTCCGTTCTGATCCTGCGTAACGGCCACGGCGTATTGGCCGGGAGGGCTGAAGCGCGGAAGGATGATCGTAACCCTAACCACTGCAGCCGGCAAAAACACAGATTGCAGCGAGCCGGGCTGGTTGCCTCGGATCGTACCAGCATTCCACAGGTTTACCGCTTCGGATCGAACGGCCACATTCGCCGATGGAAGTTGCCGGTGCATTCCATAGCGAGCGACCGTAATGACGGCCGCGCCGATCACGGAGCAGAGGACTACTGCGCTTACGAGCGTCAGTTTTCGCCGGCGCGAGCGACTTTCCTGCCGGAAGACAAGCAGTCGGCTCATGCACATGGGACAGTTCGCCGCGTGCGCGACTCTCGGGTCTGACAACACGATCCGCTTCGCTCTTCGAGCCAGATCCCGGAGGAAGGCCTCATCAGGGCACGGACCGACAGGAGTCGTTTCGCCGGCGAGCACTCGCTCCTCGTGGCGCTGCGCAAGCCACAATTCAAAACGGTCCTCGGTGCGCGAGGGCCAACTCCAACTCAGCCGCATTTTGGGGACTCTCCAGAAGGGGAAAGACTGCGGACCACCAACCCCAATTCTTGAAAGTATGCACGACGCACCGCGCTGTGGTCCATCTCCAGTTTTCCACCGATCTCCCGCCACGAATATCCGAGCCAGCGCCAGTCGAAGACCGATTGTGCGGTTGGCGAAAGGCGCGAAAGCAACTGTCTGGCATAGGCTCTCTGTTCTGCCTCCGGATGACCGACGTGAAGCTGCTCCATATCGCGCATCGACCCAGACGGCAATTCGCGGCT
>NZ_DATKQC010000292.1:0-20842 GCF_035532915.1 Edaphobacter sp.
AAAGCTCCGCACTGTTGCTGGGCTTAACTTATTTTTAGGCTGTTTCCAGTTTAACAAATTGGATCTAACTGTTTTGCAGTTTTCCGGAGTTTATTTTCTACTAGCCAAGTCTCTCATTGCAAATGTTTTACCGAGCTGTAAGTCGTGATTTTCGATGCCATGGGGGCTTGACAAAAACTAGCGCTCGTCGCGCACGCCTGCGAGCGCAACGCGATCCATCAGCAGCCCCTTGCCGACCACGGCGATGTTGTTGCGTGTCGATTTAGCCTCGTACATCATGGTGTCGGCGGAGCGCAGGATGGTAGGCACCGTGTTCCCGTCTTCGGGATAGGTCGCCAGTCCGAAGCTTCCTGTGAGACGCAGCGAAAGGCCCGCGCCCTCAAGAAAACGCGCGGATTGCAGATCCTGATAGATCGTCATGGTGGCTGCCGTTGCCGCAAACTTGGTCAAACCAGGGAACAGCACCACAAACTCGTCCCCGCCATAGCGGAAGGCTGCGTTGTCCGGTCCGATCGAGCGCTTCAATAGACCGCCCGCTTCGGCCAGCAGACGGCTTCCGATCAGATGGCCGTGCGTATCGTTCACCGACTTGAAGCGGTCAAGGTCCATGAACATCAGGCTGAAGACTTTGCCTTTCGCTACCTCGTCATCCAGCAGCGTGTAGAGGTGCCGCGCGTTGAACAGGCCGGTGACGTCGTCGGTAATGGTGAGCTCCTGGATCAGCGTCACCGACTTCGCATTCTGGATCGCAATCGCCGCGTAGTCGCACAGGATGCGCAGGAACGAGATCGAATACTCGGACATCAGGTCGAGCTTGCTGTTCAATAACTGAATGACGCCCAGCGTTTTGTTGGCGGCGCGCACGGGAATGCAGGCGATGGACTGGATTCCCAATTCGGGATGCGCGGCGGCAAACTTGGACCATTGAGGATCGAGAACAACGTCGGGAACGATGAGTGGATTTCCGGTCGCGGCGACCCATCCGGCGACGCCCTCGCCCATCGGCACGCGCAGACCTTTGAGGCTCGCTGCATCCTGACCAACGGCGATGGCGTAGTAGAGTTCGTTTGACGCTTCGTCGACCATCATCATCGACCATCGCTCCGGCCCGAAGAACTGCGCCATCTTTTCCATGATGGCTCCCAGGATCTCTTCGAGTTCCAGGCTGGTCGTCAGCGAGCGAGCTACGTCGTGGAACACCCGAAGGTGGTCGAGCTGGCGGCTTTCGATTACTTCAAACTTCCGCTTGTCTCTCACTCACTGCACCTCAAGAGAGCGCACTACTTATCCAGAAGTAAATTTGTCAGTAACTTCAGGGGTAAATCCGTCGGCAAGATTCGGGGAGGCATCTGTCGACAGAATTCAGGAGTAAATCTATCAGCCAAAATTTTTACGAAGACTTGAGGACTTCATCGTACCGAGAATTCTGTTATCCGCCAATGTGAACCATATTCCTTGAAGGTTTCTCAAAATCGGGTTCGCCAATGTGGTGACGCGCTTCTTTCCGCATGACTACTTTGCGAATATACGCATTGAGGTCCCCATCGGTTCCACCTCGCACTATTTCTCCATAAAGGTCGTGGTCGCTCTGCGAAAACAGGCAGGTTCGTATCTTTCCGTCCGACGTAAGCCGAACCCGGCTGCAGTGGCCGCAGAACGGCCGTGACACGGGTGCGATGATGCCGATCTCGCCAAGTCCGTCGTCGAAGGTAAATCTTTTTGCAGTCTCACTTGCGGCGTTCGGCGCAAGCTCCACCAAGGGACGGTATGCGTTGAGCCGTCCCACCACCTCGTCCATGGGAATCACGGTCTCCGGCTTCCAGCTGCGATCTTCTTCAAGCGGCATGAACTCGATAAAACGCACGATGACGCCTTCGCGGCGCGAGAACTCAGCGAACTGTTCGATCTGGCTGTCGTTGAATCCACGGAGCAGAACGCAGTTGACCTTCACCGGACCAAGGCCCACCGCCTTCGCCTGTCGTATCCCTGCCATCACGCGGTCGAAGCTGCGAGGGACGCGGGTGATGGCCGTGAACGTCTCGGCGTCCACGGCATCCATGCTGACGGTGATGCGATTCAGTCCAGCATCTTTCAGAGGCTTCGCCAGGCCTTCGAGCAGGTGTCCATTTGTGGTCAGCGCGATATCGAGTGGATGGCCAACATCGGTATGAGTTCCATCCGGCATATAGGCCGCGCGCATCTGCGCCAACTCGCTGACCATCTCCACCAGACCGTGCCGCAGAAGCGGTTCGCCTCCGGTCAGCCGAATCTTTTCCACGCCAAGCGCAACGAAACGTCGCACCATGCGCAGGTAATCGGCGATGGCAAGCTCGGTGTATTGCGCGCCTTCGTTGCCTGTGCGGCAGTAGACGCATTTGTAGTTGCATCGGTCGGTAACGGAGACTCGAAGATCGGTGATGGCGCGACCGAACTTGTCCCGCAGCCTGCCCACGGCCTGCTGGGAGGTGCTGTCCCGGTCCTCTCCAGTCCGCTCCGCGTTTGCGGTAGCGGCATCGTCAATCGTTGTATAGGACATCATGTCAGCCATCAACTTCGTTGAACATCTGTTAGATGCATTCACTTGGGGAGGGAAGCAGGCAAGCAGATATTCCTCAGTATAGTCATGGGCAGTGATTACATTGCAAATACTAATTTTTGGCCGCAAGGACCGCTTTGGTGAGGGCTGGAACGATTTCGAAGAGGTCTCCGACAACGCCGTAGTCCGCAACCTCGAAGATGGGTGCGTTCTCGTCCTTGTTAATGGCGATTACGGTCTTTGAGCCCTTCATGCCGACGAGATGCTGAATCGCTCCCGAGATGCCGATGGCGAGATACAGCTTGGGTGAGACGGTTTGTCCGGAGCTGCCGACCTGCCGTTCCATCGGCAGCCAGCCGTTGTCGCAGATGGGGCGCGATGCGGCCAGTTCTGCGCCGAGTGCTTTGGCCAACTCTTCGACGATGCCGATGTTCTCCTGCTCGCCGATGCCGCGTCCGACGGAGACGATGAGCCGTGCGGCGCTGAGATCGACTGTCTGTGCAGCTTCACGGAAGGGCTCACCCGGCTTGCTGCGAATCTGATTGGCTTCGAGCTGCGGAGTGAAGTTCGCCGTGATTGCGGTGCCGGTTGCGGTGCCGGCTTCGACGGCTTCGGCGCGGAAGGTTCCTGCCTGCACGGAGACGAAGCATGGGCCGGTGCCAGCGCTTTTATAGTCTGCGTTCAACTTACCCTGTAGTAGCTGGCGCACAAATACCGGGCCGTCATGAACGGCGATGACGTCGCTGATGAGCACCTGTCTGAACCGCGTCGCCAGCGCCGGTGCAAAGTCGCGCACCTGATAGGTGTGCGGCAGCAGGACATAAGTTGGGTCGGCCTGCTTGAGCAACTGCTCGAAGGCAGCGACATATCCATCAGAGGTGTAGGTCTGCAAGAGCGGATGTTGCACGGTGAAGATCTTTGCCAGTTTTTTCGCGGCGAGTTCAGCGGCGAGCGTGTCGGCGCCTTCGCCAATCACGGCGGCGGAGCATTCCGCACCCAGCTTTGCTGCCAGCTGCTGACCTGCTGCAAGCGCCTCGAAGCTCATGCGGTTCCACTTGCCGCCACGCTGTTCCATCAGTACAAGAACACCGTTCATATCGCCCTCACTTCAAACTTCAACTTCTCCACCAGTTTGGCTGCGACTTCGGCGGGTGTTCCCGTCAGTATCTCGGTCTTCTTCTGCTTCTCGGGGAGATAGACGCGTTCGAGAGTAATTGCCTGAGCGGCTGTGGCGGGCGCGGCCTGCACGGTCTTCGTCTCCTTCGTCTTCGCTTTTTTGATTCCCATCAGTGTGGCATAGCGCAGCTTGTTGCCGCCCGACTGAATGGTCAACAACGCAGGTAATGGCATCTCGACGTATTGGAACCACCCGTCTTCAAGCTCACGCTTTACCTTTAGGCCAGCGGTGGTGACTTCTACCTGCATGATGATGGTTGCGTGAGGGATGCCCAGCAGTTCGGCGAGGACTACACCGGTCTGGCCGAGGCCGAGGTCGTCGGATTGTAACCCTGTCAGTATCAGATCGGGCGACTCAGCCCTGGCGGCGTCTGCGAGCAACTGGGCGATGCCGAGCGTATCGCGCTCGCCGAGGTCGTCGGCTTCAATGTGGATGGCGCGATCTGCCCCTTTGGCCAGAGCTTCTCGGAGAGTGCTGGTGACGCGCTCCGGCCCGGCGCACAGCACAACGACTTCGCCGCCATTTTTTTCTTTCAATTGCAATGCCTCTTCGAGCGCGTAGGCATCGGGCTCGTTGATGGTATAGCTCAAATCGCTCTCGTCGATCCACCTGCCGTCGGCCGCGATGCTGATCTGCGCGTCGCGTTCCGGCACCTGCTTGATTGCCACCAGTATCTTCATTGCTCTCCTGTCCTCATCTCTGATGCCGGTAAAGCCCTCGCGGTCAATTGTGCGATGTCCAGCAACTGCGGCGGTGCTTCGCCCATCGCCGATAGCGCGTCACGGAACATGGTGTTGCAGAAGGGGCAGGCGGTGCCCACGATCTGCGCGCCTGTGCCAGCGAGTTCCGCGGCGCGGACGTGGCTTACGCGTTCTCCGCTCTCTTCGCCAAGAAAGGCCAGTCCTCCGCCAGCGCCGCAGCAGAAGCTGCGCTCGTGCGAGCGTGGCGCTTCCACCAGCTCGCCCGCCAGGGACACAATTTCACGCGGCTCTTCGTACACATCGCGGTAGCGGCCGAGGTAGCAGGGGTCGTGATAGACAATGCTCTCGCCGGAGTCCTGCTTCGGCAAGCGGGCTTTGTGCCGCGCCATGAATTCGCTGTGGTGCTCGATCTCGGGAGCGATGCCGTACTCGCGCCAGTCGTTCGAGATCGTGCGCACGCAATGCGGACAGATGGCGACGATCTTCTGTACCTTTGCCGTTTCAAATGCCTTCAGTCCGAACTCCGCCATGGTCTGAAAGACGAGATCGTTGCCCAATCGCCGTGCGGGATCGCCTGTGCATTTTTCTTTTTTCAATACGCCGAAGGTGGTTCCGAGATATTGCATCACGCGCGCGAAGTCGGCGATGATCTCTCGCCCCTTGGGATCGTATCCGCCCATGCATCCCAGCCAGAGGCAATACTCCTGCGTCCCGTCGAAGATGGGGAAGGCCTGCTTCTGGATGAATTTATCGCGCTCCATTGCGCTCAGGCCCAGAGCGTTCCCATGCTTCTCCAGCGCGAGAAACAGCTTCGTCCCGTGCGTGTCTTCCCATGCGCCGGTGTTGGTCGCGCCTCGCCGCAGGCCAATGATGATGGGCAGATGCTGAATGCCGACCGGGCACTGATACTCACAGCTTCCGCAGGTTGTGCACTCGAAGGCTGCTTCCATGCTCATGTACTTTGCGGCGGGATTGTTGGAAGGAACTTCACGCATGTCGGTGAGCAGGGAAGTCTCGGAGGCTGGGCCAAATTCATTGAGATAGGAGCGCGTTCCGAGGATGATCTCTTTCGGGTTCAGAACTTTTCCGGTATTCGAAGCGGGGCAGTGTTCTGTACAGCGCCCACACTCGACGCAGCTATAGACCTGCAACGAGATCAACTGTGTGACGTCCTTACCGGAGACCAACCCGAAGTCTTCGTCGCCGCTGAGCGGAGGAATCCTGGAGAAGCCATCGCGCTTCAGGAAGACCGTAAATGGGCTAATCACGAGATGCAGATGCTTGGTATGCGGAATCAATGGGAGAAACACCAGGAGCGTCAGGGTGTGCGTCCACCAGAGGACCTTCACTGCTGTTCCGCTGGCATCGACAAAGAATGCGCCGAGGTAACTCACCATCAAAAGGAAGATGAGGAATGCAATGACGCCTGACTCATACGAGACCTTTTCTCCGAGCCAGATGGGCCGAACGAAAAAGCGCCGCACGAACAATGCGGTGATCGAGACGGCCACCAACAGCGCCCAGGCCGCGGCAAAGAAGAAGTAAAAAGTGCCGAGATCACTTGCGGGGTTTAGAAAACCCAGCCCCACGGCGTTGGCGATATGGTTCAGGCTGACCAGTGCGAAGGCGAGGAACCCCCAGAAGACGAAGGCGTGTGCCAGCCCCGGCAGTGGCCGCTGGCGGATGACTTTGCCCTGGCAGAGCACCTCCCAGACGAAGTCCCACAGTCTTCGCCTGATGGGATGAAGAGAAAAATCGTTATCTTTTTTTGAGCGAAAGATGGTGCGGAGGATTGGCCCGAACCGCCAGAAGAAAAGAACGAGCGAAATCGCAATGCCGATCAGCAGCGATATTTTTTCGAGCCCGGAGAAGTGCGCCGGCTCGGCCAGGGTTGCAGAGAGATGTATTCCGGGAATTAAGGCTGCGGTCATCGAGCGGGCACCCACCGTCGTTCCACGCGCTACAGCAACCATCCGAACCCATCCGCGAGCTACGCCTTCACTCGGCGCGGCCCGCATCGTTACAGCTTCCGCGAATGGCTCCGGGGCATCGGTCAGCCGTTAGTAGCTGATGAACTCCGTGCTGCCGCGGCGCAGACGAATACCGGCGACGCCGAAGAAGATCGCTGCACCGAACATGATCGCGTCCCAATACACCATGGGGTGCATCCAGCCCGGAGACAGCGTCCAGTCCTGCCCGGCCCACAGCGTTACCAGGAATGCCACAATGGTGCATTGCAGGCAGATGGTCAAAAAAAGCTGGCCGCGACGACGGCGCCGGTCCAGTTGTTCGACCTGATCGGGTGTCAGGTTCCGCTCTTCCACGGGCAGCAAGGTGTTAGCCATCAGCGTATTCGTCTCCTGCGTCTTCCAGTTCAAAGGTTCTGTTACCCGCCGGGCAACAACCCATCCATTAAATCACAGCATTCGGCTCTCGAAGCTGTGCGGGGAAAGAAACCCTTCCCAACGCACAGCGGAAGCATAACTGAACAGCCATTCACTCGTAAAGGCCGCGGCTTTAGATAAACGCGACCGACTGGATTCCGGCCACGTCGAACCGTTTTCGGCAGCGCACGTTTTTACAGCCCACCATGTCGTCGCGCCGCACCATGTAGCTCTGGGCCTTGGCAAAGCGTGCGCGGTCGCGGTCGTCGGCTCCGCGCGGCAACTGGCTCTTTTTACGCCGGACCAGCCAGCTCAGTTGATACTCTTCCTGCTGTCCGCAGTGGGGACAGGTCATCATGTGCGTACGCTGTTCCGGTCGCTCATCGAAAAAATCTCGCTCTTCCATTCGGGCACCTCGTCGGGGTCGGGACGGTTACTTCGCTGCAATAGTCCGCCATGCTGCCCTTGCGAACAGAGTATTGCATAATCGGTGTGGGCTTTGCAGCCCACAGGTGCCGAAATGAGCAAGCCGAAAAAGCAGGTTTTTTCGAAGATCAAGGCCGTGAAGGCGAATGCCCGAGCCCGCGTTGGCACGCCGCCGCCCGAGCGCGTCATCCCCGATCCCAAACAGAAGCTCGCAGCCAAGCCGAAACACAAGCCCACCATGGCCGATCTCATCGGCTCCAAAGGAGAGGAAGAATGAAGATCCTTCGCGTCACCGCCATCGCACTCTGCACCGCCTCTATTGCTGCCTCCGCGCAGACGATTCAGGTCAACAAAGAGAACCGCACCATCTCGGTCACGGCGACCGATAAAGTAACCGCCATTGCGGACATCGCCACCGTGCATGTCGGATTTATCGCCTATGGTCCCGATAGCGATGCCGCCTATGCCAATGGATCGCGTACCTCGAACGCCATCATGAAGGCGCTGACGTCTGCCGGTATTCCATCAGCCTCCATCGAGAGCGAGAACCAGTCGCTCGCCCCGGTGCAGAATTATCAGGTGGAAAAACTTACGGATGCCGAGAAGGCGCAGCGCCAGTTCCAGGTGACGCAGAGCTGGACCGTCCGAACCGGTGCGAACGATGCCGCCAAGGTTCTCGACCTTGCGGTGAAGGCAGGGGCGAACCAGAGCGGTCAGATCGACTGGAGCTTCAAGGACGAGAACGCCCCAGAGGCCCAGGCGGCCGCTAAGGCCCTGCAGCGTGCTCGCTCGCAGGCAGAGCAGATGGCCGCGAGCCTCAACGCCAAGCTAGGTGGACTGCTCTACGCCAGCAACGAGGTACAGGCGAGTCCTATTCGTCCCATGATGATGCGCGCGATGGCTGCCTCCCCAGCGATGGAAAAAGTCCAGCCACTGGCCATCAATCCCCGGCAGATTGAAAAGTCGGCCACCGTCACCGCGATCTTCGCCATCGAATAGCTTTTGTGAGGAAAGGGCTTTATGACCGTCCAGGCGTATCGCGAACTGAAACCAACTGCGGAAGCGGAGACAACTTACATCAAGTGGCTCTCGCAGCTCAACGAGGAGTTTACCCGGTGCCAGTCTGTCGACCGCCGCTCTGAGATCGTCCGCGATGAGCTGTACCAGATCTATCTCGGGAGAATCCACGGGGCTCACAAGCAGTCGACGCTTACGATTGAACTCGCCACCAGCGTCCTTGCCGAGTCGTTCGACCCGCGCAATGTCACGCTGGAGCCGGAGTACTACGGCGACGTCGATGCCGAGCAATATGCCATACGCAAGCCGCTGATCTGGTTCTGGCAGATGTTCGACCGTTCTCCGCTGGGGCTGAATCACTGGCTGGGCTTTCGTTTTCGCTGCATGCTGGGACGGCATATCTTCAAGCATCTTGGCAAGCACGTGAGGATCTTCCACAACGTCGAATTCACCTATGGCTACAACCTGACCATCGAAGACAACTGCACGATCCACAAGAACGTGATGCTCGACGACCGGGGCGGCCTCATTCTGCACGAAGGCACCAGCGTTGCCGATTATGCCAATATCTACAGCCATACGCACGACATCAACAAGCAGGCGGATGTCACGAATAAGCCGACGGAGCTTGGTCCCGGAGCGCGGGTCACCTACCACGGTACGGTGCTTGCCGGAGCCAATGTTGGCGAGAACGCCATGTTGGGCGCTATGGCTGTGGCGACACGCGACGTCCCGGCGCAGAGCGTGTCTGTGGGGATTCCGGCGCGGGTGAAGCGCGAGAAAACCAAGGCTCCGATAAGCTAGAGGTATGAATCAGGAAGTTGTTCTTGTTCTTTTTCAAGTAGTTGTTCTTGTGCTTGCCTTCAGCGTGCATGAGTGTGCCCATGCCTGGGTGGCGTGGAAGCTGGGCGACCCGACGGGCAAGATGCTGGGACGGGTGACGCTCAACCCTTTGAAGCACCTCGATCCATTGGGTTCTGTGTTTATGCCGCTGCTGGCGCTGGTCTATCACTGGCCGCTGATCGGCTGGGCCAAGCCTACGCCGGTGACGGCTCGCAACTTCAAAAACTATAAGCGGGACGACATTCTGGTGACGCTCGCCGGCCCAGCCAGCAATCTGGCCATGGCCACGGTGGCTCTGGTGCTGTTGATCATCCTCAAGCATGTGACTGCGGGTGGCCTGGCGGCGGTGGCGACGGCGGTAGCGCTGGCCTCGAATATCAAAGGAATCTCTACGGCGAACCTTCCAGCCCTGTTTCCCGTGGCGCTGTTCCTTTATTTTGTGATACTTATCAATCTACTGCTGTTCATCTTCAACCTGATCCCGATTCCTCCCCTGGATGGAAGCCATATTTTGCGGCACTTTCTGCCGTACAAGGCGGTGCAGCTGTATGACCGCATGGGAATGATTGGGTTGATTGTGGTGTTCCTGATCGGAGGAAGTTTTATTTTTACGATCTTCTTCAACCCTCTTCTGGGAACGTTCAACCGGCTTCTCTTCACGCTTTGAGTGATTCGTTTGCCGCGTGGAGTTCTTCCGCCTTCGCCTGCCTCATCATGTAACCTTGGTTTTGATCGCAATGACTGAAAATACATCGAACACGCCGCGCCGCCGTGTCCTCAGCGGTATGCGCCCCACGGGCCGGTTGCATCTCGGCAACTACATGGGCGCGCTTTACAACTGGGTCAAGCTCCAGCATGAGTACGAGTGCTACTTTTTCATCGCCGACTACCACGCGCTGACGACGGGCTATGCCGATACCTCTGGCTTGAAGGACGATATTCGTCAGGTTGCGATTGATTTTCTTTCGGCGGGGCTCGACCCTGAGCTTTGCACCATCTTTGTGCAGAGTAAGGTGCCAGCCCACTTTGCGCTGAACGATCTGCTGGGTATGATTACGCCGCTGGGCTGGCTGGAGCGCGTGCCTACCTACAAGGACCAGCAGGAGCAGCTTCGCGAGAAGGACCTGGCGACCTTTGGCTTTCTTGGCTATCCGCTTTTGCAGTCGGCAGACATCCTCATCTATCAGGCGGATTATGTGCCGGTGGGGCAGGATCAGGTGGCGCATGTGGAACTGACTCGAGAGGTCGCCCGTCGCTTCAACCAGTTTTATCCCGGCCACTTTTATCTCAATCCCGGAGCTGCGCCGTGGGAGCTGCCCGCGATTGAGGAGAAGGCGCGCAAGCTGGCCAAGGACCCGCAGAAGACCAGTTTCAGCCCGCATGATCTGCAACAGGCGGCGATGCAGACGAAGAAGCTCTCCGGTTTTGGCCGCACGGAGGTCTTGCCCGAGCCGCAGGTTCTGCTGACGCCTTCGCCCAAACTGCCGGGCACTGACGGCCGCAAGATGTCGAAGAGCTACAAGAACACCATCCTGCTCTCTGACCCGGAGCCGGAGATTCGCTCCAAGCTGAAGACCATGGTCACGGACCCCGCGCGGATTCGCCGCGAAGATCCTGGTAATCCGGATATCTGCCCAGTCTTCGATCTGCATAAAGTGTTTTCGACCGAAGAGACGCAGCAGAAGGTGCGGGTTGGCTGCACCACTGCCGGTATAGGCTGTATCGAGTGCAAGGGCTGGCTGGCTGATGGCGTGGTCGAAGCGCTGGCTCCCATACGCGAGCGCCGTAGCCACTTTGAGGCCAACCCCGACGAAGTGGACGCCATCCTTCAGGACGGCGCGGCAAAGGCTGCGGCACGTGCCGCCATTACGATGCAGCAAGTACGCTCTGCGGTAGGTCTCGAATAGCGATGGCTGACGAAATTATCCAACCCGAAGGCGTACCGGAGTTACCGGAAGTGGCGACAGGGCCAACCGCTGCTGCGGAGTCGCCGGATGCGGCTTCTTCTGTGCCGGACGAAACAACTGGGGGTGCAGCTCCCGAGGCGCATGAACCCTTTGAGCTGCAGCCGAAGCCGGTCCCGCCCCCGCCGCCTGAGCCGAAGCGGCCCTCTGCAGCCAAGGAAGAGGCTTCGCAGTCGCCGTTCTCGGTGACCGTTGGAGCTGTCTACGATGGTCCGCTCGACCTTCTGCTGGACCTGATCCGCAAGCAGAATATCGATATCTACGACATTCCCATTGCGCGGATTACCAGCCAGTTTCTGGACTACACCCATCAGTTGAAGCAGACCGACGTGGACTCGGCGGGCGAATTTATCTACATGGCATCGCTGCTGATTCACATCAAGTCGAAGACATTGCTGCCGCGCGACCCCAACGACATTCTCAGCGGCGATCCTGAAGACCCGCGGCGCGAGCTGGTAGAGCGGTTGCTGGAGCATGAACGCTTCAAGGCCGCCGCGCAGATGCTGATGCAGAAGCAGCAGATCGAAGAGGCGACCTGGTCGAACCCGGGGATGCGCGAGTTCAAAGAGGCCGCCAACGCCGAGCGCGAGATCGCTGCCGACACCGTCGATCTGGTGCGGGTGTTTCAGGACATTTTGAGCCGCCTGCGCGAACGTCCGGTTCTGAATGTCGATGAAGAGTCAGTGACGGTGGCGCAGATGATCGACTATGTGAAGCGGCGGCTGATGATGGAGGACAAGCCCGTCAGTCTGCGCCGTCTGCTGCACAATACGCATACGGAGCGCGCGCTGATCTGCATGTTTCTGGCGATGCTCGAGCTGGTACGCCTGCAGGCGGTACTGCTGCACCAGCCGGTATTGCAGGGGGACATCCTCATCAAAAAGACGGAAAACTTCGATGCCGTCTTTGCCGATCAGAATCAGGCCCGCGACGATTGGCGTTAGAAACTGCTCGCGTTGAACACTTGTTCGCTAGCATTTCAACGCTTGGCATTTGGTATGCCGCCGCAGCGCCTATATGGGGAGCTGTTCGCGCACGCGGGTTCGCGAGCGGGTTGTCAGTAGAATCGCTGCGCCGAGGATGAGTGCGCCACCTGCCCAGGCATCGGGGCCGAGATGCTCTCCCAGCACGATGACGCCAAGCAGGCTACCGATCAACGGCTCCATGTTGAGCAGCACGCCTGCCTGCGATGCTGGCACCTGGGTCAGCCCCCAGTTCCAGAGCAGTGTCGTGGTCGCGGTGCAGAGCAGGCCGCTGGCCGCCAGCGCCAGCCATACTTTCAGCGAGATGTGTGCTACAGGCGGCAGGCCATACTGCAATGGCACCCATATCATCAGCATTGCCGTGCCCAGCGCCAGCCCGTAGGTGGTGATGACGATGTGGGAGTGGCGCTCCATGAGCTGCTTGTTGAAGAGGATCCAGAAGAGGGCGATGAAGAGCGAGGCGACGATGAGAAGATCGCCTGTCAGCGACGAGCTGCCCGCGTGGCGGCCACCGAGGGCGATCAGCGCGGCCCCACACGTAGAGCCAGCCATGGCGATCCAGCCGGTCCGGTCCATCCGCTCGTGCGCGAAGAGGGTGGCGCCCACGGCGAGGATAACCGGCATGGTGCCGACCATGAGTGCGGCGTGGCTGACGGTGGTCATCGAGAGGCCGTAGAACTGGAGCAGGAACTGCAGCGGCACGCCGAGGAAGGAGGCCGCGAGCAGGACTCCCCACTCCCTGCGGTTGAGGTGCGGGCGGTGGGTGAGCAGCAGGGGAGTGAGCGGCACCATGCCGAAAAGAAACCGGTAGAGCACCATGTGGGCGAAGTTCATCTCGGCGAGGGCGATCTTGCCGAAGAAGAAGCCACAGCCCCACAAAGAGCTTGCCAGGGTGCAGGCGGCAAAGCCCAGCGCTCGTCTCTGGGTTGCAAGAGGCATATTCCACTTTCGCATAGAACGGGCGGGGAGGAGAACGTTCTTCTCGTGAGAGCGAAAGTCAGGTTCTCTCGCGTAGACTTTTGCGATGGGGAGAAGTGATTTCCATCGTAGGGGAGTCAATGATTTCGGCGTAAGCCTCTCTTCAAGGGCACTGGGAGTATTTTGGGGATTTCTGCTTTTGATCGCGGCGCCTGCGTGGGGGCAGGTGAACTACGGCGAGGTGCGCGTGAAGGTGAGCGATCCTTCCGGCATTGCAGTCAAAGCCACGGTTCACCTGGTCTCCGCGGGCAATGACTATGACAAATCTTTCGTTACCGATGGCTCAGGCGCGCTTGTTGTCGAGCAGGTTCCCTATGGCGTCTATCGGGTGCAGGTGCAGAAGACGGGCTTCGCCGAATTCTCGAGCACGCTGGAGGTACACTCCGCGCTGCCGGTCGAAGAGGCGGTTCGGCTCAGCATTGCTTCCGTCGAGACGAAGATCAGCGTGACCGGCAACGACACACTGATCGATCCGTATCAGCCGAATTCGGTGATGCAGATTGGGGCCAGGCAGATCGGCGAGCGGGTGTCGTCGCTGCCGGGACGCTCGGTGCAGGACCTGGTCAATTCGCAGCCGGGCTGGCTGTATGAAGGGAACGCGGTTCTGCATCCACGCGGCTCGGAGTACCAGACGCAGCTCGTGATCGATGGGATCCCCTTGACGGACAATCGCTCTCCCAGCTTCGGTCCAGAGGTGGAGGCCGACGATCTCGACTCGATCCGAATCTATACGGCGGGTTATCCCGCGGAGTATGGCAGAAAGATGGGCGGCGTCGTGGAGCTGAACACGCATCGGCAGACCGCTGCAGGACTGCATGGACAACTTGTTCTTTCCGGCGGCAGCTATGACACCGCTACTTCGTATGGCCAGTTGCAGAATGTGTGGGGCAAGAATGCCGTGGACGTCAGTGCCGCCGGAAGCATGACCAGCCACTATCTGAATCCCGTGGTTCCGGAGAACTACACGAACAAGGGGACGGTCGGAGACTTTTCGACGAGGTATGAGCGTGACGCTACCGACAACGATCGCCTGATCTTCAGCGTGCGCCACGAATTTTCGCGTTTTCTCATTCCCAACGAACGCATTCAACAGCAGGCTGGGCAGATTCAGAATGGGGACAACTTCGAGACCATCGGCACGGTGAACTATCAGCACATTTTTTCGGCGGACAGCCTGGGCACGTTGTCGGGAATGGTGCGGGACAACGCGAACAATCTCTATTCGAATGCAGACTCGACGCCGGTCATCGCCTTTCAGCACAATAATTTTCGTGAAGGATATTTCAAAGGGACCTTTTCACTTCACCATGGCCGACACGAGTTCAAGGCCGGGGTGGAATCGGACAACACCTTTTTGCACGAAAAGTTCAACTACGTCATCACCGACCCTGGCCAATTCGACGACGACACTCCGCCGACACTGAACTTCGCGGACCAGCGTCCCGACCTTGAGCAATCGGCCTTCGTGGAGGACCTCATCTGGCTGGGCAACTGGACGGTCAGCGCGGGGCTGCGATGGGACCACTACCAGCTTCTGCTGAACCAGAATGCATTCAGCCCCCGGCTTACGGTGGGGCGCTATCTACCATCGCTCAAGATGGTCCTGCACGCCTCCTACGACCGCGTCTTTCAGACACCGTCGTTTGAAAATATCCTTATCTCCAGCTCGCATCAGATCGACGCGCTCAGCGACCAGTTTCTGCGGCTGCCGGTGAAGCCATCGGTGGGAAACTACTACGAGGGTGGCATCACCCAGGCGCTCGCCGACCGAATGCGCGTCGATGTGAATTTCTACCGCCGCGATGTGAGGAACTACGCGGACGACGACCAGCTTCTCAACACCGGCGTCAGCTATCCCATCGCATTCGACAAGTCGGTCATCTATGGGGCCGAAGGAAAGCTCGATCTGGTGCGGCTGCAGAAGCTTACCGGCTTCGTCAGCTACTCGTACATGGTGGGGAACGTCTGGTTTCCGGTTACTGGCGGACTCTTTCTCGGCGACGACGTGAGCGATGCGCTCTCTCAACTGACCGGCCACTTTCCCGACTCGCAGGACCAGCGCAACACAGTCAGAACGCGATTTAAATATCAGCTTGTGCCGCGGGTCGATTTTGCTGCCGGGGCTTCCTATGGCTCGGGCCTGCCGTTCGAATACACCGGCGACGAGGCGGATGCATTGGCTCAATATGGTCCAGCTGTCATCAGCCGCATCAACTTCTCGCGCGGCCGCATTCTTCCTCTGCTTGCGGTAAATGCCTCTCTGGGCGCTGACGTCTATCGGAGTGAGAGAGTCAAGATGCGCTTTCAGGTCGATGGAGACAATCTGAACAACCGTCTCAATGTCATCGATTTCGGCGGCCTCTTCTCCGGCAACGCCATTGGTCCGGCACGGAGTTTTGCTGTCCGCATGAACACAAGCTTTTAGTGCCGTATCTCCTTTTGGCTTCAACGAAATTAAGGGGGTCAAGCGTTTGTCGGGGTGCAAAGGCATCCATCTGTGGTTTAGAGTGGTAGCGTCACTTGGATGGAGTTGCAGCATCACGCCAGGGAAGTCCACATCCTGATGAAGGGTTTCATCAGGACAAGCTTCAGCCGCCGCAGAGGGGCTGGAACGGACTCGTGCTCTTGCTCAAGTGGAGATTGCAGATCGTTAAAAATGCTCCTACAAATGACAGGGCCAAAAATCAATGAATCGTAGAAGCTTTATCTCGTCGGCAGGCGCGTTGCTGGCGAGCAAATCACTTTATGCCGCACTTCCTCTGCAGGCGCAACAGGGTAAGGCTCCTTTAGCTGGAAAGGCAGATCACGCCCTCCGCATCGAGCCGTGCACGCTCGAGATCAGCCCCGGCGTGAACATCAAGACGCTGGCGTACAACGGTCAGGTTCCTGGGCCGTTGCTGCGTGTGCGCGAAGGTGTTCCGGTCACGATTGATGTGACCAATGCTACGCAGAATGCGGATATCGTCCACTGGCACGGCCTCGCCATCGACTCCCTGAACGACGGCGCGATGGAAGAGGGCTCGCCGATGATTGCCGCGGGCGAGACGCATCGCTATGCGTTCACGCCGAAGCCTTCAGGCACTCGTTGGTACCACACCCACGCCGCTGCGTATGACAATCTTGAGATGGGCACCTATACCGGCCAGTTCGGCTTCCTCTTGATCGAAGGCCGTGAGCAGCCTGCACGCTACGACAAGGAGATCAACCTCGCCATTCATCACTGGGGGCCTTCGTTTGTGCCTATGGTGGAGACGATGCGCGAGCAGTCCTCCAACATGCCGCTGACCACCGGATCGGACGTTGGATATAAATACGCAACCATCAACTCGCACCGGTTGGGCGCGGGCGAACCGATCCGCGTCAAGCAAGGCGAGCGCGTCTTGATGCGATTGCTGAATGCGAGTGCGACCGAGAACGTCGTGCTTGCGCTGCCCGGCCACAAGTTCACCATCATGGCGATGGATGGCAATCCTGTACCGAATCCAAAATCAGTGGAAGTACTCTCGCTGGCAGTTGCAGAGCGCGTGGACGCGATCGTCGAGATGAACTCGCCCGGTGTCTGGGTGCTCGGCTCCACGCTCGCGAAGGAACGCGCCATGGGCCTCGGCATTGTGGTGGAGTACGCCGGAAAGAAAGGTACGCCGGTGTGGAACGATCCTGCGCCAGAGACCTGGGACTACACGCAGTTTGCCAACGCGGCCCCCTCGCTGCATAAGCCGGACGAGATCTTTGACCTGACCTTCCGCGACTACGGCCCGAAGCCGGGCTCGAAGTTCGATACCTGGACGATCAACAAGAGATCGTGGCCCGACATCGATCCGCTGATGGTGCAGCAAGGCAAGCGGTACAGACTGGTCTTTCGCAATGGCAGCGGCGACCAGCATCCCATGCACCTCCACCGGCACACCTTTGAAGTAACTCGCATCGGTAAAACTCCCATCAGCGGCTTGATGAAGGATGTCATCAACGTCATGCCGCTCGATACCGTGGAAGTAGAATTCGTTGCCAATAATCCCGGTGACACGTTGATGCACTGCCATCAACAGCTCCATATGGATTATGGTTTCATGCAGTTGATCAAGTATTCGGTCTAGGCTTTCTCGTTGCCGCACCCGTGTACGAACAACCTCATTTGGATGAGAGCGAACTATCTATGCAGAGATTTCGGTATGCACTACTTTTAGCAGCAGGAGCCGGGTTCTTTCTGTTTCAGGCAAAGCCCACATCCGTCTATGCGGCATCGAGCGCTCCGGCGGCTCAAGCCAAGGATGGCGCTATTGTGGCCAACCCAGGGTCCATTGCCTATGAGAACCATTGCGCCATCTGTCACGGCGTGCAGCGCGAAGGCATCCTGCCCGCCTTTCCGCCTCTGGTCGGCATTCAACACCAGAAGACGGACCAGCAGATCATGGACCTGATTCACACCGGCAAGGGACGCATGCCCGCGTTTCCGAAGCTGCAGGGACCTGAGCTGACGGCGCTGGTTCACTTTCTGGAAAGCCCTGCTTTATCGGTCTCCGATTCTGCCGCGGATGAAGGTGCCCACTCTTCCGCAGTTCATGCTTCGCCCCTGGTCGATGCAGGAAAAGCGCTGTTTCAACAGAACTGCGCCTTCTGCCATGGCCGCGATGCGATGGGCGGAGAGACCGGTCCTGACCTGACTCGTTCGAAGCTGGTGCTCGCGGACGTGAAGGGTGACAAGATCTCCGAGGTAGTGCGCGACGGGCGTCCGGAGAAGAAGATGCCCGCATTCAATTTCTCCAGCCAGGAGGTACTTGGTCTCGCAGCTTACATTCATTCGCAGGAGGCCAAGGCTGCTTCGATGAAGGGCGGCCGCCGCGGTGTGGACGTCGCCGACCTGCAGACTGGAAATGCGGCGCTGGGTAAGGAGTACTTCAACGGTGCTGGCACCTGCGCGAAGTGCCATTCCGCGACAGGTGATCTGGCGGGAATCGCCAACCGTTACGAAGGTCTGCAGTTAGAGATGCGGATGCTCTATCCTCGCGGCGTCAAGAGCCAGGTAGTCGTCACGCTGCCTTCGGGAACGAAGCTGGCGGGAACGCTGGTGTATCAGGACGAGTTCGTCATTGGCATGCGCGCGAAGGACGGCACCTTCCACTCCTGGAAGACCAGGAACGTGAAGTTCCATGTGGACTCGCCTGTAGACGCGCACGTCGAGCTCTTCCCCAAGTACACCGATGATGACATCCATAACCTGATGGCTTACATCCAGACGCTGCGTTGATTTTGCCGCGTTGCATGCGCATAAGTGCACAGAGGAGATTACCTGCCGATATGAAGTTCTCGAAGATTGCATTTGTCGTGGTGGCCAGCGCCCTGGTATGGAGCGCCTTTCCTTCCTCGTTGCCCGCGCAGAATGTCGATGCGGCCACGCTGTTGAATCCGCCCGCCGATAGCTGGCCAAGCTATCACGGCGACTACACCGGCAAGCGTCACAGTAAATTGACGCAGATTACGCTCAAAAATGTTAATCAACTGACGCTGGCCTGGGCGTTCCAGACGGAGCGCAGTCCCACCATCAAATCTTCGCCGCTGCTGGTCGATGGAGTGCTGTACTTCACGACTCCGGACAACGTCTGGGCTGTGGATGCACGGTCAGGCCAGCTGATTTGGCACTATACCTATCCGCCCAACAAGGGCGATCACATCGGCCAGCGTGGCGTAGCGATCTACAAGGGCTGGATCTACTTTGCGTCGCCCGATGCGCACCTTGTCTGCCTCAACGCCAAGGATGGAAAGGTGCGCTGGATCGTAGAAGTTGCCGACGTCAATAAAGGCTACTGGACGACGGAGGCACCACAGATCGTAGGCAACCATGTGATTGTCGGTGTAGGTGGCGACATGGACAATCTCCAGACCTTCATCCGTGCCGTCGATCCGGAGACGGGCAAGACCCAATGGCAATTTGATGTAACGGCTCCTGCAGGCACACCGAATACTGCAACGGGAGGCACCACATGGATGGCCGGAACCTATGATCCAGAGCTGAATCTCATCTATTGGGGAACCGGAAATCCGACGCCGGTTCTTACCGGCTCCACGCGGCCTGGGGACAATCTCTACACCTGCAGCATCGTTGCTCTGAACCCCGACACAGGCAAGCTGGTGTGGGCCTTTCAGCCCTCGCCGCACGATACTCACGACTGGGATGCGATTGAGATTCCGGTGCTGGTCGATGGACCGTTTCGCGGCAAGCAGAGAAAGATGCTGATGCAGGCCTCCCGCAACGGCTACTTCTTCGTCTTGGATCGGACCAACGGAAAAAATCTGCTGACTGTTCCCTTCGGCCCGGTGAACTGGGCGTCGAAGGTAGACGAGACCGGCCGTCCCATTCCCAATCCCAAAAAGGAGCCCTCTCCGGACGGTGTTCTGATTGCGCCCGATGAAGGCGGCTTGACCAACTTCCGTTCCCCCAGCTTCGATCCGAAGACTGGCCTGTTTCTCGTGGACGCGCACCCAAGCTGGAGCCTCTACTTCGCCAAGCCCGCTGATGGCACCTACGGATGGGCAGGCGCGGACTACGGCCTGTGGGGCAAGGGCGTGCTCGAAGCGATTGATTACCAGACCGGAAAAATTCGCTGGAGCCACGAACTCGGCCCGGGCGGATCCGGCGCGGGAGTGTTGACCACCGACTCCGGGCTTACCTTCACCGGCGATGCACACGGAAACTTCCTGGCCTTGGATACAGCCAATGGCAAGACTCTGTGGCATGCCGGCGCAGGGGCCTACATCGCCAGCTCGCCGATCACCTACAAGCTCGATGGCGACCAGTATGTTGTGACCAGCGGCGGCGGGGTGCTCTTCGCCTGGAAGCTGCCGAGCACAAGCCGCTAAAGGGAAGCGCAGAATCTACTTGTCGTTCGTGCAAGCAAATGCAACTCCGCTGCAAAGCCACACCGTTCAGGAGACACTCTCCTGAACGGTGTGGCTTTTAGAGCCGTTTTGCTTTTGCTGTTGCCTCTTGTTTGATCCTCGACACCTACTCCAAAACCGCTCGGGAGCATTTCTCTCGTAGGTGTAGTTGTCGTTATGGAGCGCCGTCCTCTTTTGTTGTCATTCCCGCAGGGAATCTGTGCTTCTCCTCGGCTCGCACATCTACACCTGCAGGGAAAATGCTCTAATGCGCTCCAAAGGATGGCGGCTCGTCGCCGCGATTCACGCCCCAGTTCTTGTCCGGCGTATCCGTCAAATCAAACTCAAGCGTTCCGCCTCTAGTCGAGAAGCTCTCCGGCAGCCATGTCTTCGAGCTGGGCTTGCCATTCACGCGCACTCCGCGAACATAAAACTTATCAGGAGCAGCAGACTTCGCCACGATGCGGACATCTCCCTCGGCACGATGGATCGTCACCTTCGAAAAGAGAGGACTCCCCAGCACAAGCTCCGCTCTGCCTGGAATCTCGGGATAGATTCCCATCGACGCAAAGACTGCCCACGAAGACATCTCGCCGAGGTCGTCATTGCCGGGGATACCGTTCGGCGCGTTCTTCCAGATTGTGTCCAACACCTGTCGCACCAACTGCTGCGTCTTCCACGGCTGCCCGGCAAAGTCGTAGAGCCACGGCGTCTCAATCGATGGCTCATTGTTCAACTCTGCGTGCAGCGGGCCGGCATTGGTCACCGCTGGCGCTCCCTTGTCGTCATAGAAGAAGCGATCGAGCCGCGCAACTGCCTTCTCCCGTCCACCCATCTGGTCGAACAGTCCGGCAACATTGAACGGCACCATCCACACATACTGCGCTGCGCTCCCCTCTACAAAACCGGCGCCGGTCGCAGGGGTAAACGGATGCGGCTTCTGATCGTTGTCATCATCGT
>NZ_DATKQC010000293.1:0-14815 GCF_035532915.1 Edaphobacter sp.
CATCCGCGCCAAGGTCAAATACACAACCCTCATCGAAGTTCCACCGACCGAGAAGATCATGGAAGCCGCCACCGGAGACAAGGACTTCTGGATTGTGGATGTGGTTGGAAACTTCTGCTTCGTGCATCCGGCTAAACAAGGCATAAGTTCCAACCTGAATCTCATCACGGACAAGGGCAACATCTACAGCTTTACCTTGCAGGACATCTCCAGCTCGTCCGCCGACCCGGATCTGAAGGTGATTATCGAGCCCGCGGATCGCTCCTCGATTGTCGCGGCTAGCGGACCTCCGCAGTTCGTTCCCGCAGCTCAACTGGAAGCGTCGAAGCAGCAGCTTGCCGCTCTCCAGTCGCACGTCACCCAGGCGGTGGATGAATACAAGAGCGCGTATCCAGCGGAACTGAAGTTCGACTACGCCTACAAGCGGAACGAAGCCCCCTTCGATATCGAGTCAATCTATCACGACGACAAGTTTACCTACATCAAGACGACTGCGCCGGAGAAGTTCAGCGTGTACGAGATGAAAGACGGCAAGCCGAACCTCATCAACTACGACCTACGGGACGGAATGTACATCATCCCGCAGGTAATGGACTCGGGTTATGTCGAACTGGGCAAAAAACGGATGGACTTCACACGGAAGGGGTAATCGTCATGGCCGAGAGCATCTTGACTCCTCACACTGAATCGTCGGGCGGGCCGCACATTGAGCCAGAATTACTGCATACGACAAACGAGCCAAAGGGTGTCCTGCAGAAGAACCTCAAGACCTTTGTGTATTTGGGTGCGGCATTGCTCGTGATCGTAGCGGCGATCATGAGTTCGACCGGCAAGAAGACACCGGCACAACAGGCCGCTGCAAAGGGGCAACCTCCCCAACCCACTTTGCAGGACAACACCGACAACAACGTGCAGGACTTGAAGAACCAACTCCAGGCCCAACGCCAGAAGGAGCAGCAGCAAGCGGCGCTTGCTGCTGCAACGGGTGGAGATCCCGCGCTTGCGTCTGCAACGCCCGCGCAGCGGGCCGCCGCATCGGCCTATGGGCCGACCGGCAGCGCAATGCCTTGCATGCCGGGGGAGGGCGTACCTGGGCAGCCCTGCCCACAAGCACAATCCGGCTATGGACAACAAAACACCGGCCAACAGCAGCTCACTCCGGTGCAAGAGCAGGCACAGCAAATTGCCTCGAAGGAACGAGCACGGGCCGATGACTCGCGTTTCGCATCCAACCTTGCGTACTCCAGGCCACCCGAACAGCCGCAAGGGCCGGGCCAGATGATGCCTGTCAGCCAACGGCAGGCGGATAGCAGCCTCGTTGCCGCACGCGCCGCAGGGGAACAGCAGAATGTGCCCGAAGGCTACAAACGTCCTATGGAGGCAAACGTCGATTCGGCCACGGGTCAGCCATACCTCGTTTACGAAGGTTCCGTCCTCGACACGATTCTTATGAATCGTCTCGACGGAGATGCGGCAGGGGCGGTGAAGGTTCTTGTCTCAAACCCTTTGTATTCCCATGACCACCAGCACGTCATCATCCCCGAGGGAACAGTTGTCTTGGGGGAAGCGAAGAAGATTGGAGCGGCGGGCATCGGCCAACAGCGGCGGATCGCTGTCGTCTTCCACCGTCTGATTATGCCGGACGGTTACTCCGTCGATCTCGACCAGTTCCACGGGCTCGACCAGATCGGAGAGGAAGGGCTGAAGGACCTGGTGAACAACCACTACTTTGAAATCTTCGGCGCTTCGATCGCTTTGGGCGTGATCTCCGGAGCGGGTGAAATCGAGCAGGGCGGCGGCGCCATCACCACGAACGGTTCCCAGGCGTTCACCAACGGAACCGCAGCCAGCGTCTCGCAGTCGGCGAACACCATACTTGACCGCTTCATGCAAATTCCGCCCACCATCACGATCCGGGAGGGACATCGCGTGAAAGTATATTTCACGCAAGACCTGCTTCTGCCGGCCTACACCAACCACACCATTCCACAGACGTTCTGAGGAGTTGTCGATGCGATTCCTATCTGTCTTGCTTCTGTTCACCGTTGCCCTTGCAGGTTGTCAGAGCAAAGCGACAAAGGTGCAGAAGTTGCAGGAGCAATACAACGCGGAGTACCCCGCCTATGCCAAGGATTGCCTGGACGACGAGACTGCGGGGGCCGCAAGAATGCTGACAGGGGAAAAGCTGACCACCAAGGAAGTAACAGCTCTCGAAGCCAAAAAGAGGGCGCGGGATGCACGGTGCAAGCCACAGGCCGACCATCTTGCAGATCTTCAACGTCAGAGTCTCGCTGCGCAGCAGTAAAGCCACCCAGCTAGTCGACAACCACAACCCACCACCGCACATGTGAGGAGATCCCTATGCGAAAAATGCCCCTTATTCCAATTGCTATCGGACTTGCCGTGGCCTTGCAACCCATCGCGCACGCGCAATTCGGTTCCGGCGTTGTTTACGACCCTACCCAGTCGGTCCACGCCGTCGTGCAAATCGAGAACGAACAAACGTCCATTGCCAACGAAGTTCAGCAGATAGAGCAGGGTCAACAGATATTCAGCAACACAGCCAAGATTGCGACCACTGCTTTGCAAGCCTACAACGTCGCAAACCAGCAATACCAGCTCGTGCACGAGATGATTCTTGCGCCAACCCCGCTTTACTCGCGATTCCTCTCCCCCACCACCGACTTGATGATGATGCCGCAGATTTCAAACACCTATGGCAATTCGTCGGGTTGGGTCAACTCCGCAAACACCGGCAATGGAGCGGCGGCCGCATACCAGCAGGCCAGTGTGCCGCGAACACCCAACATGATCCCGGGCTACAGCAGTTCAAGTGTCGCCGGGCAGCAGCAGATTGCGGCCCAGGGAGCAACCATCGACATCGGCGATTCCGTCATGACCACCAACCTGCAAGCACTGGGTACGATTCGAGCCAATCAAGCAGCCCGGCAAACCGACATCGCCAACCTTGAGGCCGCGACGCAAAGCCAGGACGCATCGCAACAGACCATTATGGCCGAACTCCAGCGGATCAACCAAGTGCTTCTATTGCAACTGCGAACCCAGCAGGATGCGAATCAGATCAACGCCAACCTTGCCTTGCAGCAGGTAGTGGCACAGAAACAGCAGCAGGACGCAATGAAATCGGTTTTCCGAGACTCGGCAGGATACGAAAGCTACTACAACGCTAACGTCGCCACAACCAACAGCGGCGCGGCGGACCTTCTCACAAAAGCGTACTGATTAGGCAATCGAACAGGAAGACAAGAGGTTACAGAATATGGGTCTCTTCAATTTCATCTCTCAGGCGTGCCAGTCGCTTTCAGCTACGGCGGCACCTTCGATTACCGCGATGGGAATTCACATCGTGCTGTCGCTGGCAACGATCATGTTGGTCTGGTTCGGTGTTCAGGAGGCCCTTGCCTCGGCACAGGGCGGGGCCGGGTTCAGCATGGGGAGGTTTCTGAATCTCTTTATGCTTCTCACCTTCGCCTACGCGATGGTGAACTACTATGACAGCTCCATCCCCGGACTCGGCTTCTCTATCAAGGGATTTATCGACGGCGGCACAGCCAACCTTGTGAGCGTCATTGGGGCCGATGGTTCCACAACCATGCTGAACGAGATCCATGCGGCATCCGCGAAGACTGGGCCATCGATGCTGACCAGCATGATGTCTCCCTACTACTCCCTTGTGTACTTCGTCGTGCAATTCCTCTTGGGTGCCCTGGCGGCGGTTGTTTCCGCCATTCTGGCCTATGGGGCGATTGCGTCCACAATCATTGGATTACTTGGGCCACTCTTTATCCCGTTTCTCGTCTTCGACAAACTCGATTGGCTGTTCTGGGGATGGCTCAAGGCGTATCTCGGATTCAGCTTTTACAAGGTGGTTGCCGCAGCGACTATGAACGTACTCTCCCACGTTTTGACGAACTACTACGTCCAAGTCGGCCAGAGCGTGTCGGACCCCTCGACGATTGTCCAGGCATTGCCGCTCCTCATCCTTCTTGTGCTTGTCAACGTCTATATCCTTTTCAAGATTCCGGCCATGACGCAGAGCCTATTCGGCGGTCACACGGGCGGACATGATGGCGGCATGGGTGTCGCAATGATGGCGATACGGGCCGCGCTGTAAACCGCAACAAGAGACACGAGGTCAGAGATGAGCGTATCAACGAAAGCCACTCCGGAAATCACCCGCGCTGCGGAACGCTACCTGGAACAGTATGGCGATCCGCTGGTAATGAATACCTACCTGAAGGTGACGATTCTCGTGCTCGCAGTCGTCTCGCTTGCGCTGGCGGCGCTTGTGTTCAGAAGCCAGAAAGCGCTTGCTGATATGCACCCGATGATCGTAAGAATTAACGATGTTGGCCAGGCGGAAGCGATCGACTATCGCAACTTCCAGTACCGCCCCCAGGAGGCGGAGAACAAGTATTATCTTTCGCGGTGGGCGGAGCTCTACTTCAGCCGCAATCGCTTCACCATCGAGCGGGACCAGACGAACTCCCTTTATTTCCTGAATGGCGACGTTCAGCGTGCCGTCATAGAGCAGGAACGCAAGGACAACATCATCCAGACATACATCAAGGAAAGCACGCTCCCGTATGTCGATGTCGAGGTAAAGAACATCGTCCTTGACGATCTCCGGCAGTCTCCCTATTCGGCCCAAATCGAGTTCGAGAAGGTGTACACCAATCCAGCGGATCATACGGAACTCAAACGGGAGCGATGGACAGCCAGCGTCACCTATGTCTTCCGGGAGACCGTGAAGAACAAGGAGCTGTCGGTGAACCCTCTTGGGTTGGCCATCGTGCGCTTCCGGGTTGACCAGGCGTTCAGCTAGGGATTCATCAACCTTTCCAGAGGCTCTTCCATGTCCATCCAGGCTGCCAATCCGGTTGCTCTACCCCACCTGTCCCCGTGCATGGTTGAGCGGGCGTTCGAGACCCTTCCAGCGTGCAACGGCGGCGGCAGACATCGTGCTTTTTACGGAGTCATGGCCCGCTCGAAAGCAGTTGCAATTGCGGCGAGCTTCTGTAGCCAGATTGGCGATGAAAACTTTGGTCCGGAATGTGTCAGCCGGTTCGTATCCCGCCGTCTGCTCGGTCACGGCTTCGGGGCTCTTCATGCGCCCTGCGGCAACTCGCTCTTCTGCTTCGGCTACGCCGCCCTGCGGGTTACGGTTTCCCTCCAAATCTTGTTCGGAGAGTACGCCGAAAGGATTTCTCCGGACCCTCCGTAAAAGCAGACCTTCGGCACTTGGGAGCATGGCCCACTCGCCAGGCTCTGCCCAGTGTGACCCGACCAGGATCGGGAAATTCAACGAAACGGAGACACCATCATGTACCAGAACAAAGTAAACCTCATCGGCTTTCTCGGCGGCGACGCAGAAGTTCACACCGCCAACAACCGCAACTTCACAACCCTCTCGCTGGCAACCAAGTCCTCCTATAAGGACAAGAAGAGCGGCGAGTACGTCTCGCACACCGAATGGCATCGTTGCATCGTCTTTGGCAATCTCTCGGAGTTCGCCGGCACGCTCAAGAAGGGCGCGCATATCCAGGTGGAAGGCGAGTTGCGCAGCCGGGAGTACGACAGCAAGAAGACGGAGACCAAGCAGCGCATCTGGGAGATCCGGGTCGATTCGATCCTGAAGCTGGACCGGGCCGAGAAGTCCGCCCCGGAAGAGCAGGAGCACGACGACTTCATCCCAGAGGAAGCGGCCGCTTGAGGCCCTTCCTCTCCACACTCGGAAGCCCGGCTGCCCGCTGGGCTTCTACGCTCAAGAGGTTCCTGTTATGAATTTCGAGTTGATCCTTCCATTCCTTCGCCCGATAGAGCCGCTATTGCTGGACGACAGTATTAGCGAGATCATGGGCAATCCAGATTCGTCCTGGTGGTACGAACGGGATGGCGTGGTGCACCGGGATGAAAGCATTTCCTTCGACGCCGGCAAGCTGCGCACCGGCCTTGAAGTGGTCGCCAATCGGCTTGGCAAGAAGCTGGACGAGGACAATCCCGTCCTCAACGCGCAGCTCCCGGACGGCAGCCGCCTTGCGGCAGTCATTCCTCCGGTGGCGCGACCCTCTCCGGCGCTGGTCATCCGGAAGTTTTCGAGCCGCAAGTTCACGGTCGAAGACCTCATCTCTCGCGGCACTCTGACTCGGCCTCTCGCGGAGTTCCTTGCCGAACAGATTCGCAGTGGAAAGACGCTGCTCATCAGCGGCGGAACGGGGACCGGCAAAACAACCTTGCTCAACATACTCGGCCAAGCGATCCCGGAACATGAGCGCATCGTCATCATCGAAGACACCTCCGAGCTTCGCATCCAGAAGCCGAACATTCTTGCCGTCGAATGCCAGACCGATACCTACAAAGCATCCGTTTCTTTCGACGATCTATTGAAGTCCGCATTGCGTTGGCGTCCCGACCGCATCATCCTCGGTGAAGTGCGCGGCACGGAGGCCCGCACTTTGCTGGATTCTTTCAACACTGGTCACTCCGGATCGCTGGCCACAATCCACGCCAACTCCGCAGTCAAAGCCCTTCGCCGCTTCGCCAATCTCGTGATGCGAAGCCACCAGCAGGCGACCTATGAGGACGTAGAGGCTGAGATTGGCGAAGCCGTCAACTTCATCGTCCATGTTGAGCGTCAGCCAGGACGCCGTGCCATCCGCGAAGTGTTGCGCTTGGATGGCTATGACCGGCAGGCTCAGGAGTTTCGTTTCGAGATGGTTTATGGCGGTGTGGACAGCTCCATCAAGGGAGAGCTCGCCCATGCGTAACCCACGCGGAATCGCCGGCGAGTTTCTGTCCGAATGGTTTGCCGCGGAGGATACCTTCGCTCTGCTCCTGCGCCATGCCGATCCATCCTGTACCCGGCAGCGGATCGTCCGCCAGGGTGACCTCTTGAAGGCAAACTATCTTGGTTGGCTCGCCCATGAAAACGCTCATGGGGCCAATGTCTATTTCTCTGTCAATCCGCTTCTCTCCGGTGCGAAGAAGCGGACCAAGGATGCCATTGTGGAGGCGCGGGCACTATTCCTGGATTTGGATGAGGATGGCGACCGGAAGATGGCTGCTATCCGAGCGTCGGACAATGTGCCGCCGCCCTCGATTATAATCCGCACTTCTCCCGGCAAATATCAGATACTCTGGCGCGTGTGTGGCTTCGCTATTGCTGAGCAGGAAGCCATGCTGAAAACCCTTGCCGTGACCTTTGGCGGCGACCGCGCCTGCACTGACTGTGCGCGGGTGCTCCGCCTGCCGGGATTCTTCAATCGCAAATACACTCCGGCCTGCCCGGTCACTCTGGCCCGAGACGGCATTCGCACCGTCTATTCCCCGGATGATTTCAGGTTGGAGATGCCATCGCTATCCCTGGCTGATTCCGGCACTGTGAATGTGCATCGCCCGCTCGGAAACGCAACGCAATCGGAGAACGATTGGGCGTGGGTGATGGCCCAGCTTGCGGCCGGAGTTCCTGCCTGCCAGATCGTACAAATGCTTATCGCTCTTCGTTGCGACAAACCGAATCCTCTTTACTACGCGGTTCGCACTGTGGATGTCGCCAGTGCCGTGCTTTGGGCACGCAAAGGCATCTCTTCCGAAGCCATCGTCCGCCAACTTGAGACACGCAATCAATCCCTCTCGAAAGACCGTGCCGCAGAGATCGCGGCCACGGCTTCCAGGTTCGTTCAGAGAACACAAATCACCCACCCAGGAGAACTAATATGCCACTGCTAGAGATCACACAAACCCGCCAGATCAGCGCTTCGGTCCGGCTTGACGGAGCCACGGCAACACAGGTCGATCAATACGCCGCCTTCATCCACGCATCCGCGGACGATGTTGTGGACAAGGCGCTCAACTATGTTTTCTCGAAGGACCGCGACTTTCAGGACTTCCTAAAGACTCCGCAATCCAACAAGGTCACCTCAACGCTTCGTATCCGTAAGGTCCCAGTGAACGAAGCGCCGGAACAGCCTGCGAAGAAGCCCATTGCCGGAGTGAAGCCAACGGAATCTGTGCAGGTATCGAAGGCATGATCCTCCATTCAATTGTGGGGTGGAACGGGCAAGGTGCTTCGCACCGGGTGATTATTGACACTCCACCCCTCCAAGGGTCGTGCTGGGTATCCGTAAGGATTCTTGGAGGCGACCGAACAATGTCAACAACATGCACTGCGTAAGGATTCTTGAGGATACCCAGGTATTCCCAAGAATCTCTGCGAGATTGAAGGTGAACATGCCACTTCTCAAAGATGAAGCCTTGGTGCAACGAGCCGAGCAGCGGGCGTCGTTTCGACTGACAAATGTATCGTCGAAGCTCAGCCAGAGCGAGACCGCACGATTCGATGCGCTGGCCATGCGGCGCGGCCAGCATCGCGGCGAATTCATTCGCAGCCTCATTCTTGACGAGTTGGCCCACGACAGCGGCGAACCGACCGCCAGCGCCGAGCTGAGTGAAATCGTCGGCATCAGACTCATGCTGATGAACGTCTTGAAGCCACTCGCTGCCGGACAAAAGCTCACTCCAGAAATCTTCGACGGGATCATGACGGAAGTGAAAAAGCGCAAGAAATCGGTAGCCATCGAAGCACGGCAGGAAGCAG
The DNA here is from genome assembly GCF_035532915.1 of Edaphobacter sp. Lineage (GTDB taxonomy): Bacteria > Acidobacteriota > Terriglobia > Terriglobales > Acidobacteriaceae > Edaphobacter. The sequence goes on from NZ_DATKQC010000293.1 coordinate 8,618, forward strand.
AGCGTGCGTGATGGCAACAACCCACTGGGGCCGCAGAGAAACGATCATCTTCCCGCCGCATTCGCCGATTTACAGCTACGGCGCGGTGTTCCTTGCATTCGTATTGACAGGTTGTTTTGTATATCTCCGTTTCAACTTCGGCCAGACTCCGCTACAGCAGTTCTACACGCCGATATATGCTCGCAGCGCCGCCGGAGGGGCCTTCAACAAGACCGACAAGTATCAGTTGCTCAATGCCGCCGGTGTTAGCGTCGGAGTCGAAGTTGCGTCCGACGCGGACGTGAAGGCGGGCACGACTCTGGCCCCCGGAGGCAAGCAAATACCGCTTGCGCTCTCCGCCGCCGCTCAGGCACGCGGACTCGACGTTCTCTATCGTGGACCCGTGCAAAAGTACGTTGATGCCCGCCTGCATACGTACCTCCAGAATGCCGTGTACGGCGGCGAACAACTGAGGGACATCTACAAATTGCCGCTGTTGTTCGGCTTCCTTTCTCTGATGGTGCAACTTCCGTTTGCCATCGTGAAAGACATCAAGCGCCGGAAGGAATTGAAGTACGGCCGGCGGCTCAAAGGGCCAGTCATGCTTACTCCCAAGGAGTTCAACAAGACCGTACACGGAGACGGAATCGGCTTCAAAACCACCGAGGCAAAAGAGATGATGCGGATACCGATTCAGGCCGAGGCCCAGCACATCGAGCTGATGGGCGACACCGGAGCTGGCAAGACGACGCTCATCATGCAGATCCTCCGGCAGATTCAGAGCCGGGGCCACGCCGCCATCGTCTATGACCCTGCCTGCGAGTTTATCCAGCGTTTCTATGATGCGAAGCGCGGGGACATCGTATTGAACCCGCTTGACGACCGATGCCCCTATTGGGGGCCGTCGGAAGAGCTGCGGCGCAGGGCCGAGGCGAAGGCGATTGCGGCTTCTCTTTACCAGCCGACCAGCGACAAGAAGGGTGAGTTTTTCACCGAGACTCCCCAGAAAATCTTTGCCCATCTCCTCACCAAAGGGCCGACGCCCGAGCAGTTGGTTGCATGGCTCTCGAACCCAGCGGAGATCGACCAGCGCGTGCGCGGCACGGAGATGGAAGCCATGATTGCGAAGGGCGCGCAGCAGCAACGCAACGGCGTCCTTGCTTCACTTGGACTGGTAGCGGACAGCTTGCGGATGCTGCCGACCAGGGAGCAGGCAGGCAATAGAACATGGAGCGCAACGGAGTGGGCCGAGACCCGCGCCGGCTGGATTTTCATCACTTCGAGCGCAACCGAACGCGAAGCGTTGCGCCCGCTGCACAGCCTTTGGATCGATCTTTTGGTCATGCGGCTCTTGACCGCGCCGCAGGAAAATCAAACGCCCGTCTGGTTTGTGCTCGACGAACTGGCCAGCTTGCAGCGCCTTCCCCAACTCCATACCGCCATTACTGAGAACCGAAAGAGCAGAAATCCGCTTGTCCTTGGCTTCCAAGGTAAGGCGCAACTTGAGGTGATCTACGGCCATCTTGCCGAGGTCATGCTGTCTCAGCCTGCAACCAAAATCTTTCTCAAGACGACGGAGCCGAAGGCGGCAGAGTGGGTCAGCAATGCGATCGGAAAGGTTGAAATCGAGCGCATGAAGGAGACGCACTTCGACGGCTCTCGGTCTGGCAGGAACTTCAGTGTGGATCGTCAGGTCGAACCGCTTGTCATGGATTCGGAAATCTCCGGGCTGGAGAATCGCCACGCTTTTCTCAAGCTGGGAAACAATGTGGCCCGCTTCCACTTCGAGTACATGGACCTGCCGCTAACCACTCCCGGTTTCGTGCCGCGTAAAGACGGTGAGGATGAACTTCCCTTCGATCCGAAGACGCTGGCTCCGAGGAATTCTGAAAGCCAAGAGCCGGGGATTGACCTTGAAGCCGAGCCACCGAGCGCGGCGACGATTGCTCGGCAGCAGCCGGAAGGGGATGACGACGAGGCCGAGCAATTGCAGCTTGACGAACCCATCGAAGAGGAGCTTGCCCTGGTCCCTACCGTTCCCGGCGTCTCGGAAGATACAGCCCCCGTCGATGGCGATCAAGAGCCACAATCCTCGTTTCCGTTTCAGCAATAAAGAGGCCGTATGCTTACCATCTCCAAGCCACTCAGCTCCGGTCAGGCCCAGACGTACCATGCAAAGGAGTTTATGTCTGCGGAGCAGAATTATTGGAAGCAGGGCGATGCGATTCTCGGAGAATGGCAAGGGGAGATGGCTGAGAAGTATGGTCTCGTGGGGGCAATCGACTCACACCATTTTGCGCGGTTGAGTGAGGGTCAGAACCCTCATTCGGGCGAGCAACTGGTACGCCATCGCACCGGGCAGGAGTACACCACGGCAGACGGAGCCACCGTCAAGCCGGTGGAGCATCGAGCCGGTTGGGACGCTACCTTCTCAGCGCCCAAGTCTGTTTCTCTGACCGCACTTGTCGGAGGCGACGACCGTGTCCGTGCAGCTCACCGGGCGGCCGTGACTATCGCACTCACGGAGTTGGAGCGGTATACGCAGGCGCGCATCGGCGGCAACAATCCCGCCGAGACCACCGGCCAATTCATTGCCGCAAAGTTTGAGCATGACACCGCTCGCCCGGTCGATGGATACGCAGCTCCGCAGCTTCATACCCATGCCGTGATCTTCAATATGACGGAGCGGCCAGACGGCTCCACTCGCGCGATTCAGCCGCAGAGCTACTTCGATAGCCAACAGTTTGCAACCGCCGTCTACCAATCGGAGCTGACCTTCCGGCTCCGCAATCTCGGCTACCAAATAGGAGCCGGAAAAAGCGGCGCGCCGGACATAACGGGTTACACGCCGGAATACCTTGAGGCATCCAGCCCGCGCCGCCAGCAGATCGAGGAGGCCGTCGCACGGAGCGGCTTCAGCGGGCCGGAAGCCGCGCAGATTGCCGCACACAACACACGCGACAAAAAGGACATTCTGTCGTCTTCCGAGGTGCTCGCCGCTCATAGGAAGATTGCGGCTGAATTCGGCAACCAGGCCGACCGGGTTGTCGCAGAGGCCAGGGAGCGCGCCGCAACGTTGCAGCAGAATCGGATGCCGGATTCGCGTGTGCGGGCGCAGGAAGCCGTCACCTTTGCCAAGGATCGCAGCTTTGAACGTGAGGCCGTTACCGATGAACGTGCGATCATGCGCGACGCCTTGCGGCGCGGCATGGGCGACCTCACCTACAGCCAGGTACGCGACAACTTCGACCAGCGGCACAATACAGGCGAGTTCAAAATTGCGCCAGGGCAGAAACACGAGACGGGACGACAATTCACCACTCGGGAGACCATTGCGGCGGAACTTGCGACTGTCGGCCACATGCAACGCGGCCAGAACACCGTCGAGCCGATCATGCCGAAAGAAGGGGCGAGGGCTCACGCGGCCACCCGCGAATTCCTCAATCCCGCACAGTGCAGAGCCATTGAAGAGGTGCTGACCAGCCGCGACCGTGTACACGGCTTGCAAGGGCTCGCGGGTACCGGCAAGACCACCACATTGGAAGCGATTCGAGAGGGCGCGCAGCGCAACGGCTACGCGGTCGAGGGCTTCGCCCCTACCAGTCGTGCCGCCGCCCAACTTCGGGATGCTGGTATCTCTGCCGAGACATTGCAGGGCTTCCTTGCACGCGGAGGCCAAGACCAATTGAGAGGCGATCCAAGCAGCCGCCACCTTTATATGGTGGATGAATCCAGCCTTGCCAGTACCCGTCAGATGCAGGCTTTTATGGAGAAGATTGGACCGCAAGATCGCGTGCTCCTTATAGGCGACACGCGCCAGCACCAGAGCGTAGATGCCGGCAAGCCCTTCGAGCAGATGCAGCAAGCCGGGATGCAAACCTCGCAGCTTGACCAGATCATGCGGCAGAAAGATCCGGAGTTGCTTCGAGCGGTCGAACACCTGTCGAAGAACGAGACTGAAATAGGCTTGACGCTTTTGAAACAGCAGGGCCGCGTCACCGAGATACCGGACAATGCCCAGCGCATTGAGGCCATCGCCAAGGACTATGTCGCCAAGCCTGAGAACACGCTGGTCGTCTCGCCCGACAACGCCAGCCGCCAGGAAATCAACAATGCGATCCGCATGGAATTGCAGGCATCCGGCGTCGTCTCCAAAGAGAACCACAACATAAACGTGCTCACGCCGCGGTCGGACATGACCAACGTCGATCGAAGCTGGGCGGCGCGATACCAGCCCGACGACGTTCTAAATTACACGCGGGGCAGCAAGGAACACGGTATTGAAAAGGGCAGCTACGCAACCGTTGTCTCCGCCAACCACAAAGAGAATCAGATCACCGTTCAGAAGCCGGACGGCCAGCAAGCCACCTATGACCCGAAGCGGCTGCAAGGTATCGCGGCATACCGCGAGATTATCCGCGATTTTGCTCAGGGCGACCGCATCCAGTTCACTGCCAACAACCGCGAACTGACTGTCTCGAACCGCGATATGGGAACCATCGAACGGATTGACAACAATCAGATCAGCGTAAAGATGGACGGCGCGAAAGAGCGCACTGTGGCTTTCGACGCCGCGCAAATGCGGCACTTCGATCATGGCTACGCCGTGACCTCGCACAGTGCCCAGGGGCTTACCGCAGACCGGGTATTGGTGAATATGGACACAAACGTCCACCCGGAACTCATCAATACCCGCTTCGCCTACGTCTCCGTATCCCGCGCTTCGGAGGACGTGAGGATTTACACCAACGACGCCGCTGTCCTGAGTGAGCGTCTCAGTACCGACGTGACAAAGACCTCAGCCGTAGACCTTCAAAAAGCCCAGGTCGAACCGATCCACAACCGGCAGACCCAGACAAAGGAGCCACCGATGACCAACAGCAGAGAGCATTCGCAAGAGGAACTTCGCCGCCAGACTCTTGCCGAGGCGAGTATCCATGCGCCTGAGAACATACGCACCACTGCCGACATCGAACGTCGGCACAATGCTCCAATCCAAACAGCACTACCAAAGGAAGCGTCAGACTACGAGTGGAAGCGCGAGACAGGCGAGGTTCAGAGCTACCAGCACAGTCACGCGGGAAGCTGGCTGCACATCGACCCGCAAGGCCAGTTCTACGACCGCCAGGCGCAGCCGATCACGCGAGAAACTGCTCTTGAGCAAGCCGGCCACGCATCGATTCACTCATTGGGCGACAAGGCCCAAGTACAGTTCGGCAGCAGAGACACTACCGACATCGGCCTGAGTCTGTAAACCGCATCTATTGTCGTCAGCCTCTTTCACGAGACGTACAAAATGACGGGATCAGCTACCACCATCGCAGTGGCCATGAACTGCAAGGCTTTGACTCGGCGATGACTCACCCCTTCAAGTAGTATTGGGCGCGGTAGGAGCCGAACTCAGCGTTGTTGGCCTACGCGTTCCTGCGAGAGGCGAATCGAAAGCAATCGCGCTCGGCTTGCAAGAGGGCGCGGCCATCGGGATTGACGACAGACAAGGTATCAACGCCTGCAAGTTTGTTGGAGTCCCGTTCACCACGGCGACGGGGCATTTTGATTCGAAGTTATCAAAAAAGGGTTTGTGGAGCGTAACGGAGCGACCGTCACGCTCGCAGTGCTCGGCAAGTACGGTCGATACAAAGGTTCGATTCTCAACAATGCGAAACAATCTCCCCAGGTTCGGTGATGCCGCAGGCACGTGCGGCACTTTGTGAATGCCTCCTTGCGCAGACGGTAATGCCTCCAGAAGTGCCAGCATGACAGTGAAGACCGCGCGCATAAGCTCAATACCACCAAGTAGTATAAATCCAACCAGAGCCTACGAGAACCGCATGTAGGTTTCCACCCGTAATCGCGTCCGCACTATACAAGTCGGACCCGTTATTCAGAATCAGGATGGATTTCCCGTTGGGAGAAAGGCCCACTAATTGGTAGCCCGAATTGTTGGTAATATTCCCGGCGAGTATTTTGACCGGGTTGCTGCCGTCAGGCTTAGCGATGTACACGCCATCTGGCCCGTTGTAGTAGAGAGCCGTTCCATCAGGGGAGAAGATTGCGGGGAGGTAGGATTCAGACGCGATCAGTTGGTGCGCGTTGGTGCCATCTGCGTTCACAATCCATATAGCATCATTCGCTGGATTCCAGAAGGTAATCTGTTTTCCATTTGGAGTGAAGTAGGCGGGTACATCAAAATGCAAACTCGGCGGAGGGCTATAAACA
>NZ_DATKQC010000294.1:0-29502 GCF_035532915.1 Edaphobacter sp.
GCTGTTGAGCTTGATTGCGGGGACCTGGAGCTTGTGGAGAAGGACTCGGTTTTCTTAGGTTCGGAGTCGAGGGCGTTCAGGATCGCAGAGTTTGGGTATGCTTCAGATGTGGAGAAGTTTCAGGAGCGGACATGGCTGTAAGGCTGAAAGATATTGCGCGTGATTTAGGAGTGTCTGTCGTCACCGTGTCGAAGGTGTTGCGGGGCAACGCCGATATCGGAGAAGAGACGCGGCGGCGCGTGCTGAAGCGCATGAAAGAGCTGAACTATCAGCCCAACATGATGGCTCGGGGACTTGCCAGCGGGCGCACCTATACTGTGGGGCTGGTGGTCCCGGATCTTGTGCATCCGTTCTTTGCCGAGTTCGCCAAGTCTCTGAGTGGTGTGCTGCGGACGAGCAAGCGGGCGCTGATCCTGGCCTCGTCCGAAGAAGACCCCGAGGTGGAGCAGCAGGAGATTCGGACGCTGCTGAGCCGGGGGATCGATGTGCTGCTGATCGCGTCGTGCCAGGCGAGCCTGCGTAACTTCTATGAGCTGGGAGATGTACGGACTCCTTATCTGCTGTTTGACCGGAACTTTCCTCATCTGGCGGCGCACTTTGTCGGGACTGACGATGTGAAGGTTGGCGAGATGGCCACCAGGCACTTGATCGAGATTGGACGGAAGCGCATCGCGCATATCGGCGGTAAGAACACCAGCCCTTCGTTTGATCGACTACGCGGATACCGGAGCGCGATGGCGGAGCATCGGCTGATCGTGCCCGAGAGCTATGTGCTGGTGCGGGAGCGGGTGGAAGAGGCGGGCGACACCGCCGGATTTCAGGCGATGCAGGAGCTTCTGCGGCTGGACCCGCGGCCGGATGCGGTGTTCTGCTATAACGATCTGACCGCAATTGGCGCGATGGACGCGACACTGCAGGCGGGGTTGCGGGTGCCTGAGGACATTGCATTTATCGGCTGCGGAAATCTGCGTTATGCGGATTATCTGCGGGTTCCGCTAAGCTCGATCGACCATGGGACGACTGAGCTGGGGCGGGTTGCGGGAGAGTTTGCGCTGGATCTGTCGGCAAAGCCAGAGCAGTCGCCGCGCAGCGTTCTGCTGGAATCGACGCTGGTGGTGCGGGAGTCGACGGTCAAGGGATCCGCGTCTAAGGGCTCTGGCCAGAGCTAATCTTTGACTACGCTTTAGTTACGCGCTAAATTCCGCTCTCTTCTGGGTGCGGTCTTTGCTTGCGCGTCGCCTGCAGTCACCTGAAACGGTAACGAGAGTGGAGATCCAAAGATAGCGGAGTTGAGGGCGTTAGCCTGCGCGGTTCTGTAGAAATTATTTTCAAGACTTCTCAAGATTCACTAAACAGGTGGGTTCCGGGAGGCCGAAAGAAAAATGGACATTCTGCTTGCCATACCAACATTTTCAGGGCTACTATAGTTAGCGGTAACGCGAGCCGCAGATGTTTTGCGCCGAAGGAAGGTTCCTATGGCAACGACAGCAATCTCTACCGACGCCCCGCTGAAGGACATGGATGAGTGGGATGAATTTTTAACCGGGCGCTATCAGGAAGGCAAGAGCGAGGACGAGTTCCGTCAGTATGACGAGCATGCGACCCCCGGTGTCGCTGAGTTCTATCGCCTGAACCACCAGCACCAGAGCTTCGATTATGTGATGGCGAAGGAGAAGGAGTACTTCGGCCTGAACAAGGGGGAGAAAAGCATCTGGGAGGCAGCGGAGTTTTTGAATACTCTGGTGGACGACAGCGATCCTGATACCGACCTGACCCAGATTGAGCACCTGCTGCAGACGTCAGAGGCGATCCGCAAGGACGGGCATCCGCGATGGTTTGTGCTGACCGGCTTCATTCACGACTTAGGCAAGGTGCTGTGCCTCTGGGGCGAGCCGCAGTGGGGCGTCGTGGGCGATACCTTTCCGGTGGGTTGCGCTTATTCCGACCAGATCGTCTTTCCGCAGTACTTCAAGGCGAATCCCGATATCAACAACGCGCTGTATCAGACGAAGTACGGCATCTACGAGCCGAACTGCGGGTTGAGCAAGGTGCACATGTCGTTTGGGCATGACGGCTATATCGGGGAAGTAATGAAGAATTACATGCCCGAAGAGTCGCTGTACATGCTGCGCTATCACTCGTTCTACTCGGCCCACCGGCATGGCGCGTACCGCCACCTGATGAGCGACCACGATGTGAAGATGTTCGAGTGGGTCAACAAGTTCAACGTGTATGACCTCTATTCGAAGGGGCATACCAAGCCGGATTTGAAGGAGCTGAAGCCCTACTACGACGATCTGTTTGCCGAGTTCTTCCCGGCCAAGATCGTCTGGTAATGGAGGCCTTCCCCGAGTTTTCACTGAGCAGCCCCGAGATTGCGAGAGCTTTTTCGGGGCTATTTTTTTGATCTTTGTAAAAGGCGCAAAGCCAGACAGGGAGAGGCGATGTCGAAGCGTTTGATTAGCGGTACGGCTGTTTTGAAGGGGCGGAACATCTTCATCTCTCCGAGCAACAGCTCGATGCGGGAGATGAGCTATGGCAGGATTCGGCTGGACGACAAAGAGAGCCGTGTGAGCTTTATCAATGACGGCCAGGAGACCGGGCTGGTGTGCCTGAGCGGTGCGGCCACGGTGACGGTGGGGGAGGAACGTTTTGAGCTGAAGACCAGGGATGCTCTGTATATCTCGAAAGGGTTGCCGGTAACGGTGCAGACGGTCTCCGAGGTCGACCTGGTGGAATGCTCCGCGGTGGTGGATGGGGAGTATCCGGTGCAGTTTGTTCCTTATTCCAGCGTGAAGGCGAATGAGAAGCTGCATTTTGTCGCGGGCAATGAGAGCTCGAAGCGTGAGATCAATATCATGCTGGGAACGAATGTGAAGGCAGGGCGGCTGGTGGTGGGAGTGACGAGTTCGCTGCCGGGCAACTGGACAAGCTGGCCTCCGCATGAGCATGCGGCAATGCTCGAGGAGATCTACGTGTTCTTCGACATGCCGGAGCCCGCGTTCGGTCTGCAACTGGTGTACACGGACGGGATCTCTGCCGCCGAGGTGGAGGTGGTGCGCGACGGGGATGCGGTGCTGCTGCCGGAGGGCTATCACCCGAACGTGGCGATTCCGGGGAGCGAACTAAATTTTGTGTGGATGATGGCGGCGCATCGCGAGGTGGTGGATCGCCAGTGGGGCGTGGTGACAGTGGACGCTCGATTTGCCTAAGTTGAGATAATTACTTGGAAAACTGAAGTCGATGACCGCGCATGTTTATGGCGGCGTCATCTCTTGTTCACTTTAGATTCACACAAAGACAGCATGATGGAGGGAATCGATTCTTAGCTTGCGGTATGGGTCGTTGTAGTTTTCGCTAAATCGTACTCATTTTTACTTGTAAGTGTATGTTTTTATGTTACTTATATCGATATTAGCTAAATTTACGTTACCGGTTCCGTTAGCGTATTTTTGGTTGACAGCCGTCCTCCGGGATGGGTAATGTTCATCGCGGTTGAACAAAAGCAGTAAGTCGTAAAGCGTAAACGCGGATGATGCCGCTGCGCTGGTACCACCAAATGAAGTTCATTTTTTCGAGAAGGCAGGACAGATGATGCAAAGCATGCAAACAGTAAGACCGAATGATTCGGGGGATGGGTCGACGGGAACATGGGGATGGCTGCGGCTGGTGCTGGCAGTTCTTCTGCTGTTGCCGGCGCTGCAGTGCTATGGGCAGTTTGAGTCGGCTTCGGTGCTGGGCTATGTCAGGGACACGACGAGCGCCGCGATTCCGAACAGCAAGGTGACGCTGACCAACGTTGCGACAGGCATTCAGCAGACAGCGACGACGGACGCCGAGGGCCGCTATGAGTTTTCGAGCGTGCAGATCGGCTCGTACAAGGTCCTTGCCGAGTCGCAGGGTTTTCAGCAGACGCAGACGCAGGCCTTCACGGTGACGACCAATGCTCGCCAGCGCGTCGACCTTGCACTGAAGGCCGGATCGGTTGCGGAGGCGGTGACGGTATCGGCGGCGCCGACGGCTCTGGAGACGGAGACGAGTTCGCGCGGCCAGGTGATCGGGACGCGCGAGATTGAGAACCTTCCGCTCAATGGCCGATCTTATGCTGACCTTGTTCTTCTGGCTCCGGGTGTGCACAAATCCGCGCTGGAGAACCAGACAGCATCGAGCCGCGAGGGTTCGTTCAATGTGAACGGCCAGCGCTCTGCCTTCAATAATTTCCTTCTCGATGGTCTCGACAACAACAACTATGGCACCTCAAACCAGGGCTTCGCGAATGAGAATATTCCACCGTCGCCGGATGCGGTGAGCGAGTTCCGGGTTGAGACCAGCAACTACTCCGCAGAGTATGGACGCGCTTCGGGCGCCGTCATCAACGTATCGACACAGCGCGGAACGAACAAGTTCCATGGCAAGGGCTACGACTATCTCCGGAATACCGCCCTGAACGCCATTGGGCCGTTTCAGCCGGCGGGTGGGATCAAGCAGACCTTCATCCGCAACCAGTTCGGCGGAACGTTCGGCGGACCGATCAAAAAAGACCACACCTTCTTCTTCCTGGACTATGAGGGGCTGCGTCAGATCTTCCGCAACCAGGTGACGACGGTTACGCTGCCCAATGCGGAACAACGCCAGGGCATCTTCATGTTCCACTACAAAGACCCATCGATCGCGCCTACTCCGATCACGCTGCGCAACCCGATTACAGGTACGGTTTTCACGTCGGGGAATGTCTCGGCAGAGGCGACTCCGTTTGCGAAGGCTGTGCTTTCTGCACTGCCAGCCAATAACGCTACCTCTGTAACCGGCGGCGGTCCCGGAGCGGTTGCATACGACACGATCGCGAACAACTACATTGCTTCCCCGCGCGGCACGATCCAGGATGACAAGGGTGATGCTCGGGTCGATGAGACCTTCAACCAGAAGTGGAGCATGTTTGCCCGCTACAGCGAGCATCGCGGGACTATCTTCGATCCGCCGACGGTTCTGGGACGCGCCGGTGGCAATGGCAACTCGAATGTTCATCTGCTGAATCGCCAGATCGCAGGCGGCACGACCTGGATTATTTCGCCTACCAAGCTGCTGGACATTCGTTTTGCTTATACGAAGAACCAGGGAGCGAAGACTCCGTATGGGCAGGGCGATCCTTCGCTGCTTACGGAAAACGGCATCACCAATGGCGTGCCGACCGACAAGAGTATTGTGCGCGATCTGAATGCGCAGTCGGTGTCGGGCTTTACGCAGTTCGGTGCGCAGTCTTCCAGTCCGCAGTTTCAGAATCCCACCATCTACAATCCGAAGGCCAACTTTACCTGGGTTCGCGGCAAGCACTCGATGAAGTTCGGCTACGAGTACCAGGCAGTCAATACAGAGGTCAACGACTTCAACCCCAGCTACGGACAGGACAACTATTCGGCTGGCTATGCGGCGGTCCCGGTTTGCAATGCTGCAACGCCGGTTTCTCCTTGCGTGCCCTCGAATCCGTCCGACCCGGCGCAGGGCAGCAGCGCCGTGGCTGCGCAGCTTTCGCAGGCGGCGAACCTTGCCGACTTTCTCTTCGGCAACCAGTCTTCGTACTCGTTGACGAACTATACAGTGGTGAACCTGCGGCAGCGGTTCAACTTTATGTATGTGCAGGATGACATCAAGGTTTCGCCAACGCTTACGGTCAATGCCGGTCTGCGGTATGAGCTTGCGACGCCGCAGTGGGAGCGCGACAACAAGCTCGCGAACTTCGACCCGACGACGAATACGTTGATCCAGGCGAAGAACGGCAGCATCTACGATCGTGCGCTGGTGCACGTTCCGATGAAGAACTGGGGACCGCGCTTCGGGTTTGCCTGGAGCGAGTCGCCAAAGACTGTCGTCCGCGGCGGCTACGGCATCAGCTATACGCAGTACAATCGCGCCGGTGGCGAAAACAACCTGACCTATAACGGGCCGAACGTCGTCAACGCTGCGATCAACAATCCGACGCCATCTACAAGCGACCTTTGCGTCAACGACACGCAGGACCAGACGGCGTGCTTCCGTCAGATGCAGCAGGGCTATGCGGTGGGATTGACGAGTCCTTCCAACTTCGACCCCAAGAAGGTGACTTCACGCTATATTCCGAAGAACTTTGCCACAGGTTATGTGCAGAGCTACTTCTTCGGCTTCCAGCGCGAACTGCCCTGGGGGATGGTGATGGACATTTCCTATGTGGGCAACAAGGGCACACACCTTCAGGTGCTAGCCGACTATAACCAGGCTGCCCCTTGCCTGAATGCAGGTGGAACAGGTTGCGTGGCTTATCAGTCGCGCCGGCCGGTGCCGACGTTTGGTGATATCGAGATCGCCTACGGCGGCAACTCTTCCAGCTATAACTCGCTGCAGGCTAAGCTGGAAAAGCGGGTCGGTGCGCTTTATCTGCTGAACTCGTTTACCTGGGGCCGGGCGTTCGATCTTGCTTCGGGACATCTCGAGACCAGCAATGGTGATAACTCCCGCGTGAACTTCGCAAATCCGAGCAACGACTATGGTCCTTCGGGCTATGACCAGCCGATTAACAATACGCTTTCGCTCGTGTATGACCTGCCCTATGGTCATGGGCGCAAATTCGGAGCTAACTCGAATTTCCTCATCAATGCGGTGCTCGGTGGATGGCAGACGACGGTCATCAATACATCGACCAGCGGCTTGCCTTTCAATCTGAACTACAACAGCTCCGCCAACAATCCTTTGTATACTTCCGATCTGGTGACTCTTCGCCCGCAGTTGACCATGGCTGGAGCTAAGATCAAGAACCCAGCTTCAAAGCAGACCAAGACGGCCACAGCGTTGAAGGGTTATCTGGATGGAACGTATCTGGCGGTACCGTCGGTGGCGTTGGGAAATACGAATGCTTATGGTAATGTCTCGCGTAATAGCCTTCGCTCCTTCGCTTACTTCGACACGGACCTCGGTCTTCACAAGGCGTTCAATCTTTGGAGCGATGCTTCCAAGCTGGACTTCCGTGCCGAGGCCTTCAACGTACTCAACCAGGTGGACTACCAGGCACCGGACAGCAATATTATCGATGGAGCCTTCGGTAGCATCACCAGCGCTTACCCCGCACGACAGCTTCAGCTCGCAGCGAAGATTATTTTCTAGTCGGGCTGAGTGACGGAACAATACTTCGGCACCGTCCTTTCAGGGCGGTGCCGAACTTAACAGAGGGCAGCGATGCCGCAAGGGATGAGGTACAGGTGAAAATTGATCGCCGCGCGTTTGGCATGATGGGAGCATCGGCGCTGGGTACACTTTGGACGCAGCGAGGATGGAGTGAAGTAACGCGGGCAGCATCTGCTTCGAGGTTTCACTTTGCTGTTGTCGCGGACCCACATATCATCGACGAATTTTATGTGAAGGGGACCGAGAATGGCGTGGAAGACAATGAGAGTATTCTTCACACGTCAGAGCGTCTCATCTCGGCGCGGGATCTGATCAATTCGCTGCACCCGAAGATCGAACAGGTCTTTGTCGCAGGAGATTGCTTTCATAACTACCCGTCGGCTGACTACGATTTCTACTTTAAGCACAAGACGCGCATCGACAATGCGAAAGAGATCTTTGACGGGTTCCAGATGCCGGTGCACCTGGGCTTCGGCAATCATGATTATGACGTTCCGCGAGTTTCGCGTGAGATGTCTCACCGTCTGTTTGCTGAAAAGTTGAAGGCCAAGCCGTACTCGTCGGTCGACTATAAAGGTTTTCGATTTGTGCACCTGAATAACTTTCTAGGAGCAAGGTGGGATCGAAACTCGGCACAATTCGATAAACGACTTGGTTCGCTGGGGGAAGAACAGCTCAACTGGTTTGAAGGTCTTCTGAATGATCGCAAGCCTACCGTTGTCTTTATTCACTATCCGTTATGGCTGGTAGATGCGACGGAAGTGCGGGACTATGGCCTGCATCCGTTGCTTAGAAAGCATAGCGACACCATCCAGATGGTCATTGCGGGGCATTGGCATAAGTGGGTGGACTTTGCTCATACCTATGGGCCGCAGCATTATGTTACGGCTGCCACTCGCTATGACCCCAATGCCTACATGTTGTTTGAGGCGGATAGCCGCAGCCAGAAGCTGCGATGGATGAATGCAGATCTTGTGGAGTGGTCGACACACTACAGCAAGCCTTACCTGGTTGGATAGCTAACGAAGTTCGGGACAGATATGACGATGAAAAGAGCAACTTCCATTTCTTTTGCTATGGTGACGATTGCTATGAGTGGATTGGCGCTGGCGCAACAGACAACCGCTGCGCAGCAGGACCAGCGGGTTCATGTGAATCAGATCCAAGTGATTGGATCGCACAATAGCTATCATGCGGGGTTTCCGCCTAGCGCGCGGAAGCTGATGGGGATGAAAAGCCCCGAGGGATTGCATGCGCTCGATTATCATCACGCTCCGCTGGCAGATCAGTTATCGGGCGGTGTGCGGCAGATAGAGATTGACGTTTACGCCGACAGCAAGGGCGGCAGATATGCGCATCCGGCGATTCTGGGCATGGTGGCGAAGGCTGGATTGCCGGCAGACCCGGAGTTTGATCCTCATCACATGATGGACAAGCCGGGATTCAAGGTCCTGCATATGCAGGATATCGATGTCCGCAGCACCTGCATGACGCTGATCGCCTGTCTTACCGACGTTCGCAGTTGGTCGAAGCGGCATCCTCAGCATCTGCCGATCTTTATTTTGATTGAGACGAAGGAAGGCAAGGATCGTAACCTCCCGAATGCAGTGACGCCGGAGCCATTTACTGCTCCTGTTTTCGATGCGCTGGATAAGGAGATTCGATCTGTCTTCAAGACAGACGAGATGATTACACCGGATGACGTGCGCGGCGATTCGGCGACACTGGTGAAGGCTGTCCACGCTGGGAGATGGCCTACCTTGGCGCAGGCACGTGGCAAGGTTATGTTTTTGCTGGATCAGAGACACGTCGAGCCGATCTACACGAAGGGTCATCCATCGCTCGAGGGACGGGTGCTCTTTACCAATGCAGAGCCCGGTGCTCCCGATGCCGCGTTTACGGAAGAGAACGACGGGTCGCGTGAAGAGATTGACGCGCTGGTGAAGCAGGGCTATCTGGTGCGGACACGCTCCGATGAGAATACGGATCAGGCGCGCACGAATGATACGACGCGGCGCGATCTTGCGCTTTCGAGCGGCGCGCAGATGATTAGTACCGACTATCCGGCTTCAGAACCTTCGCGGTGGACGAAGTATGTTGTTGAATTTTCGGATGGGCTGGTGGCTCGATGCAATCCAGTGACGAAGCCGGATGGTTGCGTCGATAAACTTTTGGCGCCTCCTGCCAGTGCTCGCTGACGGGAGGCTTTGACTTATCGTTTGGAGAAGTTGAGGTAGATGGGATTTCCAACGATAAGAAGAGCGCCGCTTTGGGAGCGGATGTTGACTCGCAGCCAGTGCCTCTTGCCGTCGCTTTGATAGTCGAAGTTCCTGGTTTCCTCGTTCTGCTTTGCGGCGGATGTATCCAGTAAGGTGGCTGGCTGGCCATCCAGAATAATCTCTGGATGGTCGCTCGCGAGGGCGGTCATCTTGAGCGTGAAGCGTACCTGTTGCCCCGCTGGAGATTGGATTTCGTCTCCCATGATTGCCGTGTTTGTATCTGTCTTTGCGGTAAATTCGATGGCCCTGTCTTTCGACCCTTGGGCATCGACGAAGACATGACCAGTGCGGATAGCATCGAGGATGGCATTTTCGGATAAGTTCGCGGCGTAGATCACGGTTGTGGGATGACCGATGGCGGAGTAGGTTTGCGGCTTGAGATCGGCGTCGTGGTTATCACTGCCGCCTAATGCTGTCAGTCGAAATCCATTGTTGAGTTGCTGCTGCCAGAACGGGATGCCGGAGTGTGGGCCGTCGGCTGTGCCTCCATTGATGACTTCAATGGCAGTGACTCGGCTGAAGTCTGTTTTGGGAACCGTCCAACCACAACCCATGCAAGACTCGCCCGAAGGGATGCCGGGATGATTGATGGAGAGTATGCCATGCACGCTTTGAACCTCGTCGAGTAACCGGTTGAAGTCCGGGACGTGCGGGCTGGTCAGACGGAAGTCGATGAAGTCTGTAGGGCCATAGACATTGGCGTGCCCCTGAAAGGTGGTGATCTCGCGGGCGGGTATCAAGAGCAGATGATCGAAGTAGGGTTGCAACTCGCGCATGTCGTTATATTGCGAGGTTGTGTTGTGATCGCTGATGGCGATGAAGTCGAGACCTCTTTCGGCTGCGGTTTCGACAGTTTTATAGAGAGGGCAGGGGACCTTCTTGCCGGACTGGCTTAGGCATGAGCCATCGCTGTGTGCGTCGTGCATGTGAAGATCGCCGCGATACCATGCGGGGCCGGGACGCAGAGGGGCCTGGCTGAAGGTGGAGACGCCGGGCCTGTCGCCAGCGTGTGAGAAGTGGATTTTAGCTTCGTATTGGGAGCGAACGCCTTCCCTGATATTAGGAACGCCGAGTATCAGCTTCCATCTTCCGGGCACAATCAGGCCAGGAAGATACGATGGAGTCGCGTCGGTCGCTGAGACGGTGAAGGTCGACTTATTGCCGCCGCTCCATCCGCGAAAGCGCTGGCTGTCGAACATGCCGAGATCGATGGTCGTGTGTTTATCGCGCTCGGTATAGGAGAATTCTACAGTGACGCGGGTGACGCCTTTGGGCACTTCAAAGGGAACCTCGACGTAGCTCTGGTGATTGGCATAGGTGATGGTTCCGTGCAGATCCAGGTCGGAGGATGGCTTCTGTGCGCGGCATGCTGACGAGGTAAAGCCGGCGACGAGACAGAGGAGTATCGCTGCGGATTTGATCCGAGTTCGAGGACGTCGTGACGTCTTCGGGAGCAGCGGATGGCCGTCGTGACTCTTGCTGGAATCGAGAAAGGAGAACAATGTCATGGCAAACATTATGGCAGGGCTGGAAGCCATTCCTTAAGAAATCAAGGCTAATTTGATATGGATATTTCGATAAAAGAGTTAGCTCCAGGCGCGGGACCATTTGGGCCCTGCCGTGTCTCCGGTGCGGAGGCGAGCGTCGATGCCTGCGGTCAATTCAATGAGCCTGCCGAAGAGCCAGATGAGATCGGAGAGGCGGTTGAGGTAGGCGATGATCTCGGGCTTCACCTCCACGCCATTTTCTGCGAGACGGACGGCGTTGCGCTCGGCGCGGCGACACACGGTTCGGGCTATCTCGTAGGCGGCCGATTCTGTGTGTGCGCCGGGCAGCGACCAGTCGGAGAGAATGCCTTCGGTGGCTTCGATCTGATGGACAAGTCTGGTTAGAGCTTCGACATCGTCGACTGAGATGACGGGAGCGTTCTTCTGGTTTTCGGGAGGAGTGGCCAGAGCGCCTCCGACGCGGAAGAGTGTGCGCTGAATCTCTTCGGTCCATGCGCAAATTTCTTTGTGATAACAGATGCTGCGGGCAAAGCCGAGGGTCGCATTCAACTCATCGACCGAGCCGTATGCCTCTACGCGCAGGTCTGCTTTTGAGACGCGCACGCCGCCAGCTAATCCTGTTTGTCCGCTGTCGCCCTGGGTGGTTGCAATGCTCATCACTTGTCTCCTTCTATGCTTTGCTGTGCGGCGGTGCGCGCATCTCTTATCAGGTCGGGTAGACCGACGCCGCGATATCCATTTCCTAATAGAGACAGCCCGCTCAGGTTTCGTATGCGCTCATCGAGCTCCTGCATTCGCTCAAGGTGGCCGACAGCGTATTGGGGAAGGCTCATCGGCCAGCGTCGCACTACTGTTACCTGAGGCTCGGGCAGCGGGCCGAGGATGTGTGCCAGCTCGAGTCGCGCTACGGAGGATATTTCATCGTTGCCGCAGCGCATCAGCCGCTCGGCGGCGTCTCCGCCAAAGAAGGCACGTATCAGCTTTCCATTTTGCGGCACGCGATTGGCGAACTTCTGGTCTACAAAGGTACAGGCCAGCAGGCGGCTTCCCGATCCCTGTGGCACTAGAAAGCCGAAGCCCGGGGGGGTGGGAAACTTTGCTGCATCGGGAAATCCGAAGGCCACGACTACCGCGGAGCTTGCATCCATCTCCATGAGTTCGGCGGCGCGGCCATCGATAGGAAGCAGAAGCTCTCGTGCTATGTGTGCGGGAGCGGCCATCATGACGGCATCGAATTTCTCCTGCGATGTGGAGGTCTCGAGTCCCCACTTTTCGTGGCTGTGTGAGATGGAACGGACCTTCGTTCCCAGGCGAATCCAATCTTTGGGAACTGCTGCGATCATGCTGTCCACAAGCGTTCCGAGTCCGCTTTGCAGCGTGGTGAAGACTGCAGCCTGTTTGGTGTCGCTCGCGATAGCGCGGGCCCGCATGGCAGCGATCAGGCTACCGTGCTCGCGCTCCATCGCAACGAACGGAGCCATCACGGCACGCACACTTAACTTAGTTACGTCTCCGCCGAAGACGCCGCGCAGCAGCGGAGCCCCGATGGTTGCGAGCACTTCATTGCCGAAGTGCCGCTGTACAAACGCTGCGACGCTCTCGTCCTGTTGGGGAGCTGCGGCTTTTAGTTCAGCCGCTCGATTCACCTCGGCGTGAAAGGCCTGCTTGGCCTCTATGCTGAATAAGTCCGACTGGTCGAGGGCGTGGAGGTTGGATGGAACCATCATTCGCATTCCATCCGGCATTGCTTTTAGCTGTCCATCCATGAGGACGTAGGTCTTGCGCGTGGCGTCGTTGGAAGAGATGATCGCATCACCCAGGCCGAGCTCTTCTGCAAGCTCGCGTGCCCACGGCTTTTCCGTTACCCAGGCGTCGGGGCCGCACTCGATGACGAAGCCACCTTCGCGCACGGTCTCGACGATTCCGCCCAACCGTGGCGAGGATTCGAAGAGCACGGCCTCTATTGCGGCTCCGTTGTTTGCCAGGCGCGATAATTCATAGGCTGCCGTCAACCCTGCGATGCCGCTACCGACGATTGCAATTCGCTTCATTCACACTCCTCAAAAAGAATGCGGAGGCCAGGGCCTCCGCGGTGGCTCTGCTTCTGCCAGCTTAAACCTGCGCTGGAACAATCACCTCATCGACTACCGCTTTATATTTGCCAGATGCGATCTCGGTTAAGGCGTTGATGAGCATGTCGGAGTCGTTCAGGCTCTCTGCTCGCCACAACTCCAAGCCGAGTTGGCGTGCCTTTTCGGTGAAGGCTATGTCGATGTCGTAGAGGATCTCGACGTGGTCGCAGAGAAAGCCTACGGGCTGGATGACGACTCCGGTATGGCCCTGCTCTTTGATGGCCTTGAGCGTGTCCTCTACGGTCGGGCCGATCCATGGGCCGCCGCTGATACCCTGGCTCTGGAAGGCGAAGTACCAGTCCTTTTTGCCAAATCCGACCGGGGCCATGCGCTCGGCGACGAGCTCGGCGGTGCGCTTTGCTTCGACGGCGTAGGTGTCGGGAGGCTCGGAGGTTCCGTCATCAGCCGTCTTTGTCATTACGGTGCGGCAGGGGACGCTGTGCGCTGTGAACAGCACGGGAACGCGTCGTCCCGATTGTGCGCATGCCAGCGCCCACACCGGCCACAGGCGTTCTGCAAACGCCTGTGCGAGCAGAGGGTGTTCGGCCCAGCCCGCGACGAAGTCAACCTCAAGCCCATCGGCGGCGGCGAGCACGGCTTTGCGATAGAGGCCAACGCTGGTGCGGGAGTTTTGCGGGGCGAGGCAGATCGCCTTGATGTGGGTTACGCCGTCGAGCCGCATCTGCGCGACCGCGTCGGCGATATAGGGATGCCAGTTCCGCATTCCCACGTAAACTCTGGTATCGGAGTCGCCGATTCGATCCAAGGCGCGCTCCAGCAGATTCGCTTGAATGAGAGTCCATTTGGTCAGCGGCGGGGCTTCGGCTCCGGGCGTTTCGCCCAGGCCAATCTGCTGATAGCGATGCTGCAACTCTTCCACAACTTCTTGGGGGAGCGATCTGCCACCGGTCACTTTGGCAAGATACGCGGCCATCTCGCCGAGCACGTCGGGAGTGCCGTGCGCGAGCAGCAGAACGGCGCTTCGGCTTATTTCGCCGCTCATAGCGCTCCGTACTCCTTGACCCACTCGACTACTTTGATGACGTTCTCAACGGGAGTTCCGGGGACGATGCCGTGGCCCAGATTGAAGATATGGCCGGGACGCCCGGCTGCTGCTGCCAACACCTCGCGAACACGATCTTTGAGAATCTCTTCGGGTGCAAACAGGGTGATAGGGTCGAGGTTTCCTTGCACGGCATGGCCGGTGCCCACGGCCTTCCATCCCTGATCGAGCGGAATGCGCCAGTCGAGGCCGATGACGTCGGTTCCGGTCTCGGCCATGGCGGGCAGCAGCGAGGCGGTGTCTACGCCGAAGTAGATGACGGGAACGCCCATCGATTGAATTCTTCGGACGAGTTCTGTGACGGCGGGGAGGCAGAAGCGGCGGTAATCGGTCACGCTCAGTGCGCCGACCCAGCTATCGAAGATCTGGATGACGTCGGCTCCGGCTTCCACTTGCTGCTGTGCAAATCCGACCAGCACCGTCACCAGCTTTTCCATCAGCATCGGCCACGCGGCGTTGTCGCCGTACATCAGCTTTTTGGTCTCGATGTAGTTTCGTGAGGAGCCGCCCTCGATCATGTAGCTGGCGAGCGTGAACGGCGCGCCGCAAAATCCGATGATGCCAAGCTGATCCCCGTCGGCTCGTGGAGCGGAGAAGTGAGCGGCGACTTTCTCAATGGCGCGTGCTACGTAGTTTAGTTCGTCGATGCGGTCGGTGCGGAGAGAGCGTACTTGCTCCGCTGTACGCACAGGCGAATGCACTACGGGACCTTCGCCAGCGAGAAATTCGAAGTCCAGCCCCATGGGGGTGAATGGCAGCAGCAGATCGGCAAAAATAATTGCGGCGTCGACGCCCAGACGCTCAGCGGCAGTGATGGTCACTTCAGCGGCGATATCGGGGGTTCGGCAGATGTCGAGCAGCGAGTGATGCTTGCGCACAGCCATGTATTCGGGCATGTATCGTCCTGCCTGGCGCAGCAGCCAGATGGGGGTGCGATCGACTGGCTGACGAAGGCAGGCGCGGACAAATCTGCTTCCGGCGGACATGGTTCCGGCAGGCTGAAGCGCAGCCGCGGATTCCGGGGATGCAGGGCTCGACGCAGGACTCAAAGGGTTCTCCATTGCTATGCTTTTGAGCCTAGCACCAGCCGCTTGCCGCTTCCAGCGATGGCGAGTGATTTTGACCGAAAACGGTCAGCGCGCAGTGTTTAGGGTTCCAGGCGGAAGGTAAACTCTTCGATTACCGGATTGGTGAGCACCTCGCGCGCGATCCGTTCTACCTCGGCCTGCGCCGCGTTCTGATCCACTCCATCTTCCAAAGTCAGCAGGAAATACTTTCCCTGCCGTACGTCAGCAATGCCGCGATATTCCATTCGCCGCAGTGCATCCGCGACTGTCTGCCCCTGGGCATCCAGCACCGTTCGTTTCAGCGTGACATAGACATGAGCCTTCATTCTGCTTGATTATAGACAAGGTGACGCTTTCCTTCCTAAAACGGAGAGGAAACCGTTTCCTTTGGCCGCTGCCATCGCACGCCACAGGCTGCAAAATTTCGCACACGAGAAGAGATCCCAGATTTTATGCCGAACTATCTTGAGCTACCCATCGGAGATAAAGCTCCCGAGGTAATCAACGCCGTCATCGAGATCCCCTCCGAAGGCATCAACAAATACGAGTACGACAAGAAGCTGCATGTCTTCCGGCTGGACCGCAATCTTTACTCCCCCGTGCACTATCCCGGCGATTACGGCTTTATTCCCAGCACGCTTGCGGCGGACGGCGATCCGCTGGACGTTTTGGTGCTTGTGGATACGCCTAGTTTTTCGGGCTGCATTCAGGAGGTCCGTCCCATCGGCGTGCTCGAGATGCTCGACCAGGGCGTGGCCGACGAGAAGGTTCTGTGCGTAGGCAAGAATAATCCGCGCTATCAGGACGTGTGGAATTACTCCGAGATTTATCCGCACATGCTCAAGGAGATCACGCACTTCTTCGCCATTTATAAGGACCTTGAAGGCAAGCGAGTCGAAGTGAAGGGCTGGCGCGATGCTTCTTTTGCCCGCGACAAAGTCCTTGAAGCGCAGCAGACCTTTATCGACAATAAGGCGAAGATTGAGGCAAAGGCTGTTGCTCAGAAGTAGTAAAATTTCAGACGTAAAATTCAGGGGCCGCTGAATTCCAGCGGCCCCTTTCGCCTGCCGGATGGCGTGGCCGGCATACAACCGCGAAACGTTTAGGGTGGTGAGCGAGGCAGGGCTCGAACCTGCAACCGTCAGCTTAGAAGGCTGATGCTCTATCCATTGAGCTACTCGCCCCTATTCGTCTCTGATTTGATTGTAGCGGGTGGGGACGGTCAACCGGAAAAACACTTAGGCGAAGGAGAGATCCTTGCTGCGCACGAGTCCTATGATCGCGTCGAGGGCGGTGGCCCAGTTCTCTTCGGCCGATTGCGGATCGTGGCCAAGGGCCTTGATGTAGAGGCTGAGGGCGAAGCCCTCCTGCGGACCGGTGAGGTCGACGAGCGCGGGTCGGAGAACGCAGTCGAGCATAGCGTAGGGATGGTTGAGCGGAGCGGCGTGCCGGGTGAGGCGGTGGAGAAGTTGCTCGTGCTGGTGGAACGAGGTAAAGATAGAGCGTTCGCGCCAGAGGATGTCGATGTAACTGACGAATCCGTCGGAGGTGTCGTGGGACGCATCATCGAAGATATCGAGATTGAGGCGAAGGGTTTCGAGCTCGTCTGCGTCTGGCTTTGGGCGGAGGGGCCAGGCGTCGCATTTGGCCGTGAACACCGGCGAGCGAGGCGCGTTGAGGGAGCGGAGAGCATGCATGAGTGGAGGATGAAGCTCCGCTTCCGGCAGATGGTCGAGATCGTACGGATTTTCGCGCAGGTCGATGAAACGGCGATTGCCGCTGGGATCTGAAGGATCAGACCAGGGGATGACCAGGACAGGATCGTCTGCGGAGGCTTCTACGGACCATTCGGCGAGCATCAATCACTATCTTAGCGGGAGTTTGAGGTCGGCAGTGAATCGGCTATGCGTTGGCGAGGATGAAGCGCAGGAGGGTGTGCTCCGCCCAGTAGCCGTCGTAGCCGATGGAGGGGTCGGGCTGGGCGAGAAAGGCGCAGTGGCCGCCCAGGGCGGTCTCGAGAAAAGTGATGCTTGGGTTCGAGACGATCTTGTCGCGAGTATCGGGCGCGATGCGGATGAAGGGATCGTCGGCAGAGTTGAGGATGAGCGTGGGGACGGTGATTTGATCGATGACCCGGGCTGCGGCTACGCGATGGTAGTAGTCCTCGGCTCCGGCGAAACCGGCGTAGAGAGCGATAATGCGCTCGTCGAAGTCGCGAAGCGAGCTGATGCCCACGGCCCGGTTGGGATCGAAGGCGCGAGGGAAGAGTGATGCCTTGCGGCGAAAACGGCGCAGCATGGCGCGCACGAACTTCTTCTCGTAGATGCGGTTTTGCCAGAGATGGAGAGCGTCGGACGAGGGTGCGAGGTCGATGACTGGAGAGATTCCGATGACCCCGCGTAGCTGTGGCGGAGGGGTTTTGCCTAAGTCGCCCGCGAGCTTGAGCACAAGGTTGCCGCCCATGGAGTAGCCGATGAGCGCGATGGACTGAAGATGATGCAGATCGACGAAGAAGCGCATGACTGCGTCGACGTCGCCCGAGAGTCCGGAGTGGTAGAGCGTGGGCGCAAGCGCTTCGGTGCCGCCGCAGTTACGCATGTTCATGCGGACGATGTTGCAGCCAGCCCGCCAGAGCTTGTTGGAGTTGCCTACCACGTACTGCGAATCGGAGGAGCCTTCGAGCCCGTGCACGATGATGGCGGTGGGACGGGAGGCGCGAACCTCCTCAGGCTGCCAGTGACAGTGGCAGAGGACCTGGCTTGAAATCTGGTAGTCGGTGGCAGGAGAGACCTCGACTAGCGCGGCTTCGGGTGCGGGGAGGTTATTTACGCGGGGAAGATAGTTGCCGAAGATGGTCTGCAGGTGTCCGTTGCGCAGAAAGCGTCGCGGCTGAAAGTCGGCGGTCTGAACGGCGTCGGTCGGGAGCGTTGTTGCTGACATCAATGCTTGTCCTCGATGGCGAGAGTGCGGTTGAGGAAAGCTTTGGCGTTAAGCGCACCGGTGGGTTCGTCCTCGTGCTTGAAGTAGGCGTAGACATCGCGCTGCTGTGCGAGTGCGGTGAAATGTTTGGCGAAGGAGTCGAGTTCGGCGGCGGTGTAGCCGCCGCTGCTACGCAGGCGGAAACAGGTGAATCCGACGGCGGTATGTACCTCGGGAGTTTTAAGATCGTCGCTTTCGGCGATGCAGAGCGCGACTTCGTGTCGGCGCAGAATATTGTAGATCTCGTCGCTGAACCATGACTCGTGGCGGAACTCAAATGCTATGCGGGGTCCATTCGATATCTGTAATGCAGGCGTTGTGAGAAATGCCGTAAGCAGACTGGCGTCAGCTTTGAAATTGGGTGGCAGTTGAAAGAGCAGCACGCCGAGCTTGCCTGCACGGCGAATAGGCTCGAGCGCGGCAAGAAACTGGGTCACGTCGGCGTCGCAATCGCGCAGACGCCGAAAGTGGGTGATGCGCTGTGGGGCCTTGAAGCTGAAGCGAAAGTGTGCCGGTGTGGAGGCGAGCCAGCCTTCCAGCATCTTTTCGGTGGGCAAGGCGCGGAAGGTGTAATTGACCTCGACAGAGGTGAGCTGGGAGGCGTAGAACTCGAGGAACTTCTTTGCGGGAGTGCGTGGAGGATAGAAGTCAGGTTTCCACGTCGGATAAGCCCAGCCGGAGGTCCCGGCGTAGATTCGAGTTGAGGCTTGTGAAGAAACCACGACGGGTCGAGAACCTGGTTTGTCTTGCGAGGAGAGAAGATTTTGGGGCGGCTAGTGGGTTTCGAACCCACGACATCCGCTGCCACAGAGCGGCGTTCTGCCACTGAACTATAGCCGCCGTATACTGAGAATTATAGCACCGAGCGGGAGTGCGATGGAATTTACAGCAAAGCCCGAGGTTCTTCCGCCACGTCTGAAACGCGGGGGGAAGCTTTTCGATGACGAGAACCTGGATCTGTTGTCCCATGTCCTCGACGATTTCCTGAAGATTCCCGGAACTTCGATCCGCTTCGGCCTCGACGGCATCGTCGGCGTTATTCCGGGGATCGGCGATGTGATCGGTGGAATTGCTTCGTGCATCATCATCATCGCGGCCTGGATTCGCGGGGTTTCGTACGTAACGTTGGCACGCATGGTGGCGAACGTCGGTATCGAAGTGGTGATTGGATCTGTGCCGATTGTGGGAGATATGTTCGACATCGCCTGGCGGGCGAACCGGCGCAACTATGCTTTGCTGGCTGGCAGCCTGGCGCAGCCGCGAAAACATACGATTCAGAGCTGGATATTTCTGATAGTGCTATGCGTTGTGCTGGCGGGGCTGGTGCTATTGCCGATGCTGCTGATCGCATGGATGGCCGAACATGTACTGCGAGCGATTGGCATGGACATGCATCGACTCTTCGTAATGTAGGGTGAGCCTTTGTGCTGAATGCTATAAACTAAAACGAGTCGGGGCGTAGCGCAGTCTGGTAGCGCATCTGGTTTGGGACCAGAGGGTCGGGGGTTCGAATCCCTCCGCCCCGACCATCTAACCAACTGATTGAACCTGGGCAGCTTAAGCCCTATTCATTTTAGATTCAGTAAGTTCCAAGTCTTCCATACATTCTCTGGCGTCTATGGAATCTATACCGTAGAACCAATTCTACTCAAAACCTGCACCAGGTGCACCACCCAAATTCCTTTCAAAGCGGGTGGTTTTGAGACTCTGAGCAGCTTCTCGGGCTGAGTCGTCGGCGTCATGTGCACGCTGAAAGTGAGTAGTAGTCTGCTAACCCCCCGATTGCTGTTGCTAATTTTCAATCAACTGTCACGGTCCCGTGTGCGATCTACTCCGTGCGGAGTGCCTGCATGGGGTCAACTTTCGAGGCCCGCGCGGCAGGTAGCCAGACAGCGAGTAACGCTACCGCAGTTAGAATGAGTGGCACTGAGACGAACACTGCCGGATCCCACGGCTTAACGCCGAACAAGAAGCTCGCGATGAGTCGTGTTAGCCCGAAGGCGGCGGCGATGCCCACAGCCACGCCCGCCATGGTCAACCTCATTCCATGGAAGATTATGAGCTTACGAATTCTGACGCGGTCCGCGCCCAGGGCCATACGGATGCCCATCTCCTGGGTGCGCTGCGCGACAGAGTAAGCCATGAGACCGTAAATGCCTATGGCGGCGAGTAATAGCGCTACCGCTCCAAAGATGGAGAGCAGCAACATGTTGAAGCCCTGTCGCGCCGTCGATCGCCCCATAACTTCATCCATCGTCCGCACATGTGCCACCGGAAACCCGTGACTTGCAGTACGCAGTTCTTCTTCTACTCTGTTAATCATGATGTGTGGATCACCGTGCGTGCGCGCAATCCAAAAGAGTGGCTGCACATCGGAGTAGGCCGCGGCATACCCGTCTGGAACCTGCGCAATCGGAACCATCATGATGGGATAGGACGACTTGCCGAGTCCGCTGTCGTGAAAATCGGCTACGATACCGACGATCTGGCGCTCAGGTTCTCCTACGAAGTCCGACCCCTCGCTCTCCCCGATGATGACGTGTTGCCCCAGAGGATCTTCGTTGAGCCAGAGCTTTTTGGCCAGGGCTTCATTGATGAGCGCCACACCGGGCATGTCGGCCTTGTCATTCTCCGTGAAGTTGCGTCCGCGCAAGATGGAAATCTTGAACAGGTTCAGGTAGCCCGGCGAGATGCTCATCCATTTGCTTCCGCAGCAGTCTTTCTTGACCGGACGCCCGATGATCCGAAACACACAGCCGTCTCCGACGTAGTTGGGCAGCCAGTAAGCGGCGGCTGAGAGTTCCACACCGGGGATGGCGTTGAGTTGGTTGCGGCCGTCGCGCGAGAGCTGAGCGATTCCAGACGTATGCTGGTAGCGGTCGCCATTCAGCGACATCTCCATTGTCAGCACATTATGAGAATCGAAGCCGGGACTGACATCGTGCAGAGCAAAGGACGTGCGGATCAGGAGCGCTGAGCCGATCAGCAACACCAACGCCAGCGAAACCTCGCTGATGACCAGCAGCGAGCGGGCCTTCCCCTGGCGCACCCCAATTCCGAAGCGGTTGCTGCTCTCTTTCAGGGTAGAGTTGAGATCAGTACCGGTCGCTGCAAAGGCCGGGAAAAGACCAAAAAGTATGCCAGTAAGCAAGGAGACAGCAAGGGTAAAAGCGAGCACGCGCCAGTCCATCCCGATGGCGGATCCGCCTTCGCCGATGCGGGGAAGCCCGGCCGGACTGATGGCCAGTAGCGCTCGCACACCTACAAAGCCGAGCGCCAAGCCGAGAATGCCACCGGCAAGAGAGAGCAATACACTTTCAGTAAGCAACTGACGCACGATGCGTGCGCGGCCGGCCCCAAGCGCCGAGCGGATGGCGAATTCGCGCTTACGCCCAGTGGCGCGCACCAGCAGCAGATTGGCGACATTGGCGCAAGCGATCAAAAGCACCAGAGCAACAGCTCCCAACATCACCAGCAGCGAGTTGCGCGCGTCGCCAATGATGCTGTCGCGCAGCAGTCCAACGGAAAAATGCGGTTGGAAATTAATTTTGGGAAATTCCCGGCGGTACTCAGGGGCTGCCGCCATCAGTTCGGCGTTCGCCTGTGCCAAGGTGATGCCGGGCTTGAGCATTGCTGCAACCAGAAAATCGCCGTTCAAGTCTTGACTGACTGGCTCAAACTGAAATGGCAGCCAGATATCCGCTTGAGGGTCGGCGACAAAGTCTTTTCCGATCACTCCGATGATGGTATAGGGCTCATTGCCCAGCGACAGGGACTTTCCCACGATGGTGGTATCGCCAGCAAACTTCCGCTGCCAGAGGCCGTAACTTAACACAGCCACCTTGCCGCCATGGGGCGAGTCCTCCTGTGCGGTGAAGGTGCGTCCCAGAATCACCGGGGCGCTGAAGAGCCGAAAGTACCCCTCCGTAACGTGAAGCCCATGGATCTGCTCGGGCCGGTCGCTAGTTATATTGAAGCCAGGGCCACCGTCATCGTATGCGGCAACCTCCTGGAAGACGCTGGTCTGGCGGTGAAAGAAATGGAACTCGGGAACACTGTGCTGATTGGAGGCAGTCACGGATGACGGAGAAAGAAACTCGACGATGCGGTCCGCATTGGGATAGCTCAACGGCTTGAGCAGCACGACGTTGACTATCGAAAAGATGGCCGTGTTGGCGCCGATGCCGAGTGCCAGAGCGGCTACGGCGGCGATGGTGAAGCCGGGTTTTTTGAAGAACATCTTTATCGAATGCTTGACGTCATCGCTGAGAGCGCTCACGTATCGACTCCGAATAACCATCGTCTAAATATCTCTCAAATAAGGCTTCAGAACATCCGAAGTCTCCTGTACCTTGCCGAGCCGCGACCGGCACAACAAACGGCCGCTTTTAGAGCATTTTGAGTGCGGCCGGTGAGTGTCGGGAGCTGCCATCGAAACCACTCTCTATCTTTCTTTCCGCATTGGATCATGAGAAGTTGCACCCATATCAAAAAGATCGACAGAACCACAGGTACCGCTTCAAATTAGACATCAGCAGGCGTCGCCAGACATTCACTTGGCAAGCTAGAAATGCAAGTGCCTAGAGTGTTGCGTATATCGCAAGGGATTTAATCTTGGAGTTTGTTGAAGGCATCTCCACCAAGAACGGCCTGCACCTTCGCGCATCAGGTGGAACCGGAAACAGTAGGAAGTGCTTGTATGGCCTACATGGTTGCGATATACGCAATGATCACAAGCGCGATTTTTCGTCCTTGTCACTCGAGCAACTAGTGATCTTTCGTATTCATTGGAATAGGCGGATGTGCAATATGCTATGCGAAGGTATCAAGTCGAGGGCTGACGCAGTGGCCTGGCAACAAGCCAAATCTCCGCTGAAGGCTCTTGGCTGCTGCAACTTGGTGCAGCTATTTTGGGCAGGAATCGCCGGATGATCCAACCTGACCAAGCCGTAATGCTTCACTAGGGACTGCTGCGATGCAACCAAAAAGCCGAGTAGAGCTAACTGCTCAATCCTTTGAACTCTTGAAACGAACCCTTCGGCTGAACGTTAGGTCCAGCGGCTCCTCAAAGAAAGCGAAATCTCTTTGCCTCAAGTCCCAGGAATGAAGCTGAGGAATCGATATAACTTACGACGCAACCATGGCTACAAGAACTTTGAGAGGCTCGTGCGCAAAACATCCAGCTTAGTTATCCTCGCCCTCTGCTGCATCGTCTTGTCTGCTCAGAAAGCCAGTCGGACCGACTTGTCCAATCGCCATTGGCACGCTTCATGGATCTCGCACCCCACGGCCCCGCTGCGCGAGCCTATAGTGCTCCACTTCCGCCACAGCCTTACTCTGGCAGTTGTTCCCGCCAGTTACGTGGTTCGTGTCAGCGCTGACAACCGCTTTGTGCTCTTTGTCAACGGCCATCGCGTAGGGGATGGTCCGGCCCGTGGTGATATGGCGCACTGGCGCTACGAGCGCTTCGACATAGCGCCACTGCTGCAGCCCGGCCAGAACCTCATTACTGCAACCGTTTGGAATTTTGGCATCTATGCTCCCACCGCCCAGATATCTGACCGCACCGCCTTTTTGCTTGAGAGCGAAGCGACCGGAGCTGAATCTATCAGCACTCCCGAAGGTTGGCTAGTCGAGGAAGAGCTAGGACAGCGCGCGGTACCGAGGCGCTCCAGCGACTTTTGGGAGCAGATGCTTTCGGGCCCTGGCGAAGAGATTGATGCTGCGCGGTACGACTGGACTTGGAATAGCCCAACTGTCACCCAAGGTGCTTGGCT
The DNA here is from genome assembly GCF_035532915.1 of Edaphobacter sp. Lineage (GTDB taxonomy): Bacteria > Acidobacteriota > Terriglobia > Terriglobales > Acidobacteriaceae > Edaphobacter. Next base: position 23,958 of record NZ_DATKQC010000294.1, read on the forward strand.
ACCTGCTGCCCCTGCCATCCGCGAATGGATTTCTCCGTTGGACAGCCGGGCCCACTCAGCCACCGAGGACAGAAATGATTCATGGGGCCTGGTTCCCGACACCCTCCCTGCGATGGAGTATCTGCGTACCGTGCCCGGGGACACTGTACGCACAGACCTCCCGAGTCTTCGCGCCTTTCCATCCAACTCAGTCAGCATTCCTGCCGGCACCCACGTCCACATCCTACTCGACCGCAAAACCCTCACTACCGCCTATCCGGTGCTGACCGTCTCCGGTGGCAAGGGCGCACAGGTACACCTCGTCTATGCCGAAGCCCTCTATGACAAGGAACATCATAAAGGTGACCGCGACGATGTCGGAGATAGAATAGCCGCAGGTATTACAGATACATTTCTTCCCGATGGCGGCGGACATCGCACCTTCGAGCCGCTTTGGTGGCGCACATGGCGTTATCTCGATCTCGACATTCAAACCGCCGCCGAGCCCCTACAGTTGGAATCCCTGCAAGCGTGGTTCACAGCGTACCCTTTTCAGGAACGGGCCACCTTCCGGTCCAACGATCCTGCACTGGATAAGATTTGGGATATCAGTTGGCGAACCGTTCGCACTGGATCCCATGAAACCTATACTGACTCTCCTTACTATGAGCAACTCCAGTACGTGGGGGACAGCCGCATTGAGGCTCTGATTTCCTACGCCGTTACAGGAGACGACCGTCTCGCCCGTCAAGCCATCACGGCATTCGACGAGTCCCGTTCTCCAGATGGTCTCACCCGTAGCCGTTATCCCAGTTCGCTGGCGCAGACTATTCCTACATTCTCCCTGCTGTGGATTGGAATGGTGCACGACTATTGGATGTACCGTCCTGATCCTGCACAAGTACAGGCGTGGCTGCCTGGCACCCGCACTGTACTCGAGTGGTTTGCCGCCCACGAACAGCCCGACGGCCTGCTGCATCGGCTCCCTTGGTGGAGCTTTGTCGATTGGGTTCCCTCAGGCGAAATTCCTACTTACGACGCTCACGATGAGTCTTGCACCACCACACTCGAGTATGTGGGCGTCTTGGACAATGCCGCCGACCTCGAGAAAGCCCTGGGCGACCCGCTGTTCGCTAGTCGCTATCAAACCCGTGCTGCTCACGTCCGCTCGGGTCTGCTCAAAAAGTGCTGGAACGCCTCCCGCGGTCTCATGGCCGACAACCCTGATCAGAAGAACTTCAGTCAGCAGTCCAACATTCTTGCGGTTCTCTATGACGTGGTTCCCAAAGACCGGCAACAAGATGTACTGCGCAAGATGCTGGCCATCAATCCCGGTGACATTCGCGCAGATGGTGTTTTGAGTGCCTCTTACTACTTCCGCTTCTACCTCGCCCGCGCCATAGACCATGCCGGTCTCGCTGACGACTATCTCCACTCCCTTGACCCTTGGCGCAAACTGCTGCCTCTGCACTTCAGCACATGGCCCGAAATTCCCGGCGATACCCGCTCTGACTCGCACGCCTGGACAGCCCATCCTATTTATGATCTGCTCACGCTTGTAGCCGGCATAGAGCCCGCCACTCCGGGCTTTGCGACAGTTCGCATCGCACCCCACCTCGGCACGCTACCTTCTCTTACAGCTACATATCCTCATCCCGAGGGCCTCATCAAGGTGGCGTATCGCCGCCAAAAGAGCGGCCTCGACGCCGTCATCACGCTGCCTGGCAAACTCACCGGTACTTTCATGCTCAACGGCAGATCGTGGCCTCTTCATCCGGGAGAAAACAAACTCTCAGCTAAGTGATCTGGCGGTTCCAAGCCGGGTTTCCCATCTTTGTATATTTCGATCAAATGAGCGCAGTTAACAGAATCCGCTTTTTCTTGGACAAAAGGGCATCGATCGGATCGACAAGACTTCGATGTAATCGATAATCGGAACAGTAAAATGCCACGTGAGTGTCGTTCTCGCAAGACCGAGAATAGCTGATCTTACGCAGGCGGTTATGTGGTCGATGCGTTCCTACCAGACTTGCTGGGCGACAATGTCTACCGAGGTGGGAGTGCAGTTTACGAGAGACGCTCGGAGAACGAATTCAAGGTTCCTTCGTGCCAATTCATCTCGGGGAATGTCTGCTAGTTTTTTTAGCTGTTCAGGATCTGTCGCAAATTCCGCGGCTGCCTGAGTTCCGCACGTTGTCAATCCCGCAATGGCAATTACCGGTCCACCGGTCTTTGAATCCAAGAGTCTAAAGATAATCGCATAGTCTTCTGTAATAGCACTATCTGATCCTGCAGAGGTAGACCAAAATCGATGTTGGCCATGACGCTCCCGGATTTTGATGCTGCGATCAAGAAAAAAGGGAAGCTCTCGCGCCAGATCCATAGTCCAGTAATTATCGTATGCGCCGATCAGGATAGTCGGAGAACCTTTTAGATCGACAAAGGGCAAACCGAGACCCGAGCGTAAAGACAAATTCCGTCTGTAGGTACTCATTAGAGCGCCTACCTTTAAATCTGCGGTGATGTCAGCGGGTGGAGCAAGTCCCTCCCCTACGGGTACAACGACGCCTCCATTCTGCGGTAATGTTTCCAATGGAGATAGCGAAGGTGGTACCGCTGGAAGATCCTCGTCGCCAGCCGAAGTTGTTCTATCGAGAGGGTCTGCCGTTCGCCGATAGACTGGGCTGACGGTGCCCGTGTAGAGAAGTACCGTTTTGTTATTTTCGAGGATGGGTTTCCAGAGGAGATAAAGTTCGTTCTTACGCCATCTTGGGACAGCTATGCATACGGCGAAGAGGAGGGCCGCGGACATGACGGGGGCTGTCACCCATATGTGCCGCAGAGCCTTCCTCGACAACGTCGGCGCGTTAGGCGCTCCCACTGGCGGCTGAATATCTCCTTCGTTGTGGAAGACGACAATTTGGGATTCGTCCTTTGACTGGAGACTCTTACTCTCATTGTTCGTCACTCGATGAAAGACGAACGTGGGATAGTACGATCCGCTTGGGATAACAATCCGAACCGCGGTACCTTTCGCTTCCTCGCTCTCGTAGTATTGCGCAAGCCGCTTTCGAAGCAAACCTACCCTAGAACGAACGATCGGGTCATCGGCAGTATCGTAGTCAGGTTTTCTCCCAAAAACTTCGATCCCAATAATGCGCTCTTTGAGGGCGTCGTCGTGCCCTTTTAGAGACTCCTCCACGATGTATTTCAGGAGCGTTTGTAACTGCGCGCTGTCTTTAAACCGCGCGCTACTCAGAATCTGACCGAGGGATTCGTCGATCGCAGACGAGTCGACAAGCCTCTCTCCGAGTGCAGGTGCTTCCGTCATTGTGAACCTCCAATCTGGAAGGCACTGCACGTTTGGCGCCGCTCCCTATGGTGGCACCTCTCATAAATTCCAGATAATAAACAATTTAAAAACCTATCATACTGTGCGAACACACAGCACTGCACGTTGTTTCTGTTTCCACCGTTCCTGATAGCACTTGCGCCATACAACCAGCAAATATACACGTTATCAGTCCAGAAGAATCTCAGTGCGATTTTCTTGAAGGTTGCATTTCAGAGACTGAAGAGGCGGAAAAAGGAGAATTTGAGGCCATGAAGATTAGTTTGAATAGTTTGCTTCGTACTTTGGTTCTGGTTGTGCTCTTAGGGATGGGTTCCAGCACCGTACTCGCGCAAGAATTTCGTGGCGCCGTCACCGGCACAGTCACCGACTTAAGCGGCGCAGTCATCCCCCATGCAAAAGTCTCGCTGACCGATACTGCGACTGGTATCGTAACTACGACATCCACCAACGCCGCAGGTATCTACACCATTAATCTGTTGCCGATCGGCCCCTACGATGTCCATGTCGACATGTCTGGCTTTGAAGCGGCCGTATCACACATTGGATTGCACACTGGGGAACGCTTGCAAGTTGATGTCAAACTTCACCCGGGCCAAGAGATCCAGACCGTCACTGTCACGTCCGAAGCTCCTCAATTAGAAACCACGAACGGTGAAACGGTTGCGGTTCTGGAACAACAACAGGTTGCGGATGAACCTATGCTCGGACGCAATCCTTTTGCAATGGCAGGTGATGTGGCCGGAGTGACTATGTTCCCCGGCCAGAATCCACTGACCGCCAATAGCCCCTATGCCAACGGTGGAATGGACTCATGGGTTGTGAATGGTGGCATACCCTACACTACCGAATATTTGCTCGACGGGCTTACCGATAGTGGCATCGATACGGGTGGTCCGGCCAACCTCTCCTTTGTTCCATCTCCAGATGAGGTCCAGGAGGTCGGCATAGCAACTAACGTCTACGATGCCCAATATGGCCGATCGGGTGGGGGAATTGTCAGCGTGAATTTGAAAAGTGGCACAAACCACCTGCACGGGGAAGCTTCCTATTATCTTCGCAACGAGATGTTCAATGCCAATTCCTACGCAAATAACACCATCGGCGCACGAAAAGGAGAGTTCCGCTGGCTTGAACCCAGCGTAGAAGTTGACGGGCCGGTTTTCATTCCCAAACTATATGATGGCCGCAACAAAACCTTCTTCATGTTTGGCTGGGAAGAGATACACAACTTGGCCCCAGCCCCCACCTATGCCTCTGTTCCAACCGCCCTTGAACGACAAGGCGACTTTTCGCAGAGCTACAACGGAACACCTCTTCCTATCTATGATCCTTTAACGACGGTGCAAAATCCGGATGGGAGCTACAGTCGCACAGCTTTCCCCAACGATAAGATCCCTACCAACCGCTTGGATCCAGTAATTCAGAAGATACTTCCTCTCATCCCTCTTCCAAACGTGCCCGGGGCATACAACGTCAACAATTTGCTCGCGACCCCGAATGTCGCCGGAGATAGGTACGATTCATTCGTCTACCGGGTGGATCACAATATCAACGACCGCAATCGCATCTTCGGTGCATTTATGTATGCCGACCGTCATCAGAGTCAAGGCCTCAACGACTTTCCGATCGCGGTCGCTCCTTCCTATCTCCATTGGCGCACCAACCATGCTGCGCATGTCGATTGGACGTGGACAGTCTCGCCGAACCTGGTATCGAACTTTCGTGTAGGTTGGAACGAGCACGAATTCGGAATCGCGAACCACCAGCAGAACTTCGATCTTTCCACTATCGGCTGGCCTACTGCCATGATCGCCGGTCTAAGCGACCCCAGCTTGTTTCCATATCTCAGTATTGCTGGCTATACCTCTTTCGGAAACTCAGGCTTTGCCTCCGGTCTACTCAACACGAGCAATACCTATGACCTTGCAGAATCGTTGATCAAGCACCTGAAAACGCACGATCTAAATTTCGGTATAGAGATCCGTCCAGTGCGCGACAGCAGGAGTTGGGAGGCAAACAGCACAAACTTTGGATTTGGGACAAACTTCACTCAAGCAAATCCCCTTGTCGCACAAACCGGCTCCGGTAGCGGCTTCGCAAGCTTCCTTCTGGGTTACGCAGACAGTGGAAGTAACAGCGGCTCTCCTAGTCCATACTACGAGAACACTTATTATGCGGCATATTTGCAAGACAATTGGCGGGTTAATAACC
>NZ_DATKQC010000295.1:0-7444 GCF_035532915.1 Edaphobacter sp.
TTACCGCCGACGGCCCCCGAGGCCCCGCGCAGATCGCCAAACCCGGCGTCGTCCAACTGGCCAAACTCGTCGGCAGTACCGTCGGAGCCTTCTACGTCCATCCTCACAGCGCCTGGCAGGCCAACTCCTGGGACCGCTTCCTCATCCCCAAGCCCTTCTCCCGCGTCACCGTAGCCTGGACCGCCCAGGTCCCAGCCGACCAAGCCGCCGTCCAGGCAGCCCTCGACCACTCCGTCGAACTAGCCCAATCCAGATAGACCACACCGCACACTAAAATTGAACGAGTGCGTGTAACCGACTTCCATTTCGACCTCCCCGAAGAGCTCATCGCCCAATCTCCTCCGCCGGTTCGCGGCACCAGCCGCATGCTCCGCCTCGACCGCCGCACTGGCGAATTCAGCGACGACTTCTTCCGCAATCTCCCCGAAATCCTCCGCCCCGGCGACCTCCTCATCCTCAACGACAGCCGCGTCATCCCCGCACGCCTCTACGCCACCCGAGCCGGTCTGCACACGCAGCACAACTCCCCCAACCCCAGCGGCAAGATCGAAGTCCTGCTCACCCAGCACCTCGGCGGCGAAGACTGGTCAGTCCTCGTGCGCCCCAGCCGCAAGGTCCAGCCCGGCGAGCAGCTCCACTTCAACGCCCCCAACCAAACCGAACCGCTCCTCACCGCCGAGATCCTCACCGCCGGAGAGTTCGGCGAGCGCACCCTGCGCTTCGCCCCTACTCCAGACTTTCAAGCCATCCTCGAAAAGATCGGCCACATGCCGCTGCCCCCTTACATCCATCGCAGCGACACCTCCCAGGACCGCGACCGCTACCAGACCGTCTTCTCCCACGAACCCGGCAGCGCCGCAGCCCCTACCGCCGGTCTCCACTTCACCCCCGAAATTCTCGCGCAGCTCAAACAAAACGGCATCCAGATCGAAACCATCACCCTTCACGTAGGCCTCGGAACCTTCCAGCCCGTTCGCGCCGAAAATCTGGCCGACATCCACCTCCACGCCGAGCACTACACCCTACCCGCCGCCACCGCCACCGCCATCAACACCGGGCTGGCTGAGGGCCGCCGCATCATCGCCGCCGGAACCACCACCACCCGCACGCTCGAGCATTGCGCCCAGCTAGCCAACACCGATCCATTCGAGCCGCACACCGGTCTGCGCCTTCATCCACACTCAGGCGCAACCGAAATCTTCATCAGCCCCGGCCATAACTTCCGTGTCGTCAGCGGCCTGCTCACAAACTTCCACCTGCCGCAATCCACGCTGCTGATGCTGGTAAGCGCCTTCGCCGGAAGAGAACAAGTCCTAGCCGCCTACGCCCACGCCGTCCGCGAGCGCTACCGCTTCTTCTCCTACGGCGACTGCATGTTGCTGCTATGAACTATGGGCACGGAGGAAATGTCTGATTGAAGCTCACGCTCGTCATTGCATCGGGAGAGACCTTCTTTTTTTGAAGGATCTTTGCATTCGCCGTTTCTCGTTGCGCCACATCGCACGAGACTAAATCGAGTCGTCCTCGCTCCCACTCAATTTCTACAACACCTCGAGACTCTGACTGTGCCCGCAGGAAGTAATTCTTACCGGGCTCAAGAGTTAGTGCCACTTGAGATTTCTTCGACGGATGCTTGCCATAGCTCGCTGAAAAAATATGGAGTCCGGGAGCCAGATGGAAGATCAACATTCGATTGTTCTTTACAAAGAAGCCATCGCGAAAATTCAACAAACGATGGTTTCCGTCGAAGATGCTTCCATAAAATATGCCGCGATTACTTCCAGGAAGCCCACTGGTCAAGGCGGAACCATGTGCATAAAACACTACGGTCGCGTCCTGTGCTGAAGCCGGTATACATCCTAATATTAGCTGGGCCGCAACCAATACTATTGAAAATGAAAGCGATCGTCTCACCAGCCCTAAAGTACATTGATTCAGGCGCTGCTCTGCATTACAGAATATGTGTTTCATGATAGACAAAAATATACAGCAGCTCATACACTTCGCAGTCCGCCAATCCCCAACCCAACGCGCTACCATCAAACCATCATGTCCGACGCGAAAACAGAGAAGATCACCGCCGAAAAGCCTCCCATCTACCTCCTCGACAGTATGGCCTTCATCTTCCGTGCCTACCACGCCATGCAGCGCCAGCGGCCCATGTCCACGCGCACCGGCATCCCCACCGCGGCGACCTATGTCTTCGTCAACATGATCAACAAGCTGCGCAAGGACTTCCAGCCGCACTACCTCGCCGCCGTCTACGATCTCTCCGGCCCCGTCTTCCGCGACGAGCGCGCCAAGGAGATGAAGGGCGTCAAAAAGTTCAACATCAAAACCCAGCAGTTCGAGGTCATCGACTACGCCGGTTACAAGGCCAACCGCGCCGAGATGCCGCAGGACCTCGCCCAGCAGCTTCCCTTCATCCGCCGCGCCCTCGAAGCCTTCCGCATCCCCATCCTCAGCTACGAGGGCTTCGAGGCCGACGATGTCATCGGCACCCTCTCCTGCAAGCTCTCCGAACTCGGCCACAAGGTCTTCGTCGTCTCCTCCGATAAGGACATGATGCAGCTCGTCAACGACGGCGTCTCCATCCTCAACCCGACCAAGGACAATCTCATCCTCGATCCCGCCGAAGTCGAAAACATCCTCGGCGTCCCTCCCGAGCGAGTCATCGACGTGATGGCCCTTCGCGGCGACGCCATCGACAACATCCCCGGCGCACCCGGCATCGGCGACAAAGGCTCCGTCGAACTCATCCAGCAATTCGGCACCGTCGAAGCCGCGCTCGACCGCGCCGAAGAAGTCAAGAAGAAAACGTATCGCGAATCGTTACAAAATAATCGCGAAAATATTCTCCTCTCCAAAGAGCTCGTCACCATCCACACCGGCGTCCCCATCGAATTCAGCATCGACGACATGCTCACCCAGCCCATCGACAACGCCGCCAGCCGCGAGCTCTTCTCCGAATTAGAATTCACCACGCTGCTCAAAGAGTTGGCACCCGCCGTCGACAACACACCCATCACTTACATCACCAAGCCCACGCAAGAGCAGATCGCCGCCCTCCTCACCGAAGCCCGCACCATCGACCCAGCCACCGGCAAACCCCACGGCCTCGCTCTTGCCATCTTCGAAGACGCCAGAGCCATCGCCGAAGAGATCGCCGCTGAATCTACCGAAGAATCCAGCGAAGCCGAGCCGCCTCCCCCAGAAAATCTCTCCCTCTTCGGCCCACCCGAAGCAGCCACAAAGTCAGGTACGGGCGCAGGTGCCGGTACGGGTAGAGGTGCGGGTGCCCCAGGTCTCGATTTTGAGACCTGGGTTTCTACCACTGCCTCATCCCCAGACGCCGCCTGCAATCTAGGCCTCGCCGTCGACGCCCACACCGCCATAGAAGCCTCTCTCGACGCTCCCGGCATCAAGGAAGCCCTCCTCGACGCCACCCTCCCCAAAGACGTCCACGACCTCAAGGCCATCCACCGCGCCCTCCAGCCCCACGGCATCGCGCTCGCCCGAGTCCGCAACGACGTCATGCTCCTCAGCTACCTCGTCAACCCAACTCACGGGTCGCATACTCTGGCCGACGTCACCGCCCGCTTCACCAACCGCGCCCTCGCGCAGGTCACCAAGGGTATCGTCTCCGAAAACCTGTTGCCAGAAGCCGCCAACGCAGTCCAGCGCCTCGCCCCAATTCTCCGCGCAGAGATTGAGACCTCAAACGTTACAAATGTCTACGACACCATCGACCTCCCTCTCGTCGATGTTCTCCTCCGCATGGAGCAGGCCGGAGTCCGCGTCGATCCCACCGTCCTCAATGACATGTCCAACCGTCTCGCCATCGAGATCGACAACCTCGCCGAGCGCATCTACGCCGAAGCTGGCGCAGCAATGGGCAGCGAATCCGGCCACCGCTTCAATATCAACTCGCCCAAGCAACTCGGCGACGTTCTCTTCAACAAGATGAACCTCCCCAAGCCAATGAAGTACGGCAAGGGGAAAGTCGTCTCTACCGCACAGGATGTTCTCGAAGAGCTGGCCGAAATCCACACCACCCCAGCCCTCGTCCTCGAATACCGCCAACTCGCCAAGCTAAAAAACACCTATCTCGACCAGCTTCCCAAGCTCGCCGACCACGAAGGCCGCATTCACACCACCTTCAATCAGGTAGGCACGGCAACGGGCCGCCTCTCGTCCACCAATCCCAACCTGCAGAACATCCCCGTCCGTACCGCGGTAGGCCGAGAGATCCGCGCCGCCTTCATCGCCGCCTCCGGCAACGTCCTTATGTCGGCGGACTACTCGCAGATCGAGCTCCGCCTCATGGCGCACTTCTCGCAGGACCCCCTTCTGCTCGACGCCTACCGCACCGGCAAGGACATCCACACCCTCACTGCCGCCGAGGTCTTCGGTGTAGACGCAGCGACCATGGACAAAGAAACCCGCAACCGTGCCAAAGCCGTCAACTTCGGCATCGTCTATGGCATCAGCCCCTTCGGCCTCGCCGCGCAACTCGGCATCGACCAGAAGACCGCGAAGCAATACATCGAGACCTACTTCGAGCGCTACGTCGGTGTCCGCCGCTTCATCGACGAGACCCTCGAGACCGTCCGCCGCGACCAGGCCGTCCGCACTCACTTCGGACGCGTCCGCCCCATCCCCGACATTCAGTCGCGCAACCCCAACATGCGCGGCTTCGCCGAACGCACTGCCGTCAACACGCCGCTGCAAGGCACCGCAGCCGACCTCATCAAGCTGGCCATGCTCCGCATCGATCAGGCTCTCCGCGACCGCAAGCTCAAATCGCAGATGACCCTCCAGGTCCACGACGAACTTCTCTTCGACGTAGTCCCCGAAGAGGCCGAAGAGCTTCAAGAACTGGTCAAGCAGGAGATGGAGCACGTAGCCGAATTCACCGTCCCCATCATCGCCGAGGTAGGCATCGGCCAGAACTGGCGTGATATCAAATAAGTGTCATCGCTCCACGCACTCGCATAATCTGCTCTAACATTCTCCAATGCGATTGCTCCCGTACCTCCTCGCTTCCGCGCTGACGATTGTGTCCTCATCCGCATTTGCACAGAGACCGACTGTGCTCCTCTGGCCCAACGGCAATCCCGAGCCGTCAAAAGTCATCGGCCCCGAGATCGACCCCACGACCGACGCGAATCGCATCGTGTCCGGCCTTCCTGTCGTCCGTGTCACCAACGTCAGCAAACCCAGCCTGACGGTCTACTCGCCGCCGCCCGCCAGCAACACCGGAGCCGCCGCCCTCGTCTTCCCTGGCGGAGCTTACATCCGGCTCTCCTACAACCTCGAAGGCACCGAAGTCTGCACCTGGCTGAACTCCATCGGCGTCACCTGCATCCTGGTCAAGTACCGTGTCCCCGAACAGGGTCACTATCCTGAAAACACCGAAGATCTCGAAGACGCGCAGCAGGCCATGCGCATCACCCGCACCCACGCCGCCCAGTGGCACATCGATCCCAATCGCATTGGCGCCATCGGCTTCTCCGCTGGAGCCCATCTCGCTGCCGCCCTCAGCACCCACCCCGACTTTCAGGGAAAACATATTCCTGCTTCGACCATCGACGCTCGCCCCAACTTCCAGATGATCATCTACCCCGGCTGGCTGAGCACTTCAGGAAAAGTAGCTCCTTCGCTTCGGCCAACCCCCGATATCCCGCCCACCTTCCTCGTCCAGGCAGAAGACGACTACACCGCACACGTTGAAAACTCTCTTATCTACTTCCAGGCCCTCAAGGACGCCAGAATTCCCGCCGAACTTCATATCTTTACCCAGGGCGGACACGGCTTCGGACTTCGCCCAACCGATCTGCCCATCTCTCACTGGCCTGCGCTTGCCGAAACCTGGCTGCACACCATCCACATCCTGGGGCCAACCGCGCCCGTGGGCCGTCCCTGATCTTGCATTGGCCGCATGAATTATCTATACCTTGTTCGCCCATCAAAAACAGGTCGGCCGGGGTGTGAACGACCGATCAATCCGAAAGAAGGAATGGCCCAATGAACAAGAGAGAATTCCTCAAAGCCTCAGGCGCTATCATTACCGGAACCATGTTGTCTCGCATTGCCCCAGCCGAATCAACCACCGACGCAGCCGCCCACCGCACCAACTGGTCCGGCAACCTCACTTATCACACCGACCATCTGCTTCAGCCCAAGACCGTCGAAGAGGTTCAGCAGGCGGTAAAGAGCTGCACCAAGCTCCGTGCCCTCGGCGCGCGCCACTCCTTCAACACTATCGCCGACAGCAACTTCAACCAGATCTCCGTCAAAGCCCTTCAGAACATGTCGGTCGACACCAAGGCTCGCACCGCGACCGTCGGCGGCGGCGTCACCTATGGCGGACTTTCGCCATGGCTCGACGCACAAGGCTTCGCTGTCCCCAACCTCGCCTCTCTGCCCCACGTCTCCGTCGCCGGAGCCTGCGCCACCGCCACCCACGGCTCGGGCAACAAGAACGGCAACCTCTCCACCGCCGTCGCCGCCGTGGAGGTCGTCACCGCCGACGGCAACATCGTCCACATCTCCCGCGAGACCGACGGCGATCAGCTACTCGGCGCAGCGGTCGCCCTCGGCGGCCTCGGCGTCATCACCAGCACTACGCTCAACGTCATCCCGCGCTTCGATATGGCGCAGGTCGTCTTCGAAAATCTCTCCTTCGACCAGCTCGAGCACAACCTCGAAGCCATCTTCGGCAGCGGCTACAGCGTCAGCCTCTTTACCGACTGGCAAAAAAATCGCGCCACCCAGGTCTGGATCAAGAGCCGCCTCGCCCCCGGCGGCAAGGCCGACATGCCCGCCGAGTTCTACGGCGCAACCCTCGCCAAACAAAAGCTCCACCCCATCACCGGAGCCTCCGCCGTCAACTGCACCGAGCAGCAAGGCATCCCCGGCCCATGGTACGAGCGCATGCCGCACTTCCGCATGAACTTCACCCCCAGCAGCGGCAACGAGCTGCAGACCGAATACTTCGTCCCCCGCGACAAAGGCTATGCCGCCATCCGCGCCGTCGAAGAGCTGCGCGACCACATCACGCCCCACCTCTTCGTCACCGAGTTCCGCACCATCGCCGCCGACAACCTCTGGATGAGCACCTGCCACGACCGCGACTCCATGACCATCCACTTCACCTGGAAGCCCGACTGGCCCTCGGTTAGGAAAATCCTCCCCCTCATCGAAGCCAAGCTCGCCCCCTTCGACGCTCGCCCCCACTGGGCCAAGATGTTCACCATGCAGCCCTCGCACATCCAGAAGCTCTACGAAAAGCTGCCCGACTATCAGGCCATGCTCAAGCACTACGACCCCAACGGAAAATTCCGCAACGACTTCCTCAACACCACCCTCTTCGGAGCCTGAGCAAAAGCACTTTCTGCTTCAAGCAAATAAATACGTCATCTCGACCGAAGGCGTGCGGCTT
>NZ_DATKQC010000296.1:0-4643 GCF_035532915.1 Edaphobacter sp.
CCGGTCGTTACCACCGTGCACAGACGCTTGAAAAGCCCGCTCCTTGTTGGGACCGACGTGATCGTAGACCGTAGCTGACCGAGCAGCTGCGATCTAGGCTTCCCCATCATCCGCTCAAAATTTGCGTTGACATACTGAAAGCGAAAATCGATAACTTCACCGGTCTGGTCCCGCACAGCGTCAAAAATCACGAAGGCGTCCATGCTGGTCTCTGCCGCGGCAAGGAATTTAGACTGGGCTTCTTCGGTGGCTCTGCGCCGAATCTCGCGATCATGCTCGCGCCACAGAATTCCCAGGGTGAACATGGTCGCCCCCATTGCCAGGGTGACTCCGAAGACCGTACCGAAGTAGTTGCAATGACTTAGGCGAAGAAACTCTGTCAGCACCAGCCCCAAAGCCACTGCGGCCAAGCCGATCTTCCACGTCCGCAAGTGCAGGAGAACCTGACCCTTCAAGCAAAAACCTCAACAGAACATTCGATAAGAAGGAAGCACCTTGTTAAAGAAGTTACTTCCAGTTACGAGAGTAACGTCTAATTGGCATGGATAAGCAACATTTAAAGGATTTTTTCCATTGGAAGGTTCCGTTTCGTGTTCCCGTTGACACACGGAGACTTTCAGTCCTTATAACTCTCTGATTCTTGAGACCTACCTCTGGCGCCCACGTCTAACATCGCATGGTTGCTCTCTGTTCTATTCGGCTGACCGCGCTCAGTGGCCTTTGTCTTGCCCTGCCTCTCTTCGCCCAGCAAAAACCGGTATCCCCAGCTCCTGCAGCAATTTCTACCGCAGCCACCATATCGGTCGACGCTCGTCTGGTCAACCTTCCTGTCGTCGTCCGCGATAAAAAGGGCACTCTGGTACAAAATCTCACCAAGGCGGACTTCACGCTTCAGGTCGATGGCCACCCCCAGACCATTCGCTACTTCGATCTCGATTCGAACCTTCCGCTGACCCTCGGTCTGCTGGTGGACGTCAGCGCCTCCCAGCGCAAAGTTATCGATGACGAGCGCACCGACAGCGGAACCTTTCTCGATCAGATGCTCACCGCCCCGCCCAACCGCGCTCCTGACCAGGCATTTATCATCCAATTTGCCCGCCAAACCGAGCTTTTGCAGGATCTTACACCCTCCAAGCCCAAGCTCCAGGCTGCCCTCAAAGAGATAGACACCTCCAGTCCAGACACCAACTCGGGCAGTGACCCCGATGACTCCAGCAGCAGCGGGCATCGCACCCTCGGAGGCACCACCCTCTACGACGCGACCTTTCTTGCCTCCGACGAATTGATGAGCAAGCAGAAGGGCCGCAAGGCTCTCATCATCCTCTCCGATGGCGTCGACCGTAGCAGCAAAGAGAGCCTGACCAGCGCCATCGAAGCGGCCCAGCGCGCGGACACCATTCTCTACGCCATCTACTTCAAAGGAGAGGAGTCCTCCGATAACAATCGTTCCCGTAGCGGCTCCCCCGGCGGTCGCGGCGGCGGCTTTCCCGGAGGAGGCCGTTTTCCCGGCGGCGGGTACCCCGGTGGTGGAGGCTATCCGGGCGGAGGAGGATATCCCGGTGGCGGCGGTGGTCGTGGCGGCAACAATCCCGGCGGCGGACGAAGCAGCGCAAGCCATGTCGATGGCAAAAAGATCCTGGAGCGCATGACGCAGGAGACCGGCGGACGCCTCTTCGAGGTCAGCAAAAAGCAGACCGTGGCCCAGATCTACGATCAGATCGCCGAAGAGCTTCGCGCCCAGTATCGCCTCGGCTATACGCCCGATCAGGCCACCCCCTCCGACGGATATCACCAGATCGACCTCACTGTAAACCGCAAGGGCCTCACCGTCCAGACCCGCGATGGCTACTATACCGGCAGTGCAGACGCGGCTCCGCGCAAGATGAATTGAAGTTGTCTTTGCGTCCTTCCGCCCTCTTCGTGCATCATCTACAGTGACCCGCGTCAGCGACGGCGTCAGCAAGGAAGGCACGTACCCATGGTCTACAAGATGATGCTCAAGACCTCAAAGACCTCGAACGCAATCTCCAAATTCTGCACAGCTTTGCTCTCGTTCGCCCTCATTTCGATGGCAGCCGCCGTGCCCAATCAAGCGCAGGCCCAGCTCACCACGCCCTTCGTCAAGCAGCACATCTACTCCGAGACCGCGAACCCCACCGCCGACATCGCCGCCGCGCTCAAAAAGGCACGCGTCGAGCACAAGCGTGTCATCCTCGACTTCGGCGGCGACTGGTGCCCCGACTGCCAGGTCCTCGACATCTATTTCCACCAGCAGCCCAATACTGCTCTGCTCGCCAAGCATTTCGTGGTGGTCCACGTCTACATCGGCCACATGGACCTGAACCTCGACATCCCGAAGAAATATGGGGTTCCGATCAACAAGGGCGTTCCCGCGCTCGCCGTCCTCGACGCACACGGCAAGCTGCTCTACTCCCAGCACACCGGCCAGTTCGAGAACATGCGCAACATGACCTCCAGCGATGTGACCGAGTTCCTTAACAAGTGGAAGGCCTGATTCACCGCACCACTTCTCTTAACCTGCGCAGGCGCCAATCTTGAGAAGATTTCTTCGCATCTCCTCGGTCTTCCATCGCACACTGCTCAGCGTAGTGGAGCACGACTGTCTCAACGTCGCGCAGTCTGCCGCCTACTCCGCGATGATCTCCCTCTTTCCCGCGCTCATCATCGCGGCGGCCTTTATCGGCTTCGTGCCGGGCATGGCTCCGCTCCGCTTTCAACTTGCTCTCTTCTTCAACAGCATTCTCCCCTCTGACGTCACCCCAATTCTGCAGAGCTACTTTGCCACCACTCATCACAGCCCAAAGTCCATTCGCGCGATCATCATCGGCATCCTGGTCAGCGTCACCGGGGCCTCCAGCGTCATCGCCACCTTTATGGAAGGCTTTCGCCGCGCCCACAATCTTCCCGACGACTGCTGGACCTTCCTGCAACGCCGTCTTCGGGCCTTCGCGCTGGTTCCGCTTTCGCTGATTCCCCTGGCCGTCGCCAGTCTGCTCGTCGTCTTCGGGCACTTCATCGTTACCGCATGGATGGCGCTGCACATCATGCCTTCCATCCGCACCCCGGTTTACGTGATCGCTCTCATCGTGCGCTGGGTGATCGCCTTCGCGGGCAGCATCGGCATCGTTGCCCTCATCTATCACATGGGAACGCCCATGCGGCAGTCCTGGAAGCGCACCATTCCCGGAGCCATTCTCGCCACCGCGATGTGGTTCCTCACCACGCTGGCCTTCGGCTGGTACGTCACCCGTTTTGCCAACTACTCCCAGGTCTATGGTTCTCTGGGAGCAGGCATCGCTCTGCTCTTCTGGCTCTACATCATCTCGCTCAGCGTTCTCTGCGGAGCGGAGTTCAACGCGCAGTGCAACGCTCACTTTTTTCCTCCTGTTCAAACTGATTCACCCCTTTCAAGCGCACAGACCCCTCCCACCGGGTAAAATTGCCATCGGTAGCAAAACTCACTGGTCATACCTTGCGGTCCACCGCGGGGTAGAAAGAATGCGGCAAACGATTTCATGACGAATTCTCCAAATCCCCTCCCGAACGACCCCTCATTTATCGGAACCGAGCGCCTCCGCCGCGCCAAGATCGTCGCTACCCTCGGGCCTGCATCGAGCACTCCCGAAGTCTTCCGCAAGCTTGTCCGGGCCGGACTCGACGTCGCCCGCCTCAACTTCTCCCACGGCAGCCACGCGCAGAAAGCCGAGCTGATCAAGATGGTCCGCACCGTCGCCCGCGAAGAAGGCAAGCCCATCTGCATCCTCGCCGACCTGCAGGGGCCAAAGATCCGCACCGGCAAGCTCAAGGGCCACAAGGCCGTCCAGCTCATCGCGGGCAAGCTCCTCACCATCACGCCACGCGAGATCGAAGGCACCGCCGCTCTCGTCGGCACCACCTTCAAGACGCTCGCCGAAAACCTCGAGCCCGGCTCCCGCATCCTCCTCTCCGACGGCCTCATCGAGCTGCGCGTCGAGCAGGTCAAAGGCCTGGACGTGGTCTGCGAGATCATCAACGGCGGCACCCTCGGCGAAAACAAGGGCATCAATCTCCCCGGCATCCCGGTCAAGGTTCCCTCACTTACCGAAAAGGACGAAGAAGACCTCATCTTCGCCGTCGGCCAGGGAGTAGACACGGTCGCCGTCTCCTTCGTTCGCACCGCCGACGACGTTCGCCACGTCAAGAACCGTCTCACCGCGCTCAAGTCCGACGCCTGGATCATCGCGAAGCTCGAAAAGCCTCAGGCCATCGAGCACCTCGACAGCATCCTCGAAGTCACCGATGCCATCATGGTGGCTCGCGGCGACCTCGGCGTCGAAGTCCCCCCCGAAAAAGTTCCGGCCATCCAGAAGCACATCATCCGCCGCGCCGCCGAGTATCGCAAGCCCGTCATCACGGCGACGCAGATGCTCGAATCCATGATCGACAACCCGCGCCCCACCCGCGCCGAGGCTTCCGACGTCGCCAATGCCATCTATGACGGCACCGACGCCGTCATGCTCTCCGCCGAAAGCGCCGCCGGTAAGTATCCCGTCGAGTCTGTCGCCATGATGGCCAAGATCGTCACCGAGACCGAGCACCAGATTCGCCTCGATCCTCGTCCTGCTCTCGGTCGCTCGCACAGC
>NZ_DATKQC010000297.1:0-10010 GCF_035532915.1 Edaphobacter sp.
AGAGTCATGGGCTGGCCCTCCAAAGCCTAAGGTCGCCGCAAAAAATGTAGAGAACAAGCAAAAAATCGAGCGCGAAAGTTTCATCAATGCGACTCGCGTAAAGGTGCCAATGTCCAGGCCATTTCAACGCATGGCCTGACAATCGTTAGATATCGAACCTGAATGGGCTGAGTCCGCACCCGGCCCATTCAGCTCGAGTTGCAGGCTGAAATCCGATCAGTCCCTCCTCATTGCCGTTACCTGTTCTCCCTCTTGCATTTATCGTGGCGCCTTTCTGAAAAATGCTCTAATCAATGCAGCGCCATGTCCAAGACCGCCGTTCTCCTCATCGACTGCCCCGACCGCAAAGGTCTCGTCGCCGCCATTGCCAACTTTCTTGTGCAGCAGTACGACGCCAATATTCTCAACGCCGACCAGCATCAGGATGTCGAGCTTGGCCTCTTCTTCATGCGCATCGAGTTTGCCACCGACCACGCTCCCTGCGACGAAGCGCACTTCAGCGCAGCCTTCAGCCCTCTGGCCCAGCAGTTCAAAATGAACTGGCGGCTCACCTTCGCAACGCCACCTCAGAACGTCGCCATCTTCGTCTCACACTATCTCCACTGCCTGGCCGATCTGCTCCACCGCCATCAGACCGGAGAGCTAAGCTGCAATCTCTCGCTCATCGTCAGCAATCACGACGCAGCAAAGCCCCTCGCCGACTTTTACAAGATTCCCTTCCACTATCTGTCTGTCACCGCGGCCAATAAGGCTGAGGTCGAGCAAAGACAGATGGACTTGCTCGACGAGCATTCCATCGACCTGGTCATCCTCGCCCGCTATATGCAGGTTCTCTCGCCGCAGTTTGTCCGCGCATATCCCCAGCGCATCATCAACGTACACCACTCTTTTCTGCCAGCTTTCACCGGAGCGCGCCCCTACCACGCCGCCTTCGCCCGCGGGGTCAAGCTGATCGGCGCCACCAGCCATTACGTCACCGAGGTCCTCGACGAAGGCCCTATCATCGAGCAGGACGTCACCCGCGTCTCCCAGAACGACCAGCTCCCCGACCTGATCCAAAAAGGCCGCGACCTCGAGCGCCTGGTTCTCTCTCGGGCGGTCCGCTGGCACCTCAGCGATCGCATCCTCTCCTACGCCAACAAGACAGTCATCTTCGCCTAGCGCATCATCACACCCATCAAAAAAAAGCGCACCCAGAATATGAGTGCGCTTCCCTTCCAAAAAATATTTACTTCGCGGCCGAAGTCGCTCCTGTGCTGACCCCATCCAACTGAGCCTGATAGGAGATGATCTTCTTCAGCGTCTCATAGGGTACCTGCGTAATGGGCAAAAGATGTCCATTGACCGCCAGCTCCGGGGTCTGGTTCACACCAGAGTCTTCAGCCAGCTTCACCGAGGCATCGACCTGCGCCTTGATCGCCGGCGTAGCCGCGCACGCATCAATCGCGGCCGGATCCAATCCAGCTTTGGTCACAGCGTTCTTCAATGTCGCATCGGCCGTCTCCGCAGTCAGACCAGCCTGCGTATCGAACACCGCTGCCGCATAGGTAAAGAATGCTGCATCGCTATGCTTCTGCACGCAATACCCGTACTCCGCAGCCTTGAAGGCGAACGGATGAATCTGCGCCAAAGGAAAGGACTGAAAGACCACGCGGGCGTTGGGGAAATCCTTCACCAGTTGATCCATCGTGCTCTGCGCTTCCTTGCAGTGCGGGCATTCCAGATCGGCAAATTCCACCAGCATCAGGTCTTTGCTGGCCGCGCCACGTGCTGCACCATCGGCCTGCGCCTCCAGCGTCTTGCGCAACACTGCAAACGGAGTCGCGCCAAAGGAAACGACGCCGTCGCCTGCGATCACATGATTGCCGTCCGGAGTAACGAAGAACGCCGCTGTCTGAACCTTGGCATTCGGCGACTTGTCGGAGATAAAGACAACCACCTTGGTCACGCCGGGCGCAGCCGTCGTCTGAATCGCCTCGACTCGCCAGATGCGGTTGGAGTCGTATCCCCACAATGCCTTGAGAAAAGCATTCACTGTATCGACCGTCGGCGAAGCGGCGGTAAAATATTTCGGATTCGCAGCAGGAAATGGGTCCGCCTTAGGACCCTGTCCTAAATCATTCAACTGCAACGCCGGGGCTGGCGCTGTTGCCTTCGAGGCCGTGCCTGTTGTTGCTGTCTGGGCTCCCGCGACTACTGCAACGCTGAGAACCGACGCCAATCCTGCCAACATCCATTTTGAAATCTTCAAAGAATCCTTCCTCCGCCGCCGCTCTACGCGCGCAGCACTTCTATTACACCTGAACCTTGACCGCTATGGGAAACCGGCGCCCCGTTCCGAACGATTTTTTTGTCACCTTCAGCACCGGAGCCGCCTGTTGCCGCTTATACTCACTTCGTTCAACCAGCTGCAACATCGACCGCACCAGGGCAACATCCACTCCCTGTTCCTCCGCAATCTGCTCGGCCGAACAGTATCGTTCCACGTAAGCCTCGAGAATCGGATCGAGCACCTCATACGGCGGTAGCGAGTCCGTATCCCGCTGCTCCGGCCGCAGTTCCGCCGAAGGCGGCTTCTCGATCGTCGCCCAGGGAATCACCTCGCGCTTACGGTTCACATACCGGCTGATGGCATAGACCCTGGTCTTCATCACATCGCCGATCACCGCCAGCGCACCCACCATATCGCCATACAGCGTGCAGTATCCCGTCGACATCTCGCTCTTGTTGCCGGTCGTCAACACCAGCGAGCCAAACTTATTCGCCAGCGCCATCAGCAGCCCTCCGCGTATTCGCGCCTGCAGATTCTCCTCGGCCAGCCCGAACGGCGTTCCTTCAAACAAAGGCTGCAGCGTCTGCTGATACTGGGCAAACACATCATGGACCGGCAATAGCTCAAATCTCATGCCAAGATTCTTGGCCAGAGCCCGCGCATCTTCGATCGAGCCCAGCGAGGAATACTCGCTCGGCATTCCCACTCCAAGCACGTTCTCGGCCCCCAGAGCCTCCACCGCAATCGCAGCCACCAGCGCCGAATCGATGCCTCCGCTCAACCCCACCACGACCTTTGAAAACCCGCACTTGCGCACATAATCCCGGGTTCCCAGCACCAGCGCCTTCCAAATCTCTTCCACCTCATCCGGCGGAGGCCAGCTTACAGCTTTTACTCCATCGACTGCCTCCGTATCGAAGATCACAAGATCCTCAGCAAACGAAGCTCCCCGCGTCACTACACTTCCCTTTGGCCCAATCACCAGCGAAGAACCATCGAAGACCAGCCCATCGTTGCCGCCCACCTGGTTGACCATGGCCACATAAGCACCGTGCCGCTCCGCCAATGCTGCCAGCATCTTCTGCCGCACCTGCGGCTTGCCCCGCCAATAAGGCGAAGCCGAAATATTCAAAATAATGCGCGGGCAGCTCTCCAGGCTTTCGGCGTGCTCTCCCCACTTCATCATCAGGGTCTCAACCGGATCGACCCGATACATCGGCCTCGGCCAGAAGCCCTTGTCATTCCATGCATCCTCGCAGATCGTAATCGCCAGAGGCTGTCCATCGACTGCGGTCAGCGCCTGATCCGTGGCAGGCTCAAAGTAGCGCTGTTCATCAAACACATCATAGAACGGAAGCAGCATCTTCTGCTGCACAAAACCCACCTCTCCAGCCCGTAGCAAGGCAGCCACATTGCGCACCTGCTTGCCCACCGGCGACGTCGCCGGCATCACGGTGCCGCACAAGATCGCAGGACGCCCACGCTCCGCCGTCGATGCAGCAATCTCAGCCACCGCCTGACCGGCCCTCGCGATAAAGGAGGCCTTCTCCAGAAAATCCGCCGGCGGATATCCGCACACGGCAAGCTCCGGAAAGACAACCAGCGATGCGCCTCTTTCCTGAGCGCGCATCGCATATTCAAGAATCTTTTTGGTATTTCCGGCGAAGTCCCCAACCGTCGGATTAATCTGCGCGAGAGCTATCTTCACAGCATTAAGTCTAACGCCTTAGGTGCCAGTTCCGCTTAACACCACATGCACGGTCCGCGCCAGAATCTTCAGGTCAAGCCAAAGGCTCCAATTCTCCACATAAGCCGTATCCAGTGAGATATAGCTGTCGAACGAGGGGTCTTGCCGAGCTTCCACCTGCCACAACCCGGTAATTCCTGGCAAAACATCCAGCCTGCGCAGATGCGCCAGGTCATACTGCTCTACCTCGGCGGCCATCGGAGGCCGAGGCCCTACCAGGCTCATATCTCCGCGCAACACGTTATAGAACTGCGGCAGCTCATCCAGCGAATACTTTCGCAAAAAGGCTCCCACCCGCGTGATGCGCGGGTCATTGGCAATCTTGAAGAGGATGCCGTCCCGCTCATTCATGTGCTCCAGATCGGCCTTCAACTTATCGGCGTCCTTCACCATGGTGCGGAACTTGAAGCAGGAGAACGTCCGCCCCTTACGGCCAATGCGCTCCGCTCCATAAAAAATGGAGCCATTGGAGTCCATTCGAACGGCAATCGCGATTCCAAGCATGATCGGCGACACCACCAGCAGCGCAGCCGATGCCAGCACGATGTCCAGTGCGCGCTTCAGCAGAAACGCTCCCATGGGGAAGTCCCGCCGGTGCAGCGGAATCGTCGGAAACTGGCCGATATATTCCACCGGCGCATTCCACGCCAGTCCGTCATACATATCCGGCACCACCCGGACATCGATCCCAGCCGTCCGCGCCTCTTCCACCATGCCAATCACCAGCTTCTTGTCTGCAGGGACAGAAAAGAAGATCTCATCCACGAACAGCGACCGCGCTAGCGAAAGGCAGTTCCGCACGTCGCCAATTACCTCTGCGTCTCCCGACTCTGCCTCCCTTTCCGTCAGCGCGACAAAGCCTTTGAAGCGAAATCCAAGATGGTTCAGCGATTCCAGGTGGTTCCGCAAGGCATAGCCCACCCGGCCCGCGCCCACAATCAGAACGTTGCGCGTCTCCATCCCCTCGCGGAAGCGCTTGTAAGCCATACGCCGCCATACCGCGCGCCGCACGCAGAGGATGACAGCCGAAAGCAGGACCACCAGAGCGACGACAATCCGCGAGATCGCGACTCCGTTGAAGAGGTACAGCGCACCGCACAGAAGCAACCCGGAGACCAGAACCGCCTGCACCGTCATCCTTTGCTCATGCAGACCGCTGCGATTCTGAATGGGCCCATACAGCCCATACGAGCGCGCAAAGAAGATCAAGCATGCCGCGAACCAGCCGATATACAAAAACAGCGTCCGGGGCGACACCTCGATCAAGTCCGGCACGATATGCAATACAGAAACCTGCGGGGGCAAAACAACCCGGACGCGCAACGCCAGGATCAGCGCTACAAAAACAGTTACCAGATCCAGCGATGCCCAGACCATGCTGGTCATCGAAGGACGGCGAAATAATCCAAATCGGGTCGAATAAGTGCGTCTGTCTCGAACAGCCCGTGCTCTTGCCGAAACAATAACCTGTTGCAGATAATCCGGTGTCGCCATAGCGAACGCCTCTTTACTGTGATATTCCTGTGGCTTCACAGTCGGTAAGATGCCAGAAATAACCCAAGGCATGTTGCACGATCAATAATTTCAAATACAGCAGAAAAAACACGGTTCAGAACATCAGGCTCTCTGCTAACCCCAATAAATTCAGAAGCTCACAGACCCTGCGGAAGCGACGTGTTCCTGATTTAAGGATACGTTGCCCAATGCAACATAGCAACCCTAAATCTGCAAAACTTTGCTGTATCGTTAACGTAAATTGTTGATATAAATTGCGCTTATCGTTCTTCCCTTCGCAACCTAAACTGGAACGCTCAATTCATCCAGCGCGAGAAACTCCTTCAGCACTGGATCATCGCTCTGCTCCATCTCCTCCATCGTTCCAAAGAAATGCGCCTTTCCTCCATGCAGCAACACCACCCGGTCAGCCAGCTTCTTCGCAAACCTCGTATCGTGAGTCACGACGATGCTCGTCAGATGAAGCTGCTGCTTCAACCGCTCAATCAGATTTCCCAATAAATGGGCCATCAGGGGGTCCACCATCGTCGTCGGCTCGTCATAAAGGACGGCCTCCGGCTGGGCCGCCAGCGCCCGCGCAATTGCCACCGACCGCTTCATCCCCGTGGATAGGTCCGATGGCAGCAGATCTTCCATCCCCGCCACGCCCACCATCTCCAACAATCCCTTCACCACCTGCAGAATCTGCTCTTCAGCCAGCTCTCCCCGCTCGCGTAGCGGAAACGCCACATTCTCCCCTACCGTCACCGAGTCGAACAACGCCCCATTCTGAAACACCATTGTCACCTTCCGCCGGATCGCCTGCAGCTCCCGCTCATTGAGCCCGCAGATATCCTCCCCCGCCACCCGAATGATTCCCTTGTCCGGCTTCAGAAACCCCAGCAGCATCTGCAGCGACACCGACTTTCCCACGCCGCTGCGCCCCATAATGCACAACGTCTCTCCCGAATTCACGCAAAAGCTAACGTCATCCAGCACCACAAAGCCATCAAACGCCTTATACACATGCTCGAACGAGATATACGACCCCGGCTTATTCCTGACATCCGGCACAGCGTCAGCCGCAGCTTCGTTCTGCTGCGCCGCCTGCTCCATAAACTCTTCGACCACGGGCGCCACATCCCGCGATACCTCCGCAATCAGCGAATTATCTCCATCCACCCACTCCGCACCACCAGAGTCCGAAACATGTTCCGAACCCTCATGGTCCGTCGCCTCCACCGGCCGCTTATTTTTGTTCCGTGGGTCTCTCTCGCTGTCGAAATCCGTCATCGTCCCCTGCCTTCTTTTGGCTAATGTCTTAGTCTTATCAGATGCGTAACCGGCCCACCGCTATGCAGCTTGTCTCGAATTAATCAGCGTTCAGCAATCCGGCAAAAGACTCGGCTGCGCCAAACTCCTCGGGCGTATTCAGGTTGGCAAACCAAAGATGCGATGCACCTAGTTGCGCCTGCGTCGGAACCCATCCGTTCCGTCCACCATCAAAAGCCGCCAAATCTCCGCTCCAGGGAAAGTTCAAAAGTGTCTCGTTCAACTCCACTCCAAACCCTCCCGCCAACTGCGACGCCGCGCCCACCAGCACAGGAAATAGCTTGAACTCCCGTCGCATCACTGCCGCATTGACAAACGACGCAACCTCTTTGTGTACCAGGCAAAGCGCAGGCTGCGGCCGACCATCCACCGTAAACAAGGCCACCCGCGCCTGTTGCCTCTCAATCACGCTCCTCACCCACGCATCCAGAAAACCCACAGGCAAAAACGGCATATCCACAGCCATAAACAGGTTCCACACCTTCGTCGAATGCACCAGCGCGGCCTCTATTCCGCCCAGCGGCCCACAGTCCTCATGCAAATCGCGAACCAGCGGAGCATAAGCCTCCAGCTCTTCCCTGTTGCCGAGGATCGAAACCTCGCTACAAACGAGCCCTAACTTCTCCACCGCCCGCAGCACCAGCGGTTTCCCCGCCAGCTCCAGCAGAGCCTTGTCCCGTCCCATGCGCGAGCTCTTTCCACCCGCCAGCACATACCCACTCACGTCCGACGGAGCCGCCCTCACCCTCAGGCTCCCAGTCGGGCAAAGAACCGCACAATCGATTCGATCCCGCGATGAAAGTTCGCCAGATGGAACTTCTCATTCGGAGCATGAAGGTTGTCATCCGGCAGCCCAAATCCCATCATCACCGTAGGAATCTTCAACTCCCGTTCAAAGTCCCCCACAATCGGAATCGATCCACCCCCGCGCACAAACACCGTCTCCTTGCCGAAGACCTCGTGCATCGCCGCCGTGGCCGCCCGAACATATTCATTGTCCGTACTCACCACAATGGCATCGCCCGCATGGATCAACCTCACCTCAAGCTCAATTCCCTTCGGGCAGATCGACTCCACATACGCCTTGTACTGCATAAAGCTCTCCGCCGGGGTCATATCCGGTACCAGCCTCATGCTTACCTTCGCCAGCGCCTTCGCCGGAATCACCGTCTTCGCGCCCGCCCCAATAAATCCGCCCGGCATCCCATGCACATCGAGTGTAGGCCGCGCCCACGTCCGCTCCAGCACGCTATACCCCGGCTCTCCGGTCAGCGCCACCGAACCCACCTCGGTCTCGCGATAGTGCTCCTCGTCGAACGGCAGCGCCTTCCATGCCTTCAACTCTGCATCCGTAGGCTTCTGTACCTTGTCATAAAATCCCGGAATCAGAATCTTTCCATCCTCATCCTTCAGCTTCGCAATCACCTGTGCCAGAGCCACAAAGGGATTCGGCGCTGCCCCGCCATACATCCCCGAGTGCAGATCCGTGCGCGCCCCCCACGCCTCAATCTCGGTATAGATCATCCCGCGCAGCCCGACGCACAGCGTGGGCAGCTCCGGCGCAAACATCTCCGTATCCGAGACCAGCGCAACATCCGCCTTCAGCTCCTCACCATGATTCCGCACAAACGCGGCAATCCCTTCGCCACCAACTTCTTCCTCGCCCTCGACGACCACGCGCACATTGACTGGCAGCTTTCCACCTCCAGCCGCCATCAACGACTCCAGCGCCTTCACATGCATCCACATCTGGCCTTTGTCATCCACTGCCCCACGCGCATAGATGTTCCCATCCCTCACCGTAGGCTCGAACGGAGGCGTCTTCCACTCGTCCAGAGGATCGGGCGGCTGCACATCGTAATGCCCATAGCAAAGCACAGTAGTCGCGGCCGTCCCATCCGCTGCTGGTACCGCATGAAGCCAATCCGCATAGACCAGCGGATGCCCGATCCGGAACGGCACCACCCGCGCTTGTCCCGCCTCATCCACGATCATCTCTTCGGGCGTACTCGTCTCAATCAGTCGGACATTTTCCATCCCAATCCGCTTCAACTCAGCCGCCACAAACTCTGCCGCCCGGCGTACATCCCCTATATGCTCCGGCAACGTGGAGATAGAAGGAATCCGCAGCAAAGCCTTCAGCTCTTCCACAAACCGGGCCTGATTTTCCTGCGCAAACCCAACCGCTGCCGCATTCGTATTCGTCGTCACCGCTCCACCCCCAAATCAATCTTTCGAACCGCGCAGCACCATCCGCTGGCAGCCAGTCAGCTCAAACTTAACCTCACCGACAATATTGCTCGTTGCTGACATGCTCCATCCAATCCACAACCTTGCCGTCCAATCGCTCCTGAATCGCGATGTGGCTCATTGCCGTGGTCGGCGTAGCTCCGTGCCAATGCTTCTCTCCTGGCGCGAACCAAACCACATCCCCAGGATGAACTTCCTCAACCGCACCACCATCCTTCTGAACCCATCCGCAGCCCGCTGTAACAATCAAAGTCTGTCCCAGCGGATGCGTGTGCCACGCAGTGCGCGCTCCCGGCTCAAACGTGACGCTGGCGCCTGCCACCAGCGCAGGATCGGGCGCCTGAAAGAGGGGGTCGATCCGAACCGTTCCAGTAAACCAGTTCGCTGGACCTTTTGCTGAGGGTTGTGTGCCGATCCGTTTGATTTCCATGACCACATTCTACGCACCAGCGAATTAGCCCCGCACGAACATTCCTGCATCCAAGTGATAAGTAGAAGAGTCCCATAGCCATCAAAGGGAGATGCAAACATGACCACGTCCCAGCAAGACGGCACTATGATCGACAAGCAGGCCCAGTTCGATCTACTCAAGGAGATCGCCGACTCCGAGCAGCAAAAACCATGGCCCTCCGGCATCTACGCCAAGACCCTCTTTAAAAAGCACGACTTCCGCGTCGTTCTCATCTCCATGGAAAAAGCCGCAAAGATGAAAGAGCATCACGCCGACGGAACCATCTCCCTCCAGGTACTCAAGGGACAAGTTCGGTTCAGCGTCAATGGCCACCCGCACGACCTCGGCACCGGCAACCTCTTCACATTGGGGGCCTCCATCCGCCACGACGTCGAAGCTGCCGAAGACTCCGCCTTCCTGCTCACCATCTCTTGGCCCAGTGACGAAGAGCTTGCAGCCATGAA
>NZ_DATKQC010000298.1:0-8606 GCF_035532915.1 Edaphobacter sp.
GACGGGGTAGGAACAACCCTCGCTTTCTGCCTAACCGTCCTCGTAGCACACATGTCGTATCAGCTATACGAAAAGCCATTCCTGCGCCTCAAAAGCCGCTTCACCATCGTTCCCTCACGAGACGAAGGATAGTTACGCCACCGCACCGTAAATCGCAATGTCCACACCATATCTATTGCCGTTGCTCTTCTAAGGAAAGGAGCGCAGCCGCACTGGCTACTACCGCACCGCCCAACCAGCCAGATCAATCGCCGCGGCGAAGTTGTCATACTTCAAAGGCAGATGGTTCCTTCTATCCACATACTCGTTGTAGAACCACGGGTCGACCACGGCGAACACCGTTCCCTTGCCATACTTCGCCACGGCAATCATCACGTGGCCGTCTTTCGTCACCACAGCCTTCGCCGGCTTCGACACCGAGATCGTGCAGGTGTCCTTCATATAGGCCAGATGGGAATGCTCAAACACGCCCGTCCCCGCCGGAATCTCAATCTCACCCGCCGGATAGTCGTTGCCGACGACATGGTTCACCAGTACCTGGTTGAAGTGAATGCCAAACCGGTCGCCCAATGTATCGAAGTGAGTGAACTCCGCATTCGGCCCATCGTTCTCCATCAACAGCAGCACGCCGCCACGCTTCACCCAGTTGGCGATCACATCGACGCTCTTCGCATCCATGTAATGCGGGTTAGGGTTCTTCGACGGAATATCCGGGGAAGCCAGAATATAGATCTGCGCCTTCTTCAGATCCGCCGCGGTCGGTGCCGTCTTCTCGGTCGCCAGCCTGGTGCCGTAGCGCTGAAAAGCGCGCCCGAAAAACGCGAACCCATTGTTCGAGTCATCGTCCCACTTGTAATGAAACAGCTCAGTCTGTCCTGCCGCATTCTGTCGCGTCTGCGAGTTGAACCACGCATCCACCAGCACTGTCTTTCCCTGTCCCAAAGCCTCGGTCGATGCCTGCTCCATCTCGCTTCCCGCCAGCAAAAACGCGCCGATACCCTTGGCATCGTTCACCCGCGTCTTCTCGCCAATGTAGTAGTCATAGCTTCCCGAGCGATAAGGCTTTCCACCCAACCCGCCAACCATCACCGTCCCGCTCAGAGCCATCTTTCCATCATCCATCGTGACGAACGCTTTCTGGATGCCCTCCCATCCACGCCGCGCGCTCACCTCATCGGCCTGCGGCAGATAACCCATGCGAACGCCCTTGGCCAGCGCATAGACGAACATGCAGCTCGCCGAAGCCTCGGTATAGTTGCCCGCTCCACCGCTCTTATCCATTACCTGCCACCACAGGCCGGTCTTTGCATCCTGATACTTCACCACTGCAGCCATCGTCCGGTTCAGCGCGGCCACCAGTTCAGGGCGTTGCGGTTGGTCCGCAGGCATCCAGTGCAGAACGTCCACCAGCGCCAGCGCATACCATCCCATCGCCCGTCCCCAGACCTCAGGCGACAAACCCGTCTTCGCATCTGCCCACTGCATCTTCTTCGACTCGTCCCATCCATGCCGCAGCAGGCCAGTCTTCGGATCGCGCATGTGCGCATCCATCAGCAGCAGTTGCCTGGCGATATCGGCAAAGTCTCCAGGCTCATGAAACGTGGCCGCATAAGCCGCACGAAACGGCTCGGCCATATAAGCGCCATCGAGCCACATCTGGTTGGGATAGATCTGCTTATGCCAATAGCCGCCGCTCGCCGTCCTCGGCTGCGCCTCAAGCTGGTCGTGCAGGAACTTCGCCGCCTTGTAGTACTTCGGCTCCTGCGTTACCCGATAAACCAGCAGCACCGCTCGCCCCAGCTCGATGTTGTCGAGGCTGTGCGCCTCAGGCTTGTATCCCGTGATGCTTCCATCTGCCGTCACATACTTGTCGACAGCCGCTTTGATGTAATGAAAGTCCTGCCCATCCGCCGTCGTGTGCCATTCCGCAGCGATCCCATCCAGCAGCACGCCCTCTTCGTACCCCCACGCCCCCGGATGCCCTGTCGTCGAGACCACACCCACAGGCCACTGCTCAATCATCGAAGCCGCCATCAGCCGCGAAGGCGAATCCTGTGCAATCCCCCCCTGCGCCACTACTCCCTGCGAGCCCAGACATCCCAGCAACATCAGTCCAGCAAAAAACTTCATGCTTAAGTCCTCTCACGCAACTATTTCATCCGCCAACCAGCATAGCTTGTTCAATACGGCTCTGGCTGGCATCGAATTGGTTGGTAGGATCAATCCAGAAAGACATCGCGCACTCAAGGAGAATTTCAATGATTCAGCTCGCAGACGCCCGCCGCATGATCGCCGCCGCAGAGAAGAAAGCCGAAGAGATCAAACAACCCATGAACATCGCCATCGTGGACGAGGGCGGCAACCTCATCGCCTTCGAGCGCATGGAGAATGCCTGGCTCGGTTCGATCGACATCGCGCAGAAGAAGGCCTGGACCTCGCGCGCCTTCGACATCACCACCAAAGACTTGGGCGCGAATTCGCAATCGGGTGACCAGTTCTTTGGCATTCACGCATCGAACAACGGCAAGGTCATGATCTTCGCTGGCGGCATTCCTCTAAAAAGGGATGGCAAAGTAGTAGGCGCCATCGGGGTAAGTGGTGGCTCAGGCGTGCAGGATCACTCAGTCGCCGAAGCAGGCGCAGCGGCGCTCTAACCGCGAAGTCCAGCAGGCGCATCCAACCTGGAAGCACGCTCAAATCCGACTGCGAAGAGGTAATGCAATGGCTGAGAATCGCGGAGTAGTGTTTCTAGGACAAAACAAGGTGGAAGTACAGTCCATCGACTTCCCGAAGATGCAGAATCCCGCTGGTAAAAAGATTACCCATGGCGTGATCCTCAAAGTTGTGGCAACCAACATCTGCGGCTCGGATCAGCACATGGTCCGAGGCCGCACAACCGCTCCGTCAGGCATGGTGCTGGGGCATGAGATCACCGGAGAGATTATCGAAGCCGGAGACGACGTCGAATATCTCAAGGTCGGCGACCTTGTCACCGTTCCTTTTAACGTCGCCTGCGGGCGCTGCCGCACCTGCCGCGAACAACAGACAGGCGTATGCCTCAACGTCAATCCCGGACGTGCAGGCGGAGCCTATGGCTATGTCGACATGGGAGGCTGGGTCGGCGGCCAAGCCGAGTACGTGATGGTGCCCTACGCTGACTTCAACCTCATCAAATTTCCTGACAAGCAGCAGGCCATGGAAAAGATCAAAGACCTGACCATGCTGTCCGACATTCTGCCAACTGGATTTCATGGCGCAGTATCGGCGGGTGTGGGCGTTGGATCGATCGTCTACATCGCGGGCGCAGGTCCCGTGGGACTGGCTGCGGCGGCCTCCGCTCAAATTCTGGGCGCAGCCGTGGTCATGATCGGCGATATGAATGCAGACCGGCTGGCCCATGCAAAAAGCGTTGGCTTCGTCCCCATCGACCTCACTAAAAGCGACAACCTTGGCGATCTCATTGCCGCGGTCGTCGGCAAACCCGAGGTGGATGCAGCCGTGGATGCTGTTGGATTCGAGGCCAAAGCGCAGGGCGCGAAAGGCGAAGAGGCCCCTGCGACTGTCTTGAACTCTCTCATGTCCATTGTGCGTGCCGCGGGCGGCATCGGCATCCCAGGTTTGTACGTCACAGAAGATCCGGGCTCAAAAGACGAAGCCGCAAAGCAAGGCAATCTGAAGATGCGCTTCGGTCTGGGATGGGCAAAGTCGCATCGCTTCTACACCGGACAGACACCTGTCCTTAAATACAACCGGCAGCTCATGCAGGCGATCCTTCACGGCCGCTTGCCCATTGCGAAGATCGTGAATGCGACGGTCATTTCACTGAGCGACGCGGCCAGAGGGTATAAGGAGTTTGATTCAGGAGTGGCAAAGAAATTCGTTCTCGATCCTCACGGCCTACTGGGAAAAGCTGGTTGATTTAGCTATGCCTTACGGCCAAAAAGACCCGCCGAAAACGGCGGGTCTTTTGTTAGTTAGATTGTAGATAAAGGCTAGTGAAGATTATTTCGAGAAGATCGAGTTGCCGGGAGTCGTCTCTTCGTTGGAGTGAATCCGGTTCTGCGCGCGCTTGGCGCTCTCCATCCCAAGATGATTCAGCTTCTCTTCATCGCTCTTGCCTACTTCCGTCGCAAAAGTCTCCTCTTCAATCGCCTCATGAGAAGGACGCGCTCCGGTCTTGGTTGAATCTAAACCCTGTGCCATATATCACCTCTACTAAGACAGATGGTGCCATCGTGGCCGGGGTTGCTCTCGAAGACAGTAAGTGAGCACTCGCAAACCAGCATTATTTATCGGCTAAAACTGCAATTTTATGAATCTTGAGCGGCTCCGAAAACAGCTCATCTGCCTTCGCCATCAATGCCTTGGCGATCTCTCCATTCAAGTGAGCATCCCGTCCCGCCTCATCGTCGAAAGTATCGAAGACAGAATAGTGGCCCTCATCCTCTTTGAGACCGAACCACCCCACGGTTCCCTTCTCTTTTCTGGACATCTCCGCACCCTGCTTCAGAAATGCTTCCACATCAGCCTCTTTGCCCGGCTTTGCCTTCAACGATACATAAAGCGCATATTTTGCCATCTTGAATGATCCTCTAGCTTCATTGGACGCCAAATCCAGCAAATCTATTCCACAAATTCGTAAAAAATCGCATCAAATGTCAACGGAGATCACTATGCGCAGAAATAGACCTTCCATCTTTCGCGGCATCGTCACCGGAATCGCGGCAGGCATCGCTGCGACCTTGGTCATGGACCAGTTTCAAAAATTAACCACCGCCGGCCAGAGGGCAATCGAGAGGCAAAAGAAACTAGCCGACCACGAGTCTCCCTGGCAAATCGCTCACGAGCAGGCGCAAAAAGAACAAGAGCAAGCCGAGCAGGAAGACTCCACCGAGATCGTCGCGCGAAGAATCGCCAAAGCGACCGGCACTCACCTCCCTCGCGAAGACAAGAAAAAAGCAGGCCGCGCCGTTCACTACGCCTTCGGCACGCTGATGGGCATAGTCTATGCCGTCTCTGCCGAGGCCGTCCCAGAGGTCACCACAGGCGCCGGCACAGCCTTCGGGACACTCCTCTTTCTCTCCGCAGACGAGGTCGCCGTTCCCGCATTCCAGCTCTCCTCAACGCCAACGGAGACGCACCCCTTCGACCACCTCCAACATTGGGCCTCCCATGTCGTCTACGGTGGGTCGCTCGAGATCGTGCGTAACCTGATCACGCGGCTCATGTAACCGTATGCGAATTGGGCCAGCGTGCGAATTGAGCGAGGACGCGAATTGCTCCATGCCCCAGTCTGCGATAGCCTGATGCATGGAGTCCTACACCGCATGAAGCTTCGCTATCTCGCACTTGCCTTGGCCTTCAGCCTGCCCGCGCTCGCGCAAAGCTCGCAGTCTTCGGCAGACGCTCTCCCCGACGATCCCGGCGCAACGACCACGGTGAAGCCTCCAGTTGTACCCACAGGCCCCACCGTTGTGATCGACACCACCATGGGACGTCTGACCTGCAAGCTCTACGACAAACAGGCCCCCATCACGGTAGCGAACTTCATCGGCCTCGCCGAAGGCACAAAGGACTGGACCGACCCGAAGACGCTCAAAAAGGTCCACGGCCAGCCCTTCTACAACGGCACCACCTTCCATCGCGTCATCCCTTCGTTCATGATTCAGGGCGGCGACCGCGCGGGCGACGGCACCGGCGACCCCGGCTATCTCTTTCAAGACGAGATCGACCCCTCGCTCATCTTCGACCAGCCGGGAAGGCTTGCCATGGCGAACTCCGGCCCTGGCCCCTCCGGTGGCGGAACCAACGGATCTCAGTTTTTCGTCACCGAAGTTCCCGTACCCGAGTTAAACGGCAAGCACACCATCTTCGGGCAGTGCGATGCCCACAGCGTGCTCTTGGTGGCCTCAATCGCGCGTGTGCCTCGAAACGAGAGCGACAAACCGCTGACCCCGGTCACGATCAATCGCGTGACCATTGTGCGTGACGGACAGCCGATGCCACCGCTGCCACCCATACCTCCCGCGCCGCCTGCCACCGAAGCACCGGCCCCGGCGGCTCAATAACTTTTTATCTCCGCGATACCGCCGGAATTCTTCCCGCCTTTCACTAACCACTAACCGATAACGAAGTTCAGGAGAATATCGAAATGCCAACCAAACCCGGAACCTATGCAACCTTCAAGACCAGCGAAGGCACCATCGTCTGTGAGCTCTTCGAGAAGGACGCGCCCCAGACCGTAGCCAACTTCATCGGTCTCGCCGAAGGAACCAAAGAATGGAACAGCCGCAGCAAGAAGGGCAACAAGCTCTATGACGGCACCGTCTTCCACCGCGTCATCCCCCAGTTCATGGTTCAGGGCGGCGACCCCGAAGGCACCGGCATGGGCGGCCCCGGCTACAAGTTCGCCGACGAGACCCAGGGCTCCAAGCACGGCTTCCAGGAGAAGGGCAAGCTCGCCATGGCCAACGCCGGCCCCAACACCAACGGCTCACAGTTCTTCATCACCGTGGCCGATACCAGCTGGCTCACCGGCAAGCACACCATCTTCGGCGAAGTCGTCGAGGGCTACGACATCGTCGAAAAAATCTCGAAGCTAAGCCGCGACGGCATGGACCGCCCCAAAACGCCAGTCGTCCTCGAAACCGTCACCATCGAACGCGTGTAATCTTTTACGCAATGCAAAATCAGAAGGCCCGCTCATCGAAATGAGCGGGCCTTCTGATTTCAACGAACTCTCTTACACGACGCCAATCACTGTGCAGAGTTCCTTCACAGAATCCGCGCTCCGCTGCAGTGCCGCCTGCTCATCAGCGCTGAGCTTGATCTCGATGATCTGCTCCAGCCCCTTCGCGCCTAGCTTGCACGGAACTCCAACGAACAAGCCGGAGATCCCATACTCGCCCTGAAGATAAGCGGCGCAAGGCAGGATCTTCTTCTTGTCTTTCAGAATCGCTTCGACCATCTCCGTAGCAGCCGCGGAGGGAGCATAGAAGGCGCTTCCCGTCTTGAGATACTTCACAATCTCGGCCCCACCATCGCGCGTCCGCTGCACCAGTTCCGCAATCCGCTCCGGCGCAATCAGCTCTGTAATCGGAATGCCCGCAACCGTCGAATAGCGCGGCAGCGGAACCATCGTATCGCCGTGACCACCAAGAACAAAAGCAGTGACGTTCTCAACGGAGACATTCAACTCCTGCGCGATAAAGGTGCGGAAGCGCGCCGAATCGAGCACGCCTGCCATACCGATCACGCGCTCGCGCGGAAACTTAGCCTGATGAAAGGCAGCCTGCGCCATCGCATCCAGCGGATTCGAAACCACAATGATGATGCAGTTCGGCGAATGAGCCGTCACCTTGCTCACCACATCGGACATGATCTTGTAGTTCGTGTTCAGCAGATCGTCGCGGCTCATCCCCGGCTTACGCGGAATGCCTGCCGTAATCACGACGATGTCCGAGTTCGCGGTATCGGCATAGTCATTGGTGCCGATAATGTTGCAGTCGCGCTTCTCAATCGGCATCGCCTCCAGCAGATCGAGGCCCTTACCCTGCGGCGTTCCCTCTGCAACATCCAGCAGAACCACATCGGCCAGTTCCTTCGCAGCAATCCAATGCGCCGCCGTCGCACCCACATTTCCCGCACCAACAATCGTTACCTTCTTACGCATTGCATCTCCTCATCGATATCGAAACCTTGTCATCCTTCCGCGCAGCGGGAGGACCTGCTTTTGCTTTTTTTCTTTACCCCATGTTTTCAATCATACGACTGGCAAACTCGCTCGTCTTCGCCTTGGTCGCGCCCTGCAAGCCGCGCTCGAAGTCGTAGGTCACAAACTTCTGCGCAATCGTCTTCTCCATCGAGCTCTCAATCAGCCGCGCCGCCTCGGTCCAACCGAGGAAGTCGAACAACATCACGCCCGATAGAATCACCGATCCCGGATTGATGACATCCTTGTCCGCATACTTCGGAGCCGTTCCATGTGTCGCCTCGAAGACGGCATAGCCGTCACCGATATTTCCGCCCGGTGCAATTCCCAACCCACCGACCTGCGCGGCCGCGGCATCCGAGATGTAGTCGCCGTTCAGGTTCGTCGTCGCCAGCACGCTGTAATCCTCAGGCCGCAGAATGATCTGCTGAAAGATTGAGTCGGCGATTCGGTCGTTGACCAGGATCTTGCTCTTCCACTTGCCGCCGCCATGCGAAGCGCCAATCGAAGCGATCACCTGCTTCACCTCCGCCACCACGCCGTCGCCAAACTCCTTCGCGGCAAACTCAATTCCCGGTTCGATCAGCGCAGCATTCTGCTCCGCCGTCAGGTTAGGGTTCTGCTCAAGATTGCCAAGGATCCAGCTCTCCCGCTCCGTCACCGTCTGCTCGCGGAACTCCTCCGACGCAACCTCGTAACCCCACTCGCGGAACGCGCCCTCGGTGAACTTCTGAATATTTCCCTTATGCACCAGCGTTACTGTCTTGCGGTTGTTGTCGAGCGCGTACTGAATCGCCGCCCGCACCAGCCGCTTTGATCCCGTGATCGAGATCGGCTTCACACCCACGCCCGAATCCTGACGAATCTTCTTCTTGCCGCCCTTCAGCATCTCATC
>NZ_DATKQC010000299.1:0-15345 GCF_035532915.1 Edaphobacter sp.
TGGCAGCAGCAAAAAACTGCAAGGGCAACCTTGATGGTTGCCCTTGCAGAATCGGTTGGACGGGTAATCGCGATTAGGCCGAGAGTCTGCGACGAATCGCTCCGGCCGCGCCAAGCAATCCTGTTCCCAGAAGAACGATCGACGACGGTTCCGGAACCGGGCTGCCGCCAGAATCAAGGGTAATCGGTGCGGAGGTGATGCCGTCGTGCTTACCCTTCATCGTCACATAAAGCGCCTTCACCGACGCATCGTCCGCGCCCAGCATGAGATCGGAAGGCGCCGTCAATTGAACCTGCCACAGGAAGTTATAGACATCACCCGCGCCTCCGACGGCAAGACCTTTGGTGGTGCTCTCGGAGCAGAAGAAGCCACCGCCCTTGCCGGAGCATCCGCCTGCATCCAGTCCGCCGCTTTTGGTCGCGCCGAAGGTTGCGGGAGAGGACAAAAGCGAAACCGACGTGATGTCGGAGGTTTTGGCAACAATCTTCAAGGATACCGAGTTCAGCAGGTTGGTGCTGGTTCCGGTGTAACCGGTCGTGTCGACAGCAAGATTGACATCAAAGACGTTGGGGTTGGCGGTGGTGGTATAGGTCAGGGTGTAGGTCGACCCAAAGCAGTTTCCGCCTCCGCAATCGGGGCCAATGGTGCTCGCCTGCGCACGAAGGCCGAGACCGATGAGACAGATGCCCGCCGTGTAGATGATCTTCTTCAGCATATTGTTCTTATTCTCCTGAAGCAAAGGTTCCCTAAAGGTTTCCACCTCAAAGGAGCGACGGCATACATATAGCACCTTGAATGCCAAAGTCCCGCAATAGGCCATCGGCCTATATCCTCTTTGTTTTCCGCCAAAAATGGCCGCAACTGGGCAACGCGGGAGGAATGTCGCACACGATAGAGGGTAATGACTTGCATCCAAAGTGGAAAAAGTTTGCCATATTTATAAATAGTTTTGGGGATGCCCTCAGGTCCATCGACCCAGGAGCACCCCCAAAGAATCCAGACGGAATAGAGAGATCGGCTTAAATCTGCGAGTAGGGTGCCGGGCTGAGAATGAGGTTCGAGATGTTGCTCACAATCTGCTCGAAGGCATAGCGCGGATCGCTCGATAGCTTCTTCCATGCCGGGTCGCTGCTGAAGAGCTTCCACTTCTCGGTCAGGTCCGACAGCTCAGGATAGCTGAGCATGTAGGTCAGGTTGGGCATGCGCGGCCCGATCAGGGTGTCGCCATAGAAGACCTGGTCGAAGCCTGCCTTCTGGAAGATCTCGAACTCGCCCTTGTGGAACATCTCGACCTTGCGTACGTGGTCGGCGAAGCTGGGGCTCTCGTAGGTGCGAAGCTGAAAGACGCGCTTGCCGTGCTGCGCCGCCGAGGGTGGAGGCGTCAGTTTGGGATGGCCGGGGAAGGCGGAGAGCAGCGTGCTCTCAGTGCGGATAAACGCAGGGGCTGTGGCTGGCGCGCTCCAGAACGGCTCCGCCGCCTTCATAAAGGCTTCGTCCTCTGCCAGCCGCAACTCCAGATTCACCAGCGTCTCGAGATTGCTAGAGGGCATCAGCACGTAGAGCGTCGGGGTCTCCGGTCCGAGGTCGAGATGAAACGCGCCCACCGGCGCAATGCCCAGCCGGTTCAGCGCGGGAATCAGGGCGTCGGCCACGTAGCTGTCCGTCAGCTTCGTCTGCGGCCCGGTCTGCATGTGGTACTTGCGCAGTTGATAGTACTCGCGCGCACCGGCGGCAGGGGTCTGCGATTGTGCCTGATTCGCAAACGCGAGAGTGGAGGCGGCTAGGGACGAGGTCAAGAATTCACGCCGTTTCATTGAATCTCCTATGAATAGATTGCCCGCCAAAGCGGGACAAGAACGCACCTCGAAGCATACCGCGAACCGTGTGCCGGTGTCCGCTGGCTCGGTGTGGCTTTATGCTGGAGAGATG
Organism: Edaphobacter sp.; assembly: GCF_035532915.1. Lineage (GTDB taxonomy): Bacteria > Acidobacteriota > Terriglobia > Terriglobales > Acidobacteriaceae > Edaphobacter. The sequence goes on from NZ_DATKQC010000299.1 coordinate 1,930, forward strand.
ACGCGCCGCATTCCCGTCAGCCTTCTGCTCGCCTGTGCCTTGTTGCTCAGTGTCACGCGCGCTGCCTCCGCCATCGAGGTCAGGATCTCGTCGCAGGCGCTCGAGCGCACCCTGCGCGCCCAGCTCTTCAACGGCCCCGAGGGCCGCTACTACATGCGCGGCGATATCAAATCGGCCTGCTACGTCTACGCCGACTCGCCGCACGTCACCTTCATGCAGGACCGCATCGTCGTCCACGTGCACGCGCGGGCCAAGCTGGGAACCTCGGTCCACGGCGTCTGCATTGGCGTGTCGATGGACACCAACGCCGACGTCTCCATGGTCCCCGAGGCGCAGGAAGAGAGTATCGGCTTTCGCGACGCCCACATCGAGCACCTCAGCGAGTCGAAGGAGCTGAACTTTCTGCTGATACCGTTTCTCGATCGCAAGCTGCCCGATCAGATGAAGGTGAATGCCGCCGACCTGATGCGGCAACTGCTGAGCCAGTCGACCCAGACGACGGGCTATGCCTTCACGCTGAGTTCGCTGAAGCTGCACTCCCTGTTCGTCGAAGGCAAGATGCTGGTGCTCGACGCCGACGCCGGATTGAACGTGGACTGAAGCCGCGCGGCTATTGGGCTGCGGCGGGAGCGGGAACGCTGACCGGGGCTATCGGGGTTGCGAGAGCCGGAGTAGTAAGCGAAGGTGCTGGCGTCGCGTGATGGTGCAGTGAAGGTTCACCGTCTGCGGCCGGTTGCACCGCGGGTGCGGACGAATCGACCGTGTTGCCCTGGGTTGCGCCAATGTCCTGGATATCTCCCGGCAGCAACTCCCGTGGAGAGTCTTTCGGCGCCTTGAAGCGGCCGTCCGCCAGATACGCCACGATCATCCCGGCCGTGACCTGCGGGCTCAGCACAAACAGCGGCACCACATACTTCTTCGACTTCACCAGCGACTCCACCACGCCATTAATAGGATGGCTGCGGTGGATCGTACCCGGCACCTGCGGAATGACGAAGGTGGAAAAGTCCAGCTCCGGGTGCCGCTTCGCGTACTTCGTCAGCGAACGCGCCACCTGCTTGGGCGTGGTGATGCCCACATCGATAAAGAAGTTGCGGTGGATCGAGTGCGGATAGTAGACGTTCAGCAGCACCTTCGAGAAGTCCGCGCAGTTGTGGAAGAAGAGGTTGAAGTGGCTGGCGTTGCGGTTGTCATTGAACTCGGCGATAAAGCGCGCATCGGCCTCGGGCGTCGTCTCGATCTCGAAGCCGTAGATCGTGCGGTCGTACGAGGCGCCGATGAGCTGCGTCCAGTCGCCCCCGGGTGCCTCGCCCGCGTCCTTGCCTTCGCTGATGTCAGGAATAATGTCGATGAGGTGCTTGCGCCGGTAGGCATCGCGCAACTGCGCCTCCAGCTCCGGGTCTGCCGTAGTCGGAATGTCTTCGACCCGGTCCACCGCGTAGAGGTAGGAAACCAGCGGAATCGCCAGCCAGTCGTATCCAGCGACCCGGTGGTAGCGGCTGATGACGACGCCGAACTCGCCCGGACGGCAGGCGCGCAGCTGCGTCGGCGTCTCCGCGCAGATGTGGTTCAGATAGATCGCCGCGTGGCCAGTCGGATTGAATGCGCCAAAGGTGCCGTACGGCTCTTCCATCAGCAGCGCTGCGTCGGCATGGGCGCGCACACCGCCTGCAGCCGCGATCAACATTGCCAACGCCATCAGAACCAGACGTACCTGTTTCATCCAAACCTCTCCGTTCGCGGCGGTTCAGCGTGTTGGGACCACAGGCAGCTCCCCACACGCTTCCCTTGACGATTGGATGCAGGATGGGACGGCGGCTGCGTAATTCTCCCCGACGATTGCCGGGACAACAATATTTATCAGGGCCTAGCCGCCGACAACCTTGCGTCAGTGCAGGCTGGCTGGCGTAAATAGAGCCGATACCCTGCTCTATGATACCCAGCCCCTACCGGGAAGTTACGCTCGGCATCAAGCCGGTAGCAGCGGTCGAGAAGCGTCTCCAGGCCGGGCCACAGGCCAAGTTTGGCGTAGTGATAAGGCCCCGATGGAAACAGCCGAGGCATCACGACCATCACCTGCGGTGGATTCGCTTCAAGCTCCCGAAGAAACTCTCGGCGCAGGCCGATTTGAACCGCAGCCTGCTGCGCGGTCATGGTGCTTGGTGCGGCAAACAAAAACTCGTCGTAGACAAACCCCGTGCTCTGGACGAGCCCCATGCCATCGAGCGCCTCGATGCATCCATCGACCGTGTCCAGGCACTGCACCTTGCCGGAGAGCGCGTGGCCCCCCAATGCGCTCAAATCCTGTGTCAGCGATGCGACCTGTTCGCCCGGCCAGTGTTCGCGCAGGGCTCGCTCGAGCGAAAGCCCGGAGAGCACGGTGCCGAACAAAAGCCCCACGACGCCAGCGGTCCTGCGATAGCCGGGCAAACGGAGCGCGTGGGTAAACTCCACCGCCGCAAACAGAAACAGGAAGGCGGCGAAGGGGTAGCGATGGTCAGGGTAGCCCTTCGCCTGCACGAAGTAGGAGATCAGGCCATAGACCATGCCCGCGCCCAGAAAGATTCGCAGGCGGCGAAGCTCGCGACCGGCCTTTCGGAAAGCAGGATCAGTAAAGGCAAGCAACAGTGCAAGCACAAGCAGCGTCCCATGCGAGGCGGTGATGCAGCGCGTCAGCAGCGGCCAGAATGCCAGATGGCCCAGATGAGCGTGAAAGGGAAGATACACGGTGAGCGTCCGCCAGAACGCCGCCACCGCGTGCATACGCCACAGCCACACCAGCGCCGCCAGTGGCGCAATCAAAAGTCCACCGAGCACAATGCCCATCGAGCGCCATGAACTTCTCTGCGCCGCCGGAACGTCAGCCTCGGGAAGCAGCCACAGCAGCGGCAGCGCAACGATGGCCATAGGCTTGACCGTCGCCGCCACACCGATACAAAGCTATCCGCAGCGTCCGCCTGCCGCTTTGCGCCGCCAGCGCCAGCCCCACAAGCACCAGCACAACGATCAACAGATCGCGCTGGCCCGACTGCTCGACCCCATCGCGCGCATGAAAGCAGGCAAACAGCATGGCGGCAAACAGGCCCGCAAACCGGCTGTAAGGACGCGCAATCCGGTACATCGCGATGCCTGCCAGCGTCAGCAGCAGAAGGTCATACGCCCTCCACGCCAGCGCGGAGACGCCCAGCGTATGCGTCACCAGCCAGTCGAAGAAGTAGGAGCCGGGAAGGTTGTAGTCCTGAATATCGCGGTACGGTGTTAGGTGGTGCGCCATCAGAAAGTTCGCATAGCGAATCAGCGCCGCGTCATAGACGAACGGCCACCACAGCGTGCGCACGACCAACACCGCCAGCCCCACGGCAAGACCAACGGCGAGAACGGCTTTCAGTCGCTTCATGATGAGTTGGTAATGCGGTTACGAGGTCGGCGTCAGCTTGCGGCGTTCCGTCTCCAGATAGGTATACCGGATACGGTGAATCACCGTCGTCGTCGAGAAGAAGGCGAGCACCCAGAGCGCGGCCGCCATCACGCCCCAGTGGTTGCCCAGTGCGCCGAGGATCACGCAGACGATGCGCTCGGGCCGCTCCATGAATCCGACCTTGCAGTTTCCAATCAGCGCCTCGGCGCGGGCGCGGGTGTAGCTCACCATCAGCGATGCCGTCATGACGAACGCCACCAGACCCACATAAAACAGCCGGTTGCCGCGCGCATAAAAGACCAGCAGGCCGAAGAAGATCACCACGTCGGAGTAGCGGTCGATCACCGAATCGAAGAAGGCTCCGAAGACCGAGACCTGGTTGGTCTGCCGCGCCACCCGGCCATCGACCATGTCGAAGATTCCGGCACCGATGATAATCAGGCCCGCATAGAGAAACATGCGGTCGGCATTGCGCAGCCGGGCGAAGCCGAAGAACAGCGCGGCCACGATATTGATCAGCAGGCCGATGAAGGTGAGCGCGTTGGGTGAGATCCGGGTAAGTGCGAGACCGTTGACGATCTTCTGCAGCAGCCAGCCGCTGCCCTTGCCGAATGCACTTGTCCAGGTCAAAAAACTTGCCTCCAAAAGAATTGCTTACATCGTTGCCGCTGAAACATGGCCCGGCTGAGTTTACTCAGCGCTATCGTGAATGGTGAGCAGCTTCAAAATCTCCAGCTCGCGGTTGCCGTTCGGCGTGACCACCGTGGCCACATCGCCAACCTTTTTGCCCAGCAGGCAGCGCCCGATCGGCGAGGTCGTCGAGATCAACCCCTGCGCCACGTCGGACTCCTCGCTGGTGACCAGCTTGTACGTGATCTCTTCATTCTTGCTGGAGTCGAAGACCGTGACCGTCGCACCAAAGCCGACCTTGTCGTGCGGAATGTTGACGAGGTTGACCATGGCAAGCTCGCCCATCCGCTTCTTCAACTGGCCGAGGCGCGCATTGACGAAGACCTGGCGCTGCTTCGCCATGTGGTACTCGGCGTTCTCGCTCAGGTCGCCCAGCGCGACCGCCTTCTTGATCTCCGCGGGCAGCTCGGTGGTCAGCTCATATTCAAGATGCTTGATCTCTTCTTCGAGCCGTTTTTTTACATGTTCTGGCATGGGGCCTTCCAGGTCGCGCTGACATATTCGCAACATGATTGCGGCAGCGAGTTAAAAAATCCAAAGTTGATTATACGATGCGGTCAACACCGAGGGTACGCCGAGCGAACCCCATCGTCCAGCGCGAAGCAGAAAACAAAGCAGATAGCCCCAGCCACCGCTTCGCACTCACAAAACGTACATCATCTCGACCGCAGGCGGCACTTTTGCCGCCGCAGTGAAGAGAACCCCTGTCTTTCGTCTTTGCCTTCCCCGCCAATCCCACGGCAAATGCACGCCGTACCCGTAAAATAGTCGGAACACGGTGCGCCGAGACGCACCGCCGGAGGTCGCAGGCTTGAAGTTTCTGGGAACACTGCTGCTGCTCATTCTGATCGCCGTCGCCGTCGCAGGCTACGTCGTCTATGCCCCCTTCGGCCCGCGGACTGAGACCTTCGTCGATATCCCGCCCGGCACCGGAACCCCGGCCATCGCCGCTCTGCTCCAAAAGAACGGCATCGTCCGCAACCGCTACGGCTTCGACCTGCTGCGCCTGGCCAAACATGGCACGCTCAAGGCAGGCGAGTATCGTTTCGACCACGCCGCCCCCATGACCGAGGTCTATGCCCGCATGGTGCGCGGCGACGTCTACGTCGTCACCCTCAAGATTCCCGAGGGCTACAACATCTTCGACATCGCCCAGGCCGTCGCCGTCGCCGGGCTGGGATCGCGCGACGCCTTTCTCGCCGCCGAGCGCCAGCACACCGAGTTGATCGCCTGGCTGCCTCCGACCGGCAGGCTGCCGCAATCGCTAGAAGGCTACCTCTTTCCCGATACCTACACCTTCTCCCGCCACACCACCCCGGTCGAGATCCTCACCGTCATGGTGCACCGCTTCCGCCGCGCCGCCGCCCAGATCGGCCTCGACGGCCAGATGCAGCAGACCGTCATCATGGCCTCGCTGGTCGAAAAAGAGGTCAACCAAAACACGGAGCGCCCGCTGGTCGCCGGCGTCTTCGTCAACCGCATCGCCAAGGGAATGCCGCTCGCCACCGATCCCACCGTCATCTATGCGGCGCTGCTCGACGGCCGCTGGAGCGGTGTCATCCACGCCTCCGACCTGCAGGCCGACTCACCCTACAACACCTACAAGCACACAGGTCTGCCGCCCGGCCCCATCTGCAATCCCGGCATCGCATCGTTGCGCGCCGCCATGGCTCCGGCAGCGACCGACTATCTTTACTTTGTCAGCGACGCCGCGGGCCACAGCCGCTTCTCCACCGACCTGAAGGAGCACGCCGAGCAGGTCCAGGCCTACCGCGAGGCGCAAAAGAAGCAGACCCCCTGAGAGGACCTGATCTACACAAAAAGAAACGCAACCGCACTCCGCAACATCCAATCTGACGAACATAGAAATCCAAACCCACGCATTCGCGGCGGTACTCCTCTAGGCCAGAGTGCGTTCGCGTATAGATATACTTGAAGTTAGTGCCCATGAGTTTAAAGAAGACGGTAGCGGCGGGATTGATGAGCCTGGTTCCGGCGTTGACCGGATGCCTGACCCACACCCGCATCGTACCCCGCACCCACCTCGCCGAAATGGTGATCGGCACCTCGCTCGACCACCTGGTCAAGCAGGTCAACACCCAGTACGACGCCATTCAGACCATGAAGGCCACCGTCGAGATCTCCGCCACCACCGGCGGCTCCCTGCAAGGCCACGTCAACGAATATCCCAACTTCAGCGGCTACATCTTCATGCGCAAGCCGGAAGACCTGCGCCTCATCCTGCTCGTTCCTGTCCTGCGTAACCAGGCGATGGACATGGTGAGCGACGGCAAGAAATGGTCGCTCTGGATCCCTCCCAAGAACCGCGCCATGGAGGGCACCAGCCAGGTCACCAAGCCGTCGAAGAACGGCCTGGAGAACCTTCGCCCCGCGGTCATCTTCAACTCCCTGTTCATCCGCGGTCTGGGCCCGGACGAGCTCGCCTCGCTCACCACCGACGTTCGCATCGTGCAGGACCCGAAGAAGAAGAAGGACCTGATCGAAGAGCCTGACTATGAACTCCAGATCCTCTCGCAGCCCCAGGGCCAGACGGTGCACACGCAGCGCGTCATCCATATCAGCCGCGTCGACCTCGAGCCCTTCCAGCAGGATATCTATGATGCGGACGGCAAGGTCGAGACTCAGGCGGTCTACAGCAACTATCAGAAATACGGCGACATCTCCTTCCCGTCGAAGATCGTCATCACCCGTCCTCTGGACCAGTACAGCCTCACCGTCACCATCACCAAGATGACGCTGAACCAGACGATGGACAATGACCAGTTCGAAATGAAGATCCCCGACAATGTTCCCGTCCAGCACCTGAAGTAGAAGCCCGCACTTCCACCGTCGCCGCACAACAGCACGTCATCCCACCGCAGCCACGGACGGTTTGGAGTGGAGAGGCCCTGTATTTTCGCTGTGGCCGCATAGAAAATTCGCGGAGGCGGGTGTACGGTGAACGGGAGGATCTTTCATGCTGTCGATGCGTGCTATCTTCTCCGGGGCTATGTTGTTCGGCACTCTCACTCTTCAGGCAGCATCGGCGCAGAACGTTCCGGCCCCCAGCCAGTCTTCAGGGCAATCTTCGGCCACCGATGTTCCCACCCTCCACGTCACCTCGCGCCTGGTCTTCCTCGACGTCACCGTTCTCGACGCCAAGGGTCATCCCGTGGTGAAGGGACTGACCAAAGACGACTTCACCATCACGCAGGACAAGAGGCCGCAGAAGATCTTCTCCTTCGAGGCACCCGACGATCATGTCGTTGGCAGTAACAGCGCCGACGACAACCCCTCCGGCAAGGCTCCCGTCACCATCTTTGTGCTCGACCAGCTGAACTCCTCCTTCGAGCAGATGGCCTATATCCGCTACTGCGTCCACAAGTATCTGGCCAGTGAGCCGTCGCGACTGAAGGCCCCCGCCGAGGTCATGGTGCTGGGCAACGAGTCGCTCGAGATGGTGCAGGGCTACACCCGCAGCAAGCAGGAGCTGCTCTCGGCCGTCGACCATCTCCCCGCAGCGATCCCCTACAAGCTGAACGCTTCCTTCTTCAGCGAGCGGTTTCTGCAGTCGATCAACGGGCTGCGGCAGATCGCGCTCGAGAACACCGGCGTCCCCGGACGAAAGAACATCCTCTGGATCGGCCACGGCGGCCCCAGCCTCTATACCGCCGACCTCGACTGGAAGACAGCCGATACCGTCACCACCTACGTCCACAAGACCGCGAATCTGCTGGTCGATGCGCGCATGAGCCTGTTTCTTATCTATCCGGGGCTGGAGGTCGCGACCGGCCGCTCCTTCACCCCCAGAAGCGCGATGTCGGACCAGGACCAGATCGGCGACGACGATCCCTTTTCCGGCGACGTGAACTTCGGCGTCTTTGTGAATGAGACCGGCGGCCAGCTCTTCTACAACCGCAACGACCTCGACAAGCTGATCCGCACCTCGGTCGAGCTGGGCTCGCGCTACTACACGCTCACCTACCAGCCGCCCGAGAGCATCGCGGACGGGAAGTTCCTCCGCATCCGCGTCACCATGCGCAACCCCGCGCTGCAGGCGCTCACCAAGGCGGGCTACTTTTCGCCGGACAAGGGGCAGCCCACCGATCCCCGCGTCGACGCCCTCTACAACATCGCCGAGGCGGTACAGACCAACGTGCCCTTCACCGGCCTCGGTGTAACGGTGGAAAAGATCGTGCGGCACCACGACACCAACTCCGCCGAGTTCACGGTAGACGTGAGCATGAAAAACGCCGACTGGAAGCCCCGCGCCGACGGAGGGAGCGCCGTCGACGTTGGCTTTGCCGGGGCCGGCCTCTCCGGACGGCACTACGTGCTGTCCTCGAAGACGGAAGCCTTCACCATGACCAACAGCTCGCAGGACCTCGAACACCTGAAGACGCTGCAAGCGCACCTTACGATGACGCTTCGTATCCCTCGAAATACCCGATCGGTGCGAGTCGTCGTCGGCTCGTTGACGGGCGGACGCATCGGCTCGGTCGACATCGACCGCAGGATGATCGACACCGCTCCCGACCTCCCCACACCGGAGCCAAAGCTGCTGCCGCAGCCAGCAAAGCATCCGCTCCAATAGCGCATTTCTCTCGCAGGGGGAGCCGTCGTAAGGTAGCGCCGTCCTCTTTTGTTGTCCTTCCCGCAGGTTCTGTTGTCATTCCCGCAGGGAATCTGCGTTTCTCCTCGGCCCGCACAACGACACCTTCAGGGAAAACGCTTTAGCGCTACTTCCTGACACCCCTTGAAGCTTCACTTCGTTCGTGCCGTAACCTTCGGCAGCTCCAGCAGCCTCCCCACCAGCACCGAAAGCCGCTCGACATGCTCGGACAGCTCCTGAGCCAGCGCCCTGGCGTCGCCGCCGCTCCCACCTTCGGCCGCCAGATAAAGAATGTTCGTCATACTCTGCAGCGGGTTGTTGATCTTGTGGGCGAGATCGTTCGCCATGGCGGCGGCCGCAGCGGCGCTGGCCTGTTCCATCAACTTCTTCCGTTGCCGTAGCTGCCTTACTCCCATGGCGGCAAAGTTTGCGAGCACCTGCATCATGCGGGAGTCGTTGCTATCGAACGCCTCTGTTCTTCCATGCGCCATGATCCAGATGGTTCCGCGCGTCTCCTCGGTCTCCCACGGAAGCAGGATGCCGTCCGTCACCGTCGGCGCATCGACGCCCATCAGGTCGAAGAAGCGCTGGGTCACACGAAACAACTGTGGCCGTCCCCGCTCCAGGCAGACACCGCAGGCGCTGGGATAGCGGGGAAGCGTCGCGTTCAGGAAGCCTGAGTAGTTACCCGCGGTGGCGACCCAATGCCAGAAGTGCTCGTCGGTCTTTTCTGCCTGTTCTATGCTGATACCGGCGCTGTCGGCACCGCACAGATCGACCGCGACATTTACCAGCTCCTGCAGGATCGTATCGGGACTGGCGACAAAGGCCCGGGCCAGCCGATGCATCCCCTCAATCTGTGTCGCGACATCGCGCGTGTGCAGGCATCTCTGCGCAAACGCGGAGTCGCTCTCGAGGTCCAACACTTCAAGGCCAGTGTCCGCCGGGTTCAAAGCGATCACGCCCATCTCACCCTTTCTCATGCCGCTGCATCCTACTTGCTGAGTGCTCGCAGCGTCCTCATTCCCTGTAACTTCAGCTCAAGGCAAGGGGAGTAGTCTATTTTAGCGGCTTCGGGGAAGCTTCAAAGCCTGTCCGGCAAACTATCTGAAAAGGGGGCAGTATGCAACTTGGAATGGTGGGATTGGGAAGAATGGGAGCCAACATGGTCCGGCGGCTGACGCGCAAGAGCCACGAATGCGTCGTCTTCGACATGTCGACCAAAGCCGTCGACGAGCTGGCCAAGGAAGAAGGCGTCACCGGCTCCTCTTCGCTGGCGGACCTCGTAAGCAAGCTCGCCAAGCCCCGCGCCATCTGGCTGATGATCCCTGCCGGAGTCGTCGAAAGCGCCATCGCCGAGATCGCTCCTCATCTCGAATCGGGCGACATCCTGATCGACGGCGGCAACTCGTACTACATCGACGACATCCGCCGCGCTAAAGAGCTTGCCCCCAAAGGCATCAACTACGTCGATGTCGGAACCAGCGGCGGCGTCTGGGGACTCGATCGCGGCTACTGCATGATGATCGGCGGCCCGGAAGCGGCCGTGAAGCACCTCGATCCCATCTTCAAGTCCATCGCGCCCGGCATCGGCGACATCGACCGCACCCCCGGCTTCGACAAGGTCGGCGGCACCGCCGAGCAGGGTTATCTCCACTGCGGCGCGAACGGCGGTGGCCACTTCGTCAAGATGGTGCACAACGGCATCGAGTACGGCATCATGGCCGCCTACGCCGAGGGCCTCGGCATCCTCAAGGCCGCCAACATCGGCAAAGAGACCGGGGAAGTCGATGCGGAGACCACGCCGCTGCGCGACCCTGAAAACTATCAGTTCGACTTCAACCTCACCGAGGTCGCCGAGGTCTGGCGGCGCGGCAGCGTCATCGCATCGTGGCTGCTCGACCTCACCGCCTCCGCGCTCACCGAAGACCCCGCGCTGTCGAAGTTCGGCGGCCGCGTCTCCGACTCCGGCGAAGGCCGCTGGACGATAAAGGCCGCCATCGACGAGGGCGTACCCGCTCCTGTGCTGACCACTGCCCTCTATGAACGGTTCAGCTCACGCGGACAGGCGGACTTCTCCGACAAGCTGCTCTCGGCGATGCGCTACGAGTTCGGCGGCCACCTGGAAAAGCCAGCCGCAAAATAACTTTGCAACCATAAAAAGAGAGACCCACAAATATGGCTCCACAGCACTCCGATGCCCTTGTCTTCTTCGGCGCCACCGGCGATCTGGCCTACAAGAAGATCTTTCCGGCGCTGCAATCGATGGTCAAGCGCGGCACCCTCACCGTTCCCGTCATCGGAGTCGCCAAGGCCGGATGGAACCTCGATCAGCTTAAAGCCCGCGCCAAGGACAGCCTCGAACTGCACGGAGGCCTCGATCCCGACGCATGGCAGAAGCTCAGCAGCCTGCTGCGCTACGTCGATGGCGACTACGCCGACCCCGCCACCTTCGCCGCCGTGCGCAAAGAACTCGGCTCCGCCCAGTACCCCGCGCACTACCTCGCCATCCCGCCATCGCTCTTTGAAAAAGTAGTGGAGCAGCTGGTCAACTCCGGCTGCTCCAGGGGCGCGCGCATGATCGTCGAGAAGCCCTTCGGCCGCGACCTCGCCTCCGCGCAGGAGCTGAACCGCATCCTGCTCTCGGCCTTCCCCGAGAGCTCCATCTTCCGCATCGACCACTATCTCGCCAAAGGCGCCGTGCACAACATGGTCTCCTTTCGCTTCTCCAACTCTTTCCTCGAGCCGCTCTGGAACCGCAACTACATCGAGAGCGTCCAGCTCACCATGGCCGAGGACTTCGGTATACAGGGACGTGGCGCCTTCTACGACCAAACCGGAGCCATTCGCGATGTCGTGCAGAACCACATCTTCCAGGTGATGTGCAATCTCGCCATGGAGTGCCCGGCCTGTAACGACAGCGAATCCATGCGAAACGAGAAGGTCAAGGTACTCAAGGCCATCCCCACCCTCGAAGCGAAGGACCTTGTCCGCGGCCAGTTCGACGGCTACCTCAACGAGAAAGGCGTCGCGCCGAACTCCAAGGTCGAGACCTTCGCCGCGCTTAAGCTGGAGATAAAGTCGTGGCGCTGGGACGGCGTTCCCTTCTACATCCGCGCCGGAAAAAATCTGCCCGTCACCTGCATGGAGGTGATGGCGCGCTTCCGCAAGCCGCCCACCACCAACATTACCGAACCGGGCACGCCGCAGAACTACATGCGCTTCCGTGTCAGCCCGGAGATGACGGTCGCCATGGCGGTCTCTGTGACGTCTCCGACCGGCACCGGCAAACGCGCCGCCGTAGAGATGGTGGCCAGCCGCCATCCCCGCCCCAACGAGATGGAGGCCTACGAGCGCGTCCTTGGCGATGCCATGGCAGGCGACGCCACCCTCTTCGCCCGGCAGGACTACGTCGAAGAAGCCTGGCGCATCGTCGATCCCGTCCTCAAGGCCAACACCCCCCTCTACTCCTACGAGCCGCAGAGCTGGGGTCCGAGAGAGGTAGACCAAACCGTCATCCCTCCCGGCGGATGGGACAAACCCAGCGGCGATGAGCAGGAAGACTTCCGCATCGTCGGCCAGCCGAAGTAGCAGTTGCCTCTCTGTTTAAAACGGAAGCCGATGGCACCGATTAGAAAAGGGCAAGAGCAGCGGCAATACAGGGGTTTTTCCTCAAAGGAATAACGAGATTATAGGTTGACGTTACCCGCTTAGGACTTCGCCGCATCACGCTCAGGCATCGCGCCGGCATTCGAGAGCCGGCTTGATATCAATAACCGGCGTGCCGTCGATCGCCTCCAGCCCCTGCACCGCAAGCAGGCAGCCATCGACGCTCAGCACCTTTGCGAGATGCAGGCCTATCGGGTTGGGACGGTCCGGCGAGCGTGTCGCGAACACTCCCTTTACGGCGTTCCGCACATCGCCTCGCGGATGCACCTCGAGCACCGAGCGCTCGCCCTGATGCAGCCATGTGAAGATCCAGATCTCCTGTCCCGCCTCGATGCCATCGAGGCCCCGCACAAAAGCGGCATCGATCTCCAGCCGCGCATCCGGCGCGCCCTCGCTTCCCTGGCGCGGTGCACCCGCGCGCTCCTTCAACACGGAGCGCACATATCCGATCGGAGCGATGTCGAAGCTGTTCAATATATCCATAGACCTCTCTGCCTAAGCTCTTCCGATTATCCAGCGCTATGTCGCCCGACGTTGCGGCTCATCACCATAAACGGACTCTCCACAGACACGTAGAAACCCCACGATAAGAGAATGGCGGTTGGAAAATAGATGAGAAAGAAGACGGGATGGCTTACTTTGTTTTGCAAGACCGCAGCCGTAGCGAAAAGAACAGTGCCATGCACGAGGTAGAGACTATAAGAGATTCGGCCAAGGAACGTTGGGACAACGGAGCTGAGAGCACGGCTGGCCTTAACGGAGTTCAGCCCCAGCATCAGCAACCCTGCGGCCCCCAGTACCACCGGCATATCCCCGAGATGCCACAAGGGGCCCATACTCGCGATGCGGTGTCCGCCAAAATAAAGAAACAGCGAGACCAGCGCAAACAAGATATGCGGGACTGTTCCTTGCCGCCGATAGAGACCGTTCAGCATATCGAGGTTCTTCGCCAGCAGCACTCCAATAAGAAAGATGCCGACAAACTCGAATGTCACTAGAAATTGGTGCGGCCCATCGTACACACCCA
>NZ_DATKQC010000300.1:0-2921 GCF_035532915.1 Edaphobacter sp.
GGCTGGACTTGGCTGCTGTCTTTCTGCTCCTTGAAGTGTTTTCTCTAGTTGGTTTGGTCTTCAAGCTTCGGAGCATCGCCCGCTATAACCGGGATGTCTATCCTCGCCTCCATTGGAACTGGGAGCACACCTATATCTGTAAGCGTTGCGGGAAACCTCGCTTGATCCCTTCATAGGCGCTGTTAGGCTCAGGTTGCTAATGGCCGAACGAACCCATGCGGAAGTCGCCGGCTGGAGAGCTGGGTTTATTACCCACATCCCACGATTTTGCCCAACTCCACACTGAGGCATCGGGATTGATCTTTGCTCATTTTCAAATTGAGCAATCGGGATCGATGATGCCTCAACCGCACAGTGGGTCATCCGGACCGATCTTTCCTCAAATGCGAATTGGGTCAACGGGAGCCAACATTGCTCAACCGCACAGTGGGTCATCCGGACCGATTTTGCCTCAAACGCACAGTGGGTCATTTGGGCCGATCTTTACCCAAGCGCGGCCTGCCTGAATAGACACGACACTGATCGGGCAGCGGGAGAGTCTCCACAGCATGGGAAGCTCAGCAGGCGCGGTAAGAAGAGGCACAACGGTTTTGTGGTGGATGTTACAGGGCTTGCTGCCGCCAATCTCTCATAAGGTGACCGCAAACGGAATTCGTTCACAGCACACAGAAAGCCCTGGCACGCGGGCCAGGGCGAAGAGAGGAAGTGTTTGAGTTGCGGGCAATCTACTGGGCTGTGGCGACTACCTTGTGAAGTTCGGCAGGCCTTTGTTCATGCTTGGTGAACACGACGTAGATCTTGGTGTCGGCAGGCACGGAAACGACTACGCGACTGTTGGCATTGAGGCTCATGACTTCGGAATCGCCAGCCGTACCGATGTTCTCGGCCAGCCGCTCCCGCAGCATATCGCTCTCGGAAAAGGCAGCGCTCGAATTGTTGCCCGCAACTTCGGCGAGAACCGAGCCGATCCCTGACGCGGCGCGAACCAGAAAGTTCTTGCCTGTGTTCTTCCCGTAGACGTTCCCTTTGATCGGCCCGAGATCGAGCCCGGTTCCAATTGCATCGATCTTCTCCCGCGCGCCATCGAGCAGTTCGATCTCGTCGAACTTCACGCCTACGAGTCCGCTTCGATCGGCCTGCTGGAGTTGACCATACACGCGTGCGCCGGCCGGAACGATAATTCTGTCGCCGATGGCATAGGTGTATTCGACTACCGCTACCACGGGGGCCTGCACAGCACTCGATATCTGGGTCTCAAGCTTGGCTTGAATGCGGGTACCCGGCTTCAGTTCCAATATTGCTACACCATCGTCATCGGAATTGACCTTCGGCGCCACCCCGGCCTGGTTCTGTGTCACACTTCGCACGAAAATGATGGACGGCTCCTTCAGGCCATTTTGCTGTACCTGCGAGGTCTGCTCAGCAGGAGGTCCGCCGTATGGCACTGGATCTTCCCATTTCTGCTGCGTATCCGCAAAGGACGGTACGCTGCCCAGCGAAGTCGCCGCGGAAGGCTTAGCCGCCACTGGCTTGAAATGAGCCTGGTCGTTCAGAGAGCGTGTCCGCCGAATATCACCTGGCCCAAGCTGACCGTTGCTGTTGTCGGGCGCCGGCGTACGCACGGTGTCCATCACCGGCGTCACGCTGCCCTTGGGCGGTTTCATCAACTCCTGATTGGCCTGCTGAGACGGCTGCCTTGCCTGCGTTGGCTTCTTCGGGGATTTGCCGACTAAAGCCGTGAACACAAAGAACAGAACCGCAACGGCCAGCCCGCCGCCGAGAAGGACGAGTTTGCTCTTGCTGATCCCTTCCACTCCCTTTGTGTCAGCTCGTGTCGCGAAGGCTGTTGCAGGTTCATGTCTTCCATTAAGGACGGTTGATTCACGAGCTTGAGTCGGCTCATTCGAGGGCACCGGCTCGGTGGATTCCTCGATTGTGGTGGGCATGCTTCCGTTTCTGCTGGTGTCATTGACGCTCATAGCCTCTGTACTCCTTTCTATTTGCCGTCGCCGGATATGGGTGGGGTGAACGGCAGACGAATCAAGATGGGACGATCCACCTGGTCCGCCTGCGCGATCTGCAGAAACAACTTCTCCGTCGACTCCTTGAAGTTGGGTCGGTCGAAGACAACCACGCCATCAGCTCGGCCTCCAGGCTCAAGCCGTGTTGCGCTCAACCGGTAGTCGCGGATCTCCAGCTGATCCGAGATGATGCCTTTGCCTTCCTTCTTTTTCTTCTTTGAGGCCGTGCGTCCCGTGATCTGGATCTGCGGCGGAACGATCTCTACGGGCTGATCCGAACCGTTCAGGACGGAGTAAGCGATCACGGTCTCATTGCTCCATTGCCGTATGTCGCAAATCGATGTCTCGATCTGCCTGTCCTCCCATTTCGTCCATTTGGGGGCATTCACTTTCTGCTGCTGCCTGAACTCCTCGTCGAGATTGGAAAGCGGCGATAACTCTGGGCCGGTGTCCCTGCCACTGGATTCATGCGCTGGGACCTTGCCAGCTGCGGCTGGCATGGCTGGGGCTCCGGAGTCCGCCGAAATCAGGAAGCTCCGCGCGGATCGGTACTCGATCAGGAAGTCAACCGGCTGCGATTGATTCGGAATGCCAGTGCCATCGCTGACCAACTCCAGCGTCACGTGCTGGCCCGATTTTGTCGCGATCAACAGGTTCGACTGAGCAGCCTGTTTAGTGATGGGCTTGATATAGACGTACTCCGGCTCTCCCTCGTTATGCTCGGCTTTGAACTCACCCGGACTGCCAAGAATGACGGATGTCACCTCCTCTGGCATCCGAATGGTCGACTCAAACTCCGGCCGCAGATGCAGGACCGTGATCTCTCTCGGGTTGATCGTGACTGTGGCGACACGCGCTCCAACCGTCGCGTCCGTCGCGCTGAGGCCCAGTGGAATCAAA
>NZ_DATKQC010000301.1:0-3519 GCF_035532915.1 Edaphobacter sp.
GCTCCGTCAAACCGTCGCAGACTTTGAGCGCCACCGCTCTGAAGCGGATCGGCTGGCCGATGATGCGGCTGGGGACGCCGAGCGTGTTGCGGCCCATAACGCTGACACTGTTTTGCTGGAAGATGAACGTAGAAAGACAAAGAGCATCAAAGAGCAGCTGCTGGATGCCGAGGCCCGCCGCGATCAAATGACCGAAGCCTGGATAGCAATTTGGGCCCCTGCTGGCTTTCCTCCTCTTTCGCCTTCCGAAATGACCGCATGGCTTGTGGGTGCTAATGGTCTGCTCGCCCGTCGCGAGAAACTTAATCTTCTGCGTGACAGTCTTGCCACAATTGATACAGAGATTCAGGGCATCGAGCCGGCGCTCGCCGCGCTGGCGAAGGAAGTAACACTTCCAGAAATCCAAGGGCTCAACGCAGGGCTGCTAGCCGCGCGCATCGAGGACCGGCTTGACGCTATTGCCGAGACCTGGGAGGGAGCGCGTGACCTGGATACACGTATTCGCGACACACAAGCCCGGATCGATGATCTCGCAACTGCCCAAACGGAAGCTGAGACTCGTCGGGATAACTGGTTGGAGCGCTGGGCGCTCGCCCTCCCCCCGATAGGTCTTTCTCCGACCGCGACACCAGACGAAGCGGAGGCTGCGCTCGGGGCTTGGAAAGACGTTCCCGCCAACATACGGGAACGTGACAGCCGCACGCGCCGTGTGGCAGGCATGCAGCGGGATATGGCTAAATTCGAAGAGCGCGCCAAAAAGCTCGTGGACCGTTTGGCTCCGGACCTTGCGACCCTGCCGCCAGATGCAGCGGTCAAAGCTCTCAACGAGCGCCTCTCCCATGCCAAAACTGCAGAAGCACGGAAAGCTGAGGCCAAGAAACGGCTCGATGAAGCAACACGAAACCGGGAGATTGCTGACGTTGCTTCCGCTGATGCCGCATCTGACCTGGAAGGTCTTGCGGCCCAACTACCAAACGGGACCGATCTCCCCGAATTCCTCAGCCGGATTGGCGAGCGAGACAGGCTTCTCAGTACGCTTGCCGAGCGCCGTGTCCAGCTCATCGCACAGGCGGACGGACATAATGAGGATAGCCTACGTGCCGAACTCGCCACTTTTGACCCGGACCAAGCCGAGGCCATACTCAAAGTACTTTCCGGCGATGACGAAAGACTCGATCAGGAGTCTCGGGAAGTGTTCGCCGCGAAAGACCGCCGGCTGCGCGAGCGCTCACAATGGGAACAAGGCGTCGGTGCGGAAGTTGCCCTCCAACAACGCAGGAGCGCCGAAGCTGAGCTTGCCATGGCGGCGCGTGAGTGGGCAGTTCTGAAACTCGGTGCCCTGCTGATCGGCAGGGTTGTTGACGACCGCCGATCCAGCCACCACGATCCTCTCATCGCCCGTGCTAGCGCCCTCTTTTCGATGCTCACGGGAAACGCCTTCTCAAATCTCGGCCAGGACTATGACGAACAAGATGCGCCCTGTCTGGTTGGCCAACGTAAGTCTGGCGATACTGTGTCCGTCACCGGCATGAGCGATGGCACGCGCGACCAGCTTTACGTGGCGCTCCGCCTTGCATATCTCGAAGATTATGCAAGTCGACATGAGCCGGCCCCTTTTATCGGAGATGATATCTTCACAACATTTGATGACGACCGTACCGCGCACGGCCTCAAATCACTGGCTGCTATTGGTGAACGCGTACAATCGATACTATTTACACACCACACGCACGTGGTAGAGATTGCTCGTACCCGTATGGGCCCCGAACTCGATGTCATAAGTCTTGGCTAAAGCTAGCGTGTGGCAGACGCCACCAAAGCGAAACTCGATTGGCCTGCGTACCGGGAAGGACCTATAGATACGCTTCGACAGAATACGAATTAAGAGAACCTGGTGGTTTGGGATTAGGAAAAATGCTGCTATTGATATACTCGCGACATTGAGTGCGAATATGGATTATAACGAACTGCTTAAGTTTGTGCAGGGCCATTTCACCGACGGGCTTGTTTTGGTGATCGGGTCCGGGCTCTCGTGCGCTGAGGGAATTCCCGGGATGCCTGAGCTTGCCGATCATCTGTGCAGCCGCGCCGACACCCTGGCAGGAGCCGACGCGACACTCTGGTCCCATATCAAGGCGAGCATTGACGCGAATGAGGGATTGGAGGCGGCGCTCCTAAAACACGCGCCAACCGAGACTCTCGAAGTCTGGATTGCGGAAGGAGCGTCCGAACTGCTGATGCCGAAAGAACGTGAAATTATAGGAGCAGTGCTCCGAGGGGAGAAAACCCTTCGACTGACGACATTCCTAGCCAAGATTTTGAAGCCAACGAGTGGATTGCCGATTCTAACCCCCAACTACGACCGACTGATCGAAGTCGCATGTGAAATGGCTGGATTCCATGTGGACACTACAGCCGTGGGGCAATATGCGGGCGCTTTCGACCATGCCAGAAGTTGCATGGGATCATGTCGAGGTATCACAACGCGCGCCAAGACTACCGTCCTCGACCACTTCCCGCGAGCGATAGTCCTGAAACCACATGGGAGCTTTGACTGGTATAAATCCGGCAATGATGCACGGCGATGCAGTTTAGATCTGGACGCGGAACGACTCATAATAACGCCAGGTCTCAACAAGTACCGAGCTGGCTACGACTCTCCCTTCGACAAGCATCGCGATTTGGCCAACGACTACATCAAGCGGGCCGGGCGTCTGCTGGTAGTGGGGTACGGGTTCAATGACGATCATCTGCAAACCCATCTTCTAAAGCGCATTCAGGACGGTACTCCCACATTGATCTTGAACCAATCGGTAAGTACGAAGGTCGAGCAGATAGCGAAGACCTCGCCTCGCTGCGTATGCCTCTCGAAACCGAAGGCTTGGGCAGGAGTCGCAATGGTGACAAACGGACACCAGTTCGAGCAAAAAGGGCACAATTTATGGGATATGGGCGTTTTAGCAAAGGAGCTTCTGACATGAGCGATTCACCTGTTCTGACATTTGACACGCCGAGCTTGCTCGGCAAAGTCGCCTCCGTGGACACGAGCCGCGTACTCATCGCGGTGGAAAATGCCTCACTCTTGCCGCGTGCTGCGGTCGGAAGCCTTGTCGCAATTCAGGGTACGACTGCTCAGGAGTTCCTGATCGGGATGACGGAGCGCGTGACCCGGCAGCTCCGCGAGCAGACAGCACAGCCTGATCCGATGGCACCCACGACGCTTGAGATGGAGATTGTGCCGGACGATTCGCTCCGAGTTGTCTTGCTCGGCACCTACCGCGCCATTGAGGGAACCGTCCGCAATCGGTTCAAGCGGGGCGCTGATTCGTTCCCACAGATCGACCGCGATTGTTTTCTCATCGAGGGCGGCAACCTTCAGCGGTTCATGGGGTTACTTGGGAAGGAGCTGGATGAGAAACAGCGACTCGAACTTGGCCACTTCGTCATCGACCAATCGGCCGCAGCTATCGCCAACGGCGATCGCTTCTTCCAGAGGCACGCGGCGATCCTCGGCAGTAC
>NZ_DATKQC010000302.1:0-7591 GCF_035532915.1 Edaphobacter sp.
CCAGCATGCTTTCAACTTTCGAGGTGACATCATGAGCGAGGAACGGGGGAAGATTCGTTGCCGCAGTTGCGAACTCGTCCAATGGAGCGATCGCGCGAATTGCCGGCGTTGTGGGACAGCTCTGCCTGAGCCGATCGTGAGGATTGTTGAGCGAGTAGTAGAGAAGGTCGTGATCCGGCAGGACCCGCAATGCCTTCAGAAGCTCGAACAGGCCTCCAGATTGATCTCGACGGCAACCGAGCGGTTGACGCAGCAATGCGTGGCATCAGTAGCTCCAGTCGTCTTAGCGCAGGTTCCAGAGACCGGAGCCTTTCCGACGATGGCGGAGGTGGAGCGAGCGATGATCGTTGCAGCCTACGAGAGATCGAATCGCAGACCTCTTGAAGCCGCACGGTTGCTCGGAATCGGCAAGACCACTGTATATCGCGAGCTGAGGGCGATGGGCGAAGCGGCAGCATGACGGTGGCAGAGCCGTCGATCTTCCGTGGAATCGCTGGTCTTTAGAATGCACGGGTGACAAGCGTATCCATTGGGAGAATGTTCCAGCGAGACCGTTGCGGTCTCAACCAAGGCAAGCAAGAGGGTCGGCTGCGGCTGGCCCTTTTCTTTTGCGTGGAGATCAACATGCCCAAGGGGCCATTTCTCCCATCAGACTTCACAGCCACGAAGTTTTCAACCGCTGCGGACAAGGCGGAGTTCGGAAATACCTTTCTGCGCTTCATTGAATCGGAGTGGGCGTCGGCGCTCTTCACAAAGAGCTTCTACAACCGCCTCGCCATGTGCTTTGGGCACATTGCTCATTACTGTCGGTCGCAATTCTACGAGGAGTGGTTTTCATCTGTTTCAGCTCAGGTGCGGTTCCTGAAACACACACTGCGATTCCCCTGCTACGGAGATCCGGAATACACGTTTTCCGATGTCGAGAGGGCGATCCAGCGAGAAATAGTCAACCGCAACTACCTTGCGCGGTATGAACTGCGCCTGGCGGAAGAGCACCAGGCAACCGATCTTGCCTTGCTCAGGCAATTGGAAAGCAAGTACAGGACGCCGGTGGAAGAGCGGGATCAGGAACTCCAGCTTGCTGCTCAGCCAGTGGATCAGACTCCTGTCACGCCTGTTCAGGGCTCGTTGTTCTGAAGCCGTCTCGAACTCCAGCCGAGCGCCTTGCGGGTCATTTGACCGGATTCCTGTCTGGAGGTACAAAACCCTTCAACGGCGCGGAGGAACGGACGGCGCAAGATTCCCCGCCGGTGCAGGAGGCGAGAGATGGAAACCTTAGAACCAACCATCCGAGGCTTCAGTGGAGAAGGTTCGAAATCACCCGACCCGACCGGCGTTGATGACCGAACCAAGGTGGCAGAAGGAGCTCCAGGAGCTGCACCCGACCTCTCGGGACCTCCCGCGGCGAATCGCCACCGGTTGCAAGATGAGCGTTCGGCCATCACACATCACTTCGCCTTCGGGGGGCATGAAGGCTATCTGACGGTCGGGTTCTACCCGAACGGTCAGCCGGGCGAGATTTTCATCCGCATGGCGAAGGCCGGATCAACCATTGCAGGCTTGATGGAGTGTTTCGGCACTGTAGTCTCAGTCAGCCTTCAGCACGGAGTGCCATTGAAAGTGCTCTGCGACAAGCTCTCGCATACACGTTTTGAGCCTTCCGGCTGGACTGGCAACGCGGAGATCGGGTACGCGAAGTCTGTCATGGATTACCTTTTTCGCTGGATTGAACTGCGATTCCTGTCCGGAAAGCAACTCTCGCTATTCGGCCAAGGTGATGGCGAGATTAACGCTGGCAGAGAACCGACACTCGGTCCGGTCGACGACTCACAGTTCCTTCATGACATCGGCGATGCTCCACCCTGTGTGGCTTGTGGCGGCCTGATGAAGCCCATTGGAACCTGCTATACGTGCGTCAATTGTGGCCAAACCAGCGGTTGCTCGTGAGTGCCTGGATGGAAATGGATCTCGGCGAGATCAGGCCATGAGAGCAGGGCGAAAGCAGGCGCGCTCGTGGGATCACTCTTGCCGATCAAGGATGCGCTTCATCGTCTGCAGTTCCGCTTCGACTAGAGGCATCCCTTGCCTGAAAGCCTCTTCGGGCATTGATGGTGGCTTGACCAGCGTGATCATGTAGACGGAGTCCTTCGTTCCCGCCGACACAATCCGGGCCGAGATCTCCCACGATCCTTCCTTGGGATCGACGAATTCGTGGTCGAGGATGCCGGACTGCTGGTCGAAGTGCGGAATCAATCGTCCGGCGCCGCGAGGCGTCTGAAACTCCCACTCGTTTTGCCCCACGGGCCGGATGGCTTTGACATTGTGGATGGCCCACTGCGGCATGGTCACCGGATCAGCGATGAATTGGTACGCTTCTGCCGCAGGGCAGGCAATTTGAACAGTCAAGGTCACTGAATTCGTAGTCATGTTTTTCCTCTTTTTCAGTTCGGATCGCATGCTTGGGCATGGCCACTCCGGCTCAAGCGTTCGGCTTGGGAAACTCCTCGATGTGCTGCTCACCTTTGCAGCCGAAGTAGATCACCCGCTTGCCGGTGAGGAACGCCCAGTAGCCAATCACGCCAGCCGAGGTCGACCGCTTCACAAACTCGGGGTACCGCACCGTGTCTGCCTGGGCGCCACGAATGGCCGCAACAAGGCCGGCGCCGTCGAATTCCGCCGCGATAGCGCCGGGGTCCAGGATCATGGGCACCGTGTGCGTGGTTCCATCCGCCAGGTAGTGGGTCTTCTGCTTGGCCGCGAAGTCCACGAGGTAGGATTCCACCCCGACTTCGAGCAGCCCTTGGACGACCTGAGGGAAGGTCATCTTGCCTTGTTGTGTTGCGATCGCCAGATCGTGAATTACCTGCTTGCTCATCTCTTCTCCTTTACTCAGTTGGAAGTGTCTGCAGGCCGTGTGCCTGCACGAGTTTCTTCATTGTTGCAATCAGCGCAGCGCGCTCTCCCGATGAGAGCGGATGAAAGAACTCCTCGTCGTTCTGGTCGGCCAGCTTCGCCAGTTGCGGAATCATCCGCCGCGCAGCCCCAGTCAGCGCAATCGACTGAAAGCGGCGATCGTCGCTCCGGTCCCGGCGCGTGACGAGCTTCTTCGTCACGAGCCGGTCTACGAGTTTGGAAACGCCGCCACGCGTCATCCCGATTCGCTCCGCCAGAACGCCCGGCGAGATCTCCTCGTCGTCGAACATCTCCCGAATCACCACCCACTCGGCCACTGTCACACCGCTGGCGAGGAGCTTGCGGGCAAAGGCGTGCGAGACGTGATTGGAGACAAAGCGGAGCCAGAATCCTACATGCTTCTTCAGGTCGCTAACGGATAGATCCAGCACCGCGGAGTTCTTCATAGACAGTAGATTACATAGAAACTGTTTCCATGTCAACTATAATTGAAAATGATTAGGCGCACTGCGGGCCCGGGGAGCGCTCGGCGGCTTTCGAGGGAAATGGGTACGCGATTCTCACGCCTTGCGGTGCCTCAGAAGCACTGTGATCCGCGTCATCCCGCTTGATACGTGCGAAGTCGCCAACCCACACGCTGACTACCAACTAGATGATTGGCCATCTCGGCTGGCACACCGCCCTTTGGGCACGCACCCAAGAATACATTCACACCGCTTCCGCAATTGATCCGCAACGTGGGCCAATCGTAAGGCTTCGTCTCGCCTGCACCCTCCACGTCCCACATTCCATGTACAACCCAAATCCACACAGGAGATGTTGATTCATGAGCGGCGTAACAGTAAAAGCTCTGCACCGCGAGTTCTTCTACAACGGAACTCGCATCCCCGATCCCGCACCCAACTTGACCGTCGAACAAGTGAGAGAATTGCTGACGCCGTCCTACCCCGAAATTGCTACGGCGACACTGGTGGGGCCGGAGGACACCGGAGGCACTCTTCGCTACACATTCAGCCGGGCCATCGGCAGCAAGGGCTGATCCTCAGACTCCAAGCGGTGTCCCGTTGTGATCTTCTCCCGCGTCCCTGTGTGGCACCTGCTTTGCAAAGGAGTTGGTCGCTCCGGAATCATCGAAACAAGGCGGCACATCATGAAGAACAGCAAAGCCGATCAGACCCAGCTGCTCGCGGAACTCCGTCGCCTTGAGTGCAAGCCGCCCAAATGAGCCGACCGGCTCATCGCGAGGCATCTGAAATGCGAAGAGTCACAAAGCCTTGCGCACGTCGTCGCGGAAGCAGCCAGGAGATCGTCGTCCGGCACGATGCCGGTTCTCGAAGCCCCAAGCGAACTGCTGCCGCCTCTGATATAGCACTGCTGGGCCACGGTTGCGGTGAAACCCTTCCGTCCCTCCGCCGCATCCCCACAAACTATCGCCTGGAGACAAACGGCGAGCGCCTCTACCGTTTTTGCTTGGCGCTGGTGGAGCGGAACCTCGCCGATGCGAAGCTCTGGCAAAAGACTGGAAAGGTCGCCGTGGTCTTCGCGCGAACCGCCATCCAGAAGCTGATTGAGGGGTTCTCCGGGAGCGCGCTCGAAGGGAAGGTCGACTATTGTTTTGAAGTCAGGGACGACCTTGGGACAGGATATTGGCGGGGCGGAGCTCTTGGCGAAGGCAAGTTGATGGCCGCGTTCGAGCTCCAGGCCTGCGGCTACCTCAAGATCGGAGCCGCGCTGGAGGCGCTCGAAGAGCAGGAGAGATTCCTCGGAGCTGCGTTCTACTTCCTGCTGCGGAGATCACTCTACCGTTGGATACGCATCTACGACCATACGGATGCCGAATGCTACAACGAACAGCTACATGAGTGGATGGAGCAAGACGAGCCGGAAAGCCGTGATGCCTGCGAGTTCCCGGCGGTCGATGAGGCGATCCCGGAACCCATCCGGACTGCGAAGGACTGGACATATCCCAGCGCGCGAAGGCTCCTGCGAAGGCATCTTCAGGGGCCGCTTTCCGTTTGGATTCAGAAGCTGCTGACCCTGCATCGACTGTCGCGGTTGAAGGGCCAGGTCATGCGTTTCGAGGGAGAGTACGACGACCCGCCGGTGCCGAGCCTTTTGCTGGTCTTCCGCGAGAATGACGCGATTCAGGCTTGCTTCGATCATGAGTCAGAACGGTATAACGAGACCACCAATGAACCTTCTTGTGCAGTCTGCTTTCGGCCGGAGGTCGGGGAGGAGTTCGACGCGGCGTTGCGCACGATGGCGATCTTTCTCAGGGTCAACATAGAGCTTGCCGGCTTGATTACACTGCTCGATCAGGAATGGGAGGAGAAGCATGCAGGTCAGCGTGAGCATCGGACAGAACCATCACTTCGCGCTGCGTGAAGCCTTGCTGATCTACCGGTCGATGGAACAGAACGGCAGTTTTGGAAATACATTCATCACCCACCATGAAGTGAACGCAGACAATCGCGCCAAGCAACCGACGCTCGGTCCGGCAAAGACGCTGACCATCGAATTCGTTCAATCGCTGGTCCAGGCCCTGGGAGGCCGGGTGCAGGCGGAGTTTCTGCCTGAGAGTGTGATCGCACGCACGGAGCGTCTGATTGCCTGGTGGACGCCGCCACAGAAACGTCCGATGTTCTTCGGAACGACGCAGGGCGACATGGCCGGAATGAATGGCGCGATCTTCCCGCAGCCCGCTCTTGTCTGGCTGGCGATGGATCATTCACTTTCGATCAGGGCGTTGAAGGAGAACCGCCGCCCCGCGGCCGATACCAAGCTTTGTGTGGCGCCCTACTGGAATGTGTACGACACAGGGAGCGTCTGCCTTGGATCGATGCGGGCGCCCGATGCCTCCACCGTCGCCTCCATTCCCCAGTGGGAGCAGAGCTTCTATGAAAGCGAGTTTACACACGGCAACGTGGGGAGACTTACGCGCCATCCCGGCGGCTTCGAAGGACTTTGGAGGGAACTCGCCGGCGAAGAGGAGTTTCCCATTGACTCACTGATCGAATTGCCGGAAACGGTGGCGGAGTTCTTGTCTGGAAAGAGGCGTGGTCATGATCATTGAACACGCTCTCCCGACGTCATTGTGCCGCAGAGGGCAACCACTCCGCGTGCTGATTGTCGGCGCGGGAGGCAATGGCAGCGCTATGCTGCTCGGCCTGCCATATCTCCACCAGGCGATGAAGGTGTGGGGTCATGCCGGAGGTCTCCATGTGATGTTGGCGGATGGGGATCAGGTTAGTGAAACCAACTGCGTCCGCCAGCCGTTTGCCGCGGCCGACGTCGGACTGAACAAGGCAGTCGTCTTGATCAACCGCGTCAATCTCTTCTGGGGGCTGAGGTGGCAGGCGTACCCGGAGCATTTTCATAAGGATTCGCTCAAGAACCATTCGACAGGCCCTCACCTGGTTATCGGCTGTGTCGATACGCGGGCGGCGCGGCAGGCCATCCTGTCCGCAGTTACCCGAGCGAATGACAGCACCGTCTACTGGCTCGACCTCGGCAACAACGCGAGCAGTGGTCAGTTTGTGCTCGGTCAACCGTTGAATGCCGCCAACCGCCGCTCCGCGGTCCGGCTCAGAACAGTTGCGGAACTCTATCCGGAGATCGTAGATGCGGAGGCGGGCGAAGACCCGTTGCCCAGTTGCAGTGCGGCGGAGGCACTCGAACGGCAGGAGCCATTCATCAACCAAGTGTTGGCGACAAGCGCGCTCGCAATGCTTGCGAGGCTCTTTCACTACGGCACGCTCACCCATCACGGAGCCTTTTACAACGCCCAGACAGGGCGAATGGCGGCTTTGCCCGTTGACCCGCGGATGTGGGAGAGGATGCGGCGGCGGGATCGGCGGCGAACGCGAAGCCCTAATATCTTGAGCGACCAAGGAGTTCATCTTGAATCAATCCCAAGATAGTAAAATCCACTTCATGACCCCGGCTGCAAAGGCAAAGAATTCGGAGCTTCAGACTGCGCTCCGGGCTGCCCGTGAAAATGAAAGACGCTGGCGGGAGATGCACGAGGAATACTTAACCGACAGGGATTCCGAGGAACAGTGGGCCGCGACCGCCAAACTTCGGCGGCTCGAAGTAGAGCGGCTTGAAGCACTGCTTGGCGAGACCGAGCGAGAGTAGTTCATCCGGCCTCAATCGAGTCCATCGGATGCTGACAAACTTTCACAGCTGGTGCGATCCTGACCAAAAGCCCCATCCCAACAACTGATTCTCACTAACGAGGAAGGTGTATCCATGTTCAAAGAACTGGGTCCGCTGCTTCGGCAGAGGACCGTCGTGATGATCCTTACGCGTTTGGAGGACGACACCATTCGCGTCAACATCATTCCCCGCAAGCTCAACGAAATCGAAAACGATGCGCTCACCACTCCCCTTAGCGTGGCAGGCACGGCGGAAGAGTTGGACGCCGAGTTGCCCTCCGCGCTGGTCCAGTTTGTTGGAGCCCACCTCGAACTGAAGAACACGCTTGAAACCGCCAAGGAGCAGATAGCGGCGGCGGCCAAGGCTGCGAAAGCGGAGGCCCGGTCAAAGACGGCGCCGAAAACTGCCCCGGTCCCGACCGAGCCTGCGGGGGCGGAGACAAAGAAGCCAGCGGATGCGGCGCCCAAGCCTGCCGAGCCCAGGAAACAGGAGCCGGCGCGCAATGCCAGCCTTTTTGACA
>NZ_DATKQC010000303.1:0-5319 GCF_035532915.1 Edaphobacter sp.
AACCTCCTCTATATGGCGACCGTCATTGTCGAACTCGCGAAGGCACGGGAAGCGGACCTAACCATATTTCTGGTAGAGGAGCCAGAAGCGCACCTCCATCCGCAACTTCAAATGCTTGTCCTCGACTTCATGCTCGGCCAAACGAAGAAGTCCGCCACAGAAAAGGTCCCAGCCGGTCAACCCGAAGGACGCATTCAGGTTGTCGTCACCACGCACTCGCCGAACCTGACTGCCTGGGTGTCACCGGAGCATCTTGTTGTGGTCAGATCAGTTCGCGATGATGCCGTCATTCCTCCCGTTCATTGCACGGCATCAATCCCTATCGCGACAATCGGGCTGAGCGCCCCTGTCCTGCGGAAGGTCAGCCGGTATCTCGATGTGACGCGCTCCGCGCTCTTATTTGGAAGCCGGGCGCTCCTCGTCGAAGGTATCGCCGAGGCACTTCTGCTTCCCGCAATTGCAGAGAGACATGTGCTACGAGGTGATGCCCATGCATGGCAGCGCTTCAGGGGCACCGTGCTTGTACCAATCGACGGTGTCGATTTCGCCCCTTATGTCGAAGTATTGCTTCGTCCATCCGGCGAGTCAACCGTCGCCGACCGTGTTGTAGTGGTGACAGATGCTGACCCGAGCGTGCCAGGAAACCGCAAGGCGGATCTTGAGGCACAAGCAACAGGCTGGGGCACCGTCGCGAAACTCAGTGTGTTCACCAACGCTGTGACCTTGGAACATGAGCTTTTCTTAACAGGAAACCAAGCACTGCTTAAAGCGGCCTTTCTAGCGATCTACCCACAATCCGAAGCTCGCTGGACCGATGAAGTCGATGGGGCTCAGCCCAACAATCGGGCGACGGCTTTCGTCGAACTGCTAAAAGCAAAGCAGACGCGTAAAGGTGATTTCGCACAGCGAGTAGCCGACCTCATTGAAGCCGGTGAGCCCTTCCAGGTTCCTGCGTATCTGGCCCAGGCCATCCGGAAGGTCGCCGAACCATGATGCCGCTGACCGATGAGCAGCGCACATTTGCCAATCACGTCCCAGGGGTTTTCGTGGAGGCGTGTCCCGGTGCAGGAAAGACGCGGGCGATTGTAGCGCGGGTTGCACGCATTGCGCCTACCCTGCCGGTGCGTCGCGGCCTCGCAATCCTATCGTTTACGAATTCGGCCATCGAGGCGTTCATCGGTCAGTGCCATAGTCTCGGTCTGGACCGGGCGCTCCGCCATCCTGGATTTGTCGGAACATTCGATGCGTTCCTGCGCCAATTTTTCTTTTCTCCTGGTGGAATTGAAGGTGTCGTCATTCGTCCGTCGGTCGTCGATAGCTGGGAGACGCTCGGTGTGAACGTTCGTCTGCGGGGTACACATGCGTTCCGAGGTGATGGGGCCGGACTCGATCTCTTCGATGCAGAAAATGGCCAGATCGATCCAGCTTCCATCGGGCACACCGGACTGCGCGCGCATGTCCAAGCCAATCAGGCGGCTTACCACCAGGCTGCCGCGCAGAGACGCCGCGCCTTACGCCAGAGAGGGTATCTGAGTGCAGCGGATGTCCGGGTTGATGTCGTACGGCGTCTTCAGAGCGCCCCGTGGTCCACCGCGCTGGGGAGGGCACTGGCAGCGCGATTTCAGGAAGTCATCGTGGACGAAGCGCAAGATTGCAATCCGCTCGACTGTCAGATTATCCGCTGGCTTCATGAGAATGGTGTCACTGTCACCGTTGTGGCCGATCCCGATCAGGCGATATATGGATTCCGGCATGGCAGTCCAGCGGACCTACGGGCCATTGCCAACGGATACGATGATGGGGACTGCTTGCCGCTCACGGGTAATTTCCGTAGCAGTCCATCCATCTGTGGCGTTGCTGCCACGTTGCGCACCCGTGCCGTCCCCGACAAGTCCCTCGGCGAGACGGCCACGATCGCAGAGCCCGTTCACGTTCTTACCTACCAGGGATCACCTGTATCGGATGTCATCGGCCGCCGGTTTTGCGAGCTGATGCAAGTATTCGGTATAGCCACGAAAGACGGGATCGTCCTAGCTCACGCACGGAAAAATGCGCTCCGCGCATCCGGCTCCGGCTGTGAGGAGGATGCGGGAAACTCCAATGCTGCCCTAATTGCGCGCGCAGTCGGCATGTTTTGGACTTCTTCTATGTCGAACCGTGCACGCGAGTCTGCCCTGCGCTTCGTTGAACGCGCCATCCTCGACCTTATGGGGCAAATCGAAGACGGCGAGATACCATCCCGTGCAGCGGAGCGGCGTGGTATTGATCCGCGATGGCTGCGGCGTAGCGCGCTCGAACTCATCTGTCGCCTTCCACGGAGTTGCGCTGATACGAATGGTGCCCGCACCGCGTGGATTTCAGCGTTGCGTGAGGAAGTTCTGGGGTTGGGACTCACCTACCGTCCTGGCACGTCGGAGCGGCAATATTTCCAAAACCGTGCGGATGCGGGATGGCAGCGGCTTCTGGTCGCAGGAAATGCGCCGGAGATTGGGAGCGCCACTATCCATGAAGCAAAAGGCAAGGAGTACGACGCCGTCTGCGTTGTTATTCCGCCAGATGTCAGAGAGCCTCGGCGTACGGAACAACTTCTGACCACCTGGCAGAACTGCACAGACGGCGAAGCCAAGCGGGTGATTTATGTTGGCATCACTAGAGCCAAGAGACTTTGCGTCATCGCCGTACCAGCCGCATATGGCGACCGCGTCAGAAATCTCTTGGATGTTAACCACGTCAATTTTCGAATTGATGTCACTTAATGTTTGATCCTCCTGGGTTAAGGAGATGAGATGATGGTACGCGAGATGATTACTGAGCCTGTGTGCGCCCATCAGGGATGTGAGGCGCAATTCGAGTTCAGCACGGGCGCACCAGTGGGAGCGGCATAGATGGCGCGTGGAAAACTCGTTGAGCTTGGTACTCGCAGCTTCAATACGCAGGGGGAAGCCTCCGCCTTCTTTAAGGCGATGCTGAACCGCTACAAGCCGGGCGAGCGGGTGCTCGATGAAGACTACCTTGATCTCGTCGCTCTGCTGGAACGGCACACCGAGTATGTCGCGAAGGTTGGCTGCGGCGTTAACTATTTTCAGGTTGCCATGACGGAACACGGCACGCAATGCTTCCGTATCGTTCGCGTTGACGGCACGGGGACGGATTTCTCCTACCCGCATTGCATTTCGCAACGTGCGCCGAGTCGCAAGCAGGAAGTCAGCCAGGCATTCCGCCGAGCTGTGAGGTTTGACCTCTACAAGGCCCGCGACGCTTTTTTCGCAGCACATATCGATGCGAAGGGCCTCGTAGCCTGTGCCGCGACAGGCGAGCGTATTTCTCGCGAGCAAGCCCACATGGATCATCGGCCGCCGATGACATTCGAGGTCATCGTGACGACGTTTCTGTGTTCGAGGGGCCTGTCGTTGGATGATGTGCCGCTGACGACTGGACAGGACGATCAAGTGTCGCCGGAAGTCACGGACGACAAGCTGGGCGAAGCGTTCCGAGCCTATCACACAAAAGTGGCGCGGCTCGATTTTGTCAAGGACACCGTCAATCTCGCGGAAGGCAGCCGTCATCGCCTGAAGGCAGGACGCGTAAGCTTGCAAGAGTAGTAGTGGCGCAACCTGGGTCTCCTGAAGTGAAGGTGATCAACCATTATCATCAGCATTCCGATCGTAACCAACTGTAATTAAAGCAAATATAAATTCCTGCTTGGGGATGTTGCTCGGTCGACGGCCTCTGCTGGGATTCCTTCGGCAGGAGCTATAGGCAGTACAGGGCCAGCGCGCGCTCGACCCGAGCAAGATCGAAGTTGTGCGTGCGAAGAATCTCCAAGTAGGGGAGGAAGTTCTTGGCGCTAATCTTCCCAGCAAACCTCCACCCCGCCTCAGGAACATGTCGCTCGATCTCCGTTACTCATATGGAAGACCTTCCGCAACAGATCTGGCGAAGGGCTTTTCTTCCGTATGCTGCTGACGCTAAGGTATGCGTTCCAATAAATTCTGCGCCTCAAAACTCTCATTCGTAAAGAAATCGAAATCTTCCGAGATGCGATGCCCGAGTCTGAAAGCGAGAGCGGTCCCGCCGTATAGCACAAAATGGTTTGGCGTGGCCTTCAATTCCTTCCAGAGCGTCCGCTGCGATGAGGAAGAATGTTGCGTTTTGGGGAGAAAGTCATTAGCTTTCGCAATTGTTTCCGATTCGTCCCCGAGCCTTCTTGATTGTCCGATCAATATACTCTTCTTGGCGTTTTCTATTTCCTTTGTGCGCAAGATCACGCGAGGCAAGCGCGTTGCGGGCTTCGTTCTCCGGGACGCCGTGGGCCAAAGCGTAAATGGCATAGGCGAGGTCAACTCGGGTGTGGTCGCCGCCGTAGATTGGTCTCGCGCGGAAGTCCTCGATGCTTCTGAGATTCGAACGGCACTCCCTGCGGTGCTGCAACGAGGCAAGAGGCGGAATCTTGGATCTCTCCGCTTCATATAGGCCTTTGACTTCCGCGAGAAATGCTATCGCTTTTGGATAGACTACTCCCGTGGATTCATGGAGCCGCACAAAGGGAAAGGTTCCATCCGCCTTTCGATATTTGTCTTTGCGATTCGTGAAGCCCGCCAGTCTTCCGTAGTGTCGCCAATCCGCCGAAGCAAGGTCACCGCCAAAGCGTGACGCCAGCAATCGTGCTGCAAACGTAGAAAGAGGTTTCGGCAGAATCTGTCCGTGGTTCAGCCATGCTTGAAAGTTCCCCGGAGAAGTTTCAAGAACAACCGCTGGTGCAAAGCCTTCCGATTTCAAACGCTCGATGACCTGGATACTGGCGTCGTCGATTAGCGAAAGACTATGTTCGCCGGCTGGCCGGATGTAGATGTTCCGGCCTTCAGCATTTTTCAAGCGCAACCAAGAAATGGAGCGAAGCAACGTGCCCGTCTCCCACACACGCGGGAGCATCGCTCCGTGCGCGGCATTCGGATCAAACAGGCCAACTTCAAAAGCCTTTGCGCCCATGGCGCGGCTCTGCTTCTCGACGGCTTCCGGTGTGCTGATCGTTGTCATCTGCTTTTTCGACTTGACAAGCGCACGACTCGGGCGTAATAACGTACCCTAGTCATTAACAGTCTGTATGTATAGTACCATTGGTTGGCATACAGCAGGGTAAGTTTAGATCGAATGAGCGAGTGCATCTGAATGCAAGAACTTCAGCAAGTGACCGAACGCCGCAATGAAAAGCTGGTCCGGGAACTCGGGCCGCTCGTCGCTTCCTGCCTTGAAGATCATCGCACTGAAGATATCTTGCTGAACGCCGATGGCCGGGTGTGGGTGAAGCGCACGCATCAG
>NZ_DATKQC010000304.1:0-2420 GCF_035532915.1 Edaphobacter sp.
ATTGAAACTTCCAATAGGGCGGCGGAATCCAGGCGGTCCTGGTCGCGCCCCGCGCGGGCGCGTGGATTGAAACAGGTTCGAGCGTGATAACTGGCGAGCATCCCCAGTCGCGCCCCGCGCGGGCGCGTGGATTGAAACAACTGCTCGCAGCTCGATATGGTGAGGCGATGCGGCGCGTTGCCTGGATGGCGACTGCCCGCAGGACTGATGAGGTTTTATTCTAATCGTCTTAGCGCCGCACCCGTTCATCCGCATGAGTTCTAACATCCTATTTCCATCGTTCCAGAATGGTTCGAATTATCATGCCGAGTGTAGTAATCTGGGAGCGATTTAGTACGATGAGGATTGCAGCATTATGGCATTGAAAACGCGCCAAGCTCACAAGCACCCTCCATCATCGAAGGCGTCACGGAGGGCTAAATTTCAAGCTGATTTAGCGCCCGCCGAAGATCGGATCGTGCGTGGACTAAAACAAGACTTGCAGCTTGGCAGCAACTCCGATTTTCTCTCTGATGCGCTGGCATTATTCCGCTGGGCTGTATGGGAAAGAAAGTGCGGTCATCGTATCTTCAGCGAAAGTGCCATGGGTGAGCGGAAAGAACTCGTGTTGCCGCGACTCGAACGTGTCGCTCCTGAACTCACGCTGCCACGCGTAGAAATTCCTTGGACACACCGGGAGTTGGAGAGCCTCGCCGATCTCGCATCAAAAGAACCTGCTGGACCCACAGAGCCCCTCGTTCGAGCTATGCGAGGCTGAGTGGCTGTTCTCATTCGTCGCCTCGAAGAGCCGGATGAGGTCGAATCCTTCGACTGTGGCGATGAACCGCTCAATACCTACCTGAGGCGGCACGCTTGGAGCAATCAGCAGAAGATCTCCATTGGTGTGACCTATGTTGCGATTGATGAGGCGGCTCCGCACACCGTCATTGGGTATTTCACTCTGGCCACTGCGAGCGTACCGCGAGATGCCTCTCCAAAGAAGTACGTCCGAGGTCTTCCCCCATACGATTTACCGCTGGTTCTGTTGGCCCGGCATGCAGTGGATCACCGATTCTCGGGTAAAGGCCTCGGCCATGCTCTCATTTCCGAAGTCTTCAGGATTGCGCTCCGAATTGCCGACGAAGTCGGATGTCGCTGCATCGTCGCGGACGCATATCGTGATCGAGTCGATTGGTATGCGCGCTATGGCTTCGTCCCATTGGAAGGTGCGGCCACAAACGGACCACAGCGGATGTTCCTCGATATAAGAACCGTTCGTCTGGCACGCAAGGGCTCTCGATAGACGCTTCGCCAGAGTTGGCTCCCGCATCTCCCCCTCTTGTCCTTCCCGCAGCTCCAACAGCCTACTACAGACCTACGTGTCTACCATTCGGTCTCGGGCCCAGCTTCCGCTAGCAATGGTCGCGCCAGGTAAACGACCACCTGTCACGCCCGTTGCGGCCCGCTCCAGCCGCCGCAAAACAACATGTCCTTTCGGTATCGGCATTTCGGTTTGGTTCCTCTGTCCGGGTGAAGGAACCAAACCTTCAAATCACCGAAAGGACAAACACAATGAATTCAGAAACAATCAAGAAAGTCACAAACGAAGCCATCAACCAGCTTGCCGACGCGCTCAACTCAGGCGACAGCAAGATGCTCACGCGGTATCTCGCGGCGATGGCAAAGTTCAGAACCTATTCTCTTCTCAACGTTCTTCTGATCCTCAAGCAGTGCCCGAACGCCAGACGCGTCGCAGGCTATCGGACATGGCAATCGTTGGGTCGCCAAGTCAGACAGGGCCAGAAGGGAATCATGATTTTCGCTCCCATCTTCCGCAAACGGAGAGAAAGCGTCAGCGACGCGGACACACCAGACGCCGCCTCCAACGTAGTTGCATATCGCGCCGTTTATGTCTGGGACGAACAGCAAACATCCGGGAAAGACCTTCCCGAGATCGGGCGCGTCACTGGCGACCCGCGCGTTTACCTCGCCCGATTGGAAGCGTTCGTCCTTGCGAGCGGTACCGAACTCAACTATTCGTCTGGGATCGCCCCGGCGCGAGGCTTGGCGGAGAAGGGCAAAGTCACTCTACTTCCGGACCTCACGCCAGCGGAAACTTTTGCGACCTTGGCACATGAACAGGCGCACATCATCCTTCACCAGTCGCAGCGCCGCACGGACACAACGAAGCGTATCCGCGAGACCGAGGCCGAAGCGGTCGCCTTTGTAGTTTGCAAAGCAATCGGCCTCGATACGAGCACTGCGGCGCAAGATTATGTTGCGCTCTACGGTGGAGATGCCAAGTTGCTTCTGGAAAGTCTAGACCATGTACAGCAGACAGCTTCGCAGATCCTTGATGGCATAGAACTGGATTCACAACAACGGGCAGCATAGGCTCAGCTGAATCAAAAAAGCGGGTGCTGGCTAGCCAGCACCCGCTT
>NZ_DATKQC010000305.1:0-4942 GCF_035532915.1 Edaphobacter sp.
CTTGGAAAGCCTGAGTCCTCGTATCGCAAAGTTACATTCCACAAAGAACACCTGGAGATGGACCAGCACATTGACGCGGTGTTGATCGGGCCAGGGCATCCGCTGTACGCCGCAGTTGATGAGCGCCTGAATGAAATGCTCGGCACAATCACAGCGAGTGTTGGCGTGTTCGTGGATACGAACAGCGATGCGCCTTACAAATTACACTTCTTCGAAATGGCGGTTCGAGGCCAGAACACAAAGGGCGAAGTGCAAACTCTTCTAGGCGAACTGGTCGCGGTGAGGGAAGAACTGTCAAGTGCCGAAGCGCGCTTCTCGGCAATTCCGGCGGATACATTGCTCGATCTGCCTGCTCACCCTGCTGCTCCAGAAAACCTCGTCCCCGAGGACGTTGCGTCTGCGGCGGACTTTCTAAAGAGCACCTATCAGACCGCACGCCGCACTCAGTGCCAGCAGGAGCGGCAGCACTTTGTTCAGGTTTGCCGCGACTACTTACAGCGGTCGTTTGACGCGCGGGTCAGGGCAGCGCAGGACCGCGTAATGAATTTAAAGGCGCGCGAGATGCGCGAGCCGGATGTAGCCATTGCTCGTCAGCGTGCCGAGAACGATCTGGCTGATCTTACCCGCACACGAATCGAGCGGCTTGCCGGGCTGGAGCGGCTGACTCTAGCCAAGCACGGTCCTGTACGCCACGTTGCCACCGCGCTGGTACTTCCCACGACTCGCTCCGTCGAAGAGCAAATCGGGGCCTTCATCGACGATCTCGATCCCGAGGTGCGACGCATGTCTGAAATCGCAGCTGAGGACGTGGTCATCGCGTACGAATCGGGTCGTGGGTTCGAGTGCGAACGCGTGGGGCATCTGAAAATTGGGTTTGACGTGCGCAGTCTTGGCCCGGCTGATCCGCAGACCGGTTACCGTGATCCGGTCGCCGGTATTCGTCGTATCGAGGTCAAAGGCCGACGCCGGGGTCAGCCCATCCGCCTCACGACGAACGAGTGGTATAAAGCAACGCAGCTTGCAGACAGTTATTGGCTCTATGTAGTTTGGAACCCGCTCGACAATCCCGACGCTGAGCCAATGAGGATTCAGAACCCGGCAAAGCATCTCGATCATGCAAAGCGGGAGGTCATTGCGGCCCGTTACTACGACATTCCCGCAGATGCGATTCAGAACGCGGCAGAAAAGCAGAGGGAGTTGCTTCTGTGACCGACGATAGGCGGCTGATTGAAGACTACCTCCCGATAGAAAAAATAAGCGCGGAGGCGTCGCGGGAGAAGTCTGTCCGCAAGGGACATATCTCTACTCTTCATCTATGGTGGGCGCGGCGGCCCTTGGTCGCGTGCCGTGCTGCGGTATATGGGGCGCTGGTACCGGTTTCACGGTTCGTGCCGAACGGGGCGAGTGATGAGAAGAAGAAATCTCTCGGGCGCGCGAATGCGGCGAAGTTTGTTGAGCGGCTTTGCCTATACCCTGGTAATCCGAGTGTCATCGCTGAGGCACAACAACATATTCTAGAAGCCCACGCCGTACGGCTAACCCAAGAAATCGGGAGGACCGTCACTGTCGAGGACATCGTCGAGGGCCGAGCACCACGCCCGAAAGTGCTGGACATGTTTGCGGGGGGAGGGGCGATTCCATTGGAAGCGTTGCGGCTCGGTTGCGAGGTGTACGCCCTCGACCTCAATCCCGTTGCCCACATCATCGAACTCTGCACGCTCGTGTATCCACAGAAGCATGGCAAGCCAGACCCGTCCGCTAGTGGCATGACTGGCCCGAAGAACGCCAAGGGCGAGACCACATGGGGCGGACTGGCCGAGGAAGTACGGTACTGGGGCAACTGGGTACTGAAACAAGTCAAAACTGAGATCGGCGACCTGTACCACACCATCCCTGATCCCGAGTTTAAAGGCAAGAAGACCGCTGTCCAAGCTGACTGGCTCAATGAAGATTCTGCTAACGATATTCCGCCGGGCCACTTGATGCCAATTGCATATCTATGGACCCGCATAGTGAAGTGCAAGAACCCGCACTGTCGCGCAACCGTCCCATTGTTGAGACAAACTTGGCTTTGTAAAAGGCAACGCCGGTATGTCGCACTGAAAATAGTTGCACCCAAGGGGAAGAAACAGGTCCGCTTCGAGGTCGTCGAGGCGCGATCGGAAGGCGCGCTTAGTTTCGACCCCGCGGCTGGCTCCAAAGGGGGCAACTCCACCTGCCCTTTCTGCGGCACAGTTGCCGACACCGATTACGTGAAGGTAGAGGGCTGCGCTGGGCGTATGGACACACAACTGATGGCGGTTGTCTGCACACGCCCTGGTAAACAAGGCAAAGTTTATCTTGCTGCAAATGATGTCGTTGATGCCGCGAGCGAAAAGCGTACGGCGGAATTGGTGGCACGTCTCGACGCGTCTCCGGGTATGTTGCCGAACGAGCTGCTACCTGGCGCTGGCGCATTGGGCCTCCGGATTCAGGCATATGGAATCAAGTCATGGCGGAGAGCCTTCACTGGCAGACAGCTTGCTTTTGCCGGAACATTTGCCGCAACTGTGCGGGATGTAAGCAAACGCATTAAAGTGAACACGGGTTCAA
Organism: Edaphobacter sp.; assembly: GCF_035532915.1. Lineage (GTDB taxonomy): Bacteria > Acidobacteriota > Terriglobia > Terriglobales > Acidobacteriaceae > Edaphobacter. The sequence goes on from NZ_DATKQC010000305.1 coordinate 2,593, forward strand.
CAGAACGCAGCAGGGCGGTAGCAGCATATCTCGGACTCATCTTGGACAAGATCGTAGATAGAGGGAATGCACTCGGAAGGTGGTACGCCGCAGGAGAAAAGGCTCAAAGTCCCGTTTCTGGCGGACGCCTAGCAATGACGTGGGATTTTCCTGAAGTAAATCCGTTCGGTGGCGCCTCCGGCAGTTCAGATAAAGTCTCCAATTACATCGAGGACTGCATCCACACACTCTCCGAAATAACGCGTCCTGCCAAAATGGTAACACGTGGCTCAGCGACCGCTCTAAATTGGGACAACTCTTCTTTCGATGCAGTGATTACCGATCCGCCTTACTACGACAATGTGCCTTATTCAAATCTCTCGGACTTGTTCTACGTATGGTTGAAGCGGTCGATTGGTGAAATGTTCCCCGAACACTTTGCTTCTGAGGTCACTCCACGAAAGAGTGAGGCTGTTGCCGACCCGATGAATTTCGGAAGTGGGCAGGCGGACGCTCGGCGAATTTACGAAGAGTTGATGGCAAAGGCATTTTCCGAAGCGGCGCGAGTGCTTAAGCCGAATTGTCCTCTTGCGTGTGTATATGCTCACAAGACCACGTTGGGCTGGGCAACTCTAATCGACGCGCTTCGGCATGCAGGTTTTTCAGTACATGAAGCTTGGCCAATGGATACCGAGGCCCCTAACCGCGAGCGTGCCCAAGACAGTGCCGCGCTGGCGTCCAGCATAACAATTGTCGCTCACAAGAGGGATGGGGCGGCGACAGGCAAGTACGAGGAGACTGTGCGTCCGGAGCTGGAGCAGATTGTGCGGGAGCGAGTGGGGACATTGTGGGAGATGGGGATTTCAGGGGCCGACCTCGTCATTGCGTGTGTTGGAGCAGGGTTGCGAGCATTCACCCGCTTTGCGCGGGTCGAGTATTCCAACGGCGAGGAAGTTCCTGCCGAGCGCTTTTTGACTGAGGTAGAAATGGTTGTCCTGGAAACCATCCTGGCCCGGCTGTCAAAGGAAGTCGGCGCTAACGGCAGCAAATATGGCCTGGCGGGGCTGGACGCTGCAACGCGATTCTATGTGTTATGGCGCTACACCTACAAGGCCGCCGACCTTGACGCGGGGGAGGCAATCATCTTCGCCAACGGTACGCACGTCGAACTGGAGGGCGCACACGGGTTGTCGAGCGGGACGCGGGCGTTGGTAGCCAAGAACAAGAGCAAGTACCGTTTGATGGACTACACCGAGCGTGGCGACGCCGCCGCACTCGGGATGCCCTCTGAGGATGGCCAACCAGCACCACTTGTCGACGCACTCCACCGTCTGCTGTGGCTGATGGAGCGACATCCATCCGGTATACCTGATTTCTTACGAGACGCGCGGCCAAACACCGAGCAAATGCGGCTAGTCGCGCAGGCGCTAGCTGGCCCGGCGCTTAAAGGCGGTGAACTCGGTGAAGTCGCGACCGGCAGTGAGCTGGCGGCGCTCACCAAACTGACTGCGAACTGGCGCAGCGTGGTGGAAGATGTAGCAGAGGCAGCAGTAGGCCCTCTGTTCAGGGGCCCGCGACAGAGCAAGTAGAGCATAGGAATGGTCCTCAATAGAGGGGTGATTAACTGATGAGCGCAAAGTCAGACCAGACTTCACAGGATCTCAAACCCTGGGTTCAGATCGTGCAAGTCCATCCAGACGTGGATTCTCCAAATTTCTCCGAAGACATTTTCGCGCTCGATCTTGGTCCACTCGCCGATGGGAACAAGAGTGTCCCCGCAGTTTACCGTGATGCCGAACACTTCTTTCGTGTCTCGTATCCAACCAAGGGCCTGCGCTCCCTGTTGGAGGATGTTCTCTCTCGTCTCACCGGCGGCACAGGCAATCGAATTCTTAAGCTGCTCACGCCGTTTGGTGGCGGCAAGTCACACACGTTGGCATCTCTGTTTCATGCTGCACGAAACCGGAAGGCATTAGATATTCTGCCCGAGGCACAGGGGTTCTCCAGACCAGCGAATGTTCGCACGGCAGTGTTTGATGGCCAATTTTTCGACGGCACCAAGGGCAAGGAGATTCCCGGTGAGAAGTTTCGCGCGCAAACTATGTGGGGTTGGATCGCGTGGTCGTTGGGAGGCAAGAAGGGTTACGAGATCATGCGCCAGCAGGATGAGGCGCGTGTCGCACCGGGTGCTGACGAGATCATGGCATTGCTGGCGGAAGGCCCGAACCTGATCCTGCTCGACGAAGTCTTGCAATATCTCATCAGCGTCGGCGGAATCAAGGTTCATCAGACTACCCTGCGAGACGAAACCATGAGTTTTCTGCACCGGCTCACGGGCGCAGTGGGAAACTCGGCGAATACAGCATTGGTT
>NZ_DATKQC010000306.1:0-4900 GCF_035532915.1 Edaphobacter sp.
CTACGCCATTGTCTATGTCATCATTCAGGTCTTGATCGCAACGCTCGCGGCTGTTGTCAGTGCCATTGTCGCTTACGGAGCAGTCGCCAGTGCAGTGATTGGACTGCTTGGCCCCATATTCATCCCTTTTTTGGTATTCGATAAGCTGGATTTTCTTTTTTGGGGATGGCTCCGCGCCTTCATTGGTTTTTGCTTTTACAAAGTGCTGGCCGCTGCTGTTCTTAGCATCCTCGGTCATTTGCTGGCGCAGTATTACACAGAACTTGTCGGGTTTTCGGACCCAGGCAACATGGTCAAGGAACTGCCTCTTCTGATCCTCCTGGTTCTGGTCAATGTGTACATTCTGTTCAAAGTTCCAGTCATGACCGCGACCATCTTCTCGGGCAGCCACGGCGGGCACGACGGCGGTATGGGCCTGCTCACATTTGCTCTCTTGCGGAGCATATAGCGCGGGCAGAGTCCTTTGGAGAAACCGATGAATGTCGCCTTAAAAGCAACGCCGGAAATCACCCGCGCCGCGGAGCGGTATCTGGAGCAGTACGGCGATCCGCTCGTCATGAACACCTATCTCAAGATCACAATCCTGTGCCTTGCGGCGGTGTGTCTCGCGCTGGCCGCGCTCGTATTCAAAAGCCAGAAGGCGCTTGCCTCGATGCGGCCGCTGATTATCCGTATCAACGATGTAGGCCGGGCGGAAGCGATCGACTACCGCAACTTTCAGTACCGCCCGCAGGAAGCGGAGAACAAGTATTACCTCACTCGCTGGGCGGAGTTGTATTTCTCGCGCAACCGCTTCACCATCGAGCGCGATCAAACAGACTCCCTTTATTTCCTCAACGGCGATGTGCAGCGGGCTGTGATTGCCGAGGAGCAGAAGGACAAGATCATCCAGACGTACAGGAACGACAGCACGCTCCCGTATGTAGATGTAGAGGTCAAGAACATTGTCTTGGACGACCTCCGGCAGTCACCCTATTCGGCGCGGATTGAATTTGAAAAGGTGTATACGAACCCGGCAGACCATACCGAACTTAAGCGGGAGCGATGGACCGCCAGCGTGACCTATGTCTTCCGGGACAACGTGCAGAATAACGAGCTGGCCGTGAATCCTCTGGGATTAACGATCATACGTTTTCGCGCGGATCAGGCGTTTGGAGAATAACGATGGGGCAACCGTTGACCGTTCTAAATCGTGACTACCGTCAATTTGGGGATGAGCCTGAAGTGACGGACATTTACCGTCAGAATCGGGAAGCCAAGCGAGAGCGCCGTGGCTCCGATCAACAGGTCACCAAAGGGAATGGTCACACCCTGCGCCTGCTGTTCTCCGTCGATTCTGCCAGCCAACAAGGCTGTTTCCTTCGTGTATGGATAGACCGTGAAATCGCGCAGCAATTCTTCCATAAAAGCCTGTCGATGCTGTTGCAACTCCGAGGTATGTGCGCGGTAGATTCCGTGGATGAGTTCCGTCAGTCCGACCGAGGTAAGAGCGGCATCCTGATCGCCTGCCACGGCGACCACTTGCTCAATCAGCTTCTCGACGGTAGCTCCTCGACGTTCAGCAGCAATGACGACGCTGGAATCGAGGATCAGTCCCACAGGTTCTCCAGCGGCTCAGGATGGCTGTTGATGATCGCTTCGAGATCACGGCCAAAGTCGCCATCGAGGGTTGCCGAAGAGCCATGCTCTTTCGCCAGACGAAGGGATTCCGAGAGCCGTCGCAGAGGACGTTCCGTGGCCATACGCAACACCACCGCAGGCGACGCTTCCTTTTCAATGAATATCTCTTCGCCAGCGCGTACGCGGGCTAGAAGGCCGACGAAGTCGCGCGCAGCCTCAGCTTCCGGGATGTGGATCACGGCCATGCACATGATGATACCCGCGATCCGGCTCAATTTCCATCCATATCTTCATCTTCGTCCGCTTCCGTGCGGCCCAGGCGTTCAGCTAGAGAATCGACTTTCCCAAGGCGATGCGATGTCCAATCTTGCTGCCAATCCGGCTGCTGTACCTCACCCGATCTTGCGCATGATGACGCGGACGAACGAGAGCCTTTGCGCACGCAACGAAGGTGGCGGACTGCGCTCTTCACTCGGTAGCTTGACGAACAGGATGGCCAGAGCGAATCGAGCTGCAATGGCGGCGAACTTCTTTGACCAGGGCGCAAATGAAAACTTTGCTCCGGCATGTGTCTGCCGTTTTGTATCCCGCCTTTGTCTCGGTCACGGCTTCGGGGCTTGTCATGCGCCCGGCGGCACTCGGTCTTCTGCTTCGACTTCGTCGCCCCTGCGGGGTCACGGTTCCTCCCCGAAGAAGTTTGCAAACGCGGTACGAACACCGCGCAAACTTCTTCCGGGTCCCTCCCAGAAAGCAGACCTTCGGCACTTGGGAGCATGGCCCCTCGCCAGGCTCCGCCCAGTGTGACCCGATCCAGATCGGGAAATTCAACAAACGGAGACACCATCATGTACCAGAACAAAGTAACCCTCATCGGCTTTCTCGGCAACGACGCAGAAGTTCGCGCCAACAACAACCGCAGCTTTACAACCCTCTCGCTAGCAACCAAGTCTTCCTACAAGGACAAGAAGAGCGGCGAGTATGTCTCGCACACCGAATGGCACCGTTGCGTCGTCTTCGGCAAGCTCTCGGAGTTCGCCGCGACACTCACCAAGGGCGCGCATATTCAGGTCGAAGGCGAGTTGCGCAGCCGGGAGTACGTCAGCAAGAAGGCGAACGCGAAGCAGCGCATCTGGGAGGTCCGGGTCGATTCGATCCTGAAGCTCGACCGCGCCGAAAAGGCCGCCCCGGAAGAGCAGGAGCAGTCAGAACTCCTCCTTGAGGAAGAGGTCGCATAAGCCTCTTCTTCTTCACTCTCGGAAGCCCGGCCAACGCTGGGCTTCCCCCTCTGTGAGATTCCGCTATGAGTTTCGAGTTGATTCTTCCATTCCTCCGCCCGATAGAGCCACTGCTACTCGATGACAGTATCAGCGAGATCATGGGCAATCCCGACGCCTCATGGTGGTACGAACGTGATGGAATCATGCAACGGGAAGCATCCATCTCTTTCGACGCCGGCAGACTGCGCACCGGCCTCGAAGTCATTGCCAACCAACTCGGCAAAAGGCTTGACGAAGACAACCCGGTTCTGCACGCGCAGCTTCCGGACGGAAGCCGCCTGGCGGCGGTCATTCCTCCGGTCGTGCGCCCGGCTCCCGCGCTCACCATACGGAAATTCACCAGCCGTCATTACACGGTCGATGACCTGATCGCTCGCGGCACGCTCACGCGAGCGATCGCCGACTTTCTGGAGGAACAGATTCGCAGTGGGAAAACGCTGCTCATCAGTGGCGGAACAGGCACGGGAAAGACCACGCTCTTGCGAATATTGGCAAATGCGATCCCTGAAGAGCAGCGCATCGTCGTCATCGAAGATACTGCCGAGTTGCACATCCAGAAACCAAACATTCTTGCGGTCGAATGCCAGACCGATACGTTCAAGGCAAATATCTCTTTCGACGATCTCCTGAAGTCGGCTCTCCGCTGGAGACCGGACCGGATCATTCTGGGCGAAGTGCGCGGAATCGAGGCACGCACGCTGCTCGACTCCTTCAACACCGGCCATGCCGGTTCGATGGCTACGATCCACGCGAACTCCGCCGAAAAAGCCCTCCATCGCTTCGCCAATCTCGTCATGCGCAACCATGCGCAGACGACCTTCTCTGATACTGAAGCGGAGATCGGGGAGGCGGTCGATTTTGTTGTCCATGTTGAGCGACAACCAGGCCGCCGCATCATCCGCGAAGTGCTGGCGCTTCGCGGATACGACCGCGATGCAAAACACTTCCTCATCGAGCCGGTATTCGAGGTGGATCATGCCGCAGCGTAAACAGGAAGTAGCGACGCACATTGCCGCAGACTTTCTCACCCGTTGCTTTGCTCAGGGTGAAACGATTGCTCTCCTGCTAAAGCGTGAGTCTCCCAGCGCAACGCTTCAGAGAATCGTTCCGCTAGAGCGTGCGCTTGAGCCTCGTTATCTCTGTTGGCTCGCGCACGAAAACTCCACCGGCGCAAATATCTATGTTGCTGCCAATCCGCTTCGCGTTGGCAGCCGGAAACGCACCAAAGAGAGCATCGCAGAAGTTCGCCATCTCTATATAGACATCGACTCCGATGGAGAGGCCCGAATCGCTGCGCTCCGGGCCTCCGATGCTGTACCTGCTCCCACCGCGATCCTCTCCACATCGCCCAACAAATATCAGACGCTTTGGCGCGTCGAAGGCTTCGACTTCGAGCGGCAGGAAAGTACCCTCAAGCTGCTCGCCATTGCCTTCGGCGGCGATCCTGCTTGTACCGATTGCAACCGTGTCCTCCGTGTTCCGGGATTTATGAATTGCAAGTACGTTCCCGCCCATCGCGTCACCGTGGAATACCCCTGCGATTTTGTTTCAAACCCCGATGACTTCCACTTGGATATTCCCGCGTCCGATGCCGTGCTCTCGCTACGCGGAGTTGCACGGCAAATGCGGCGCGATAAGCACACGCATTCGGAGCGGGACTGGGCGTGGGTTCTGCACCAACTCGCCCACGGGAAAGATGCCGCGAACCTCACGCACGCGCTGGCTTCGCGCCGCGCCGACAAGCCCAATCCCCACTATTACGCGCAGCGCACCGTGGACATGGCCTCCGCCCGTCTCTGGATGCTGGAAGGCGCGCCGATCAACGATGTAATCACCCTGCTCGAAGTCCGCCGTCGCTTCGAGATTCCAGCCGCACTTTGCTACGCCCGTGCGCGGGAAATTGCCGAGACAGCGCAGCGGATGATTGCCCGCAGGAAGATCGCTTGATTCACCACCCAAAGGAGAAATGAAATGCCCTTACTTGAAGTCACCCAAACCCGCCA
>NZ_DATKQC010000307.1:0-6584 GCF_035532915.1 Edaphobacter sp.
GCCCGCCATCGATACGGGAGACTGATCGAGTTCGAGGTTGGCAAGACGGAGGCGCATGGTCAGCTCGCTGGTCAGCAGGGCGGCTACACGCTTGGGGCTCTTCGCTTTCTTCGCTGCCGACTCGAAGCTGTCGGCGAAGGAGCGTGTCGCGGTGAGGGTCGCGGCGTCCTGCGCGGAGATTTCGTACTCGGCGATCATGCGGGCGCGACGGGCCTCGGGCAGCTCGGGAAGATTCTTCAGAATCTCGGCCTGCCACTCCGCACCTACGACCAGTGGCGGAAGGTCGGGCTCGGGGAAGTAGCGGTAGTCGTGCGCCTGCTCCTTTGAGCGCATCGAGAACGTCCGGCCCTCGGCGTTGTTCCAGAGGCGCGACTCCTGCACGACACGGCCACCGTCTTCGATGACGCCGATCTGGCGTTCGATTTCGTACTCGACCGCGGCGCGGATGTAGCGGAAGCTGTTGACGTTTTTGACCTCAGCCTTGGTGCCATACTCTTTCGCGCCTTTGAGCATGACGCTTACGTTGGCGTCGCAGCGGAGGGAGCCCTCTTCCATGTTGCAGTCGCTGACGCCGGTGTAGAGGAGGATCTCTTTGAGCTTGGTGAGGTACTCGAAGACCTCGTCGGCAGTGCGCAGATCGGGCTCGCTGACGATCTCTACCAGCGGGGTGCCGCAGCGGTTGAGGTCGATGTAGGTCTTCGACACCGAGTCCGCGAAGCCATCGTGCACACTCTTGCCCGCGTCCTCTTCCATATGTAGACGGGTGACGCCGATGCGCTTGGAGGCGCCGCTGGCGTCGGGCACGTCGATCCAGCCATGCTCGGCGATGGGCTTGTCGAACTGAGAGATCTGGTAGCCCTTGGGCGAATCGGGGTAGAAGTAGTTTTTGCGTGAGAAGACGCTGGTCTCGCGAATCTCGCAGTTGATGGCCTTTGCCGCCAGGATAGCGAACTCGACAGCCCTGCGGTTGAGCACGGGCAGAGCGCCGGGCAGGCCCAGGCAGGTGGGGCAGACGTGCGTATTCGGCTCGCCGCCGTACTGATTCACGCAGCCGCAGAAGGCCTTCGAGGCGGTCAGAAGCTGAACGTGGACCTCCAGCCCGATGACGGGCTGATATTTGGCGAGAACCTCTGGCGAGAGCGCGGTAGCGGTAGACATAATCAAGTTGATTCTAACAAGCGCCGCGACGCGGGTTGTTTTTGCATCTCACAAGTGCATCTCTCAAAAAGCCAAGGAAGCCTATGCCCTATCGCCTACGCCCCCGCCAGCCCGCCCCGAAGAATGAAGCGCAGAAGAACCTCGAACGCCCGAGCGCGCAGGACATCTACGAGCAGGTGGCGAACAACGCCCGGCAGGAACTGGGCCGCTCGAGCGTGGCGCTTGCCATCTCCGGGCTGGCGGGCGGCATCTTTATGGGGCTGTCGGGGTTGGGAAATGCGATTGCGATTGCCCTGCTAACCGCTCCGGGGACGGAGCCGACGAATACCACTTTGTTTATCGCGAAGATGTTTTATCCGCTGGGATTCATCGTGGTGATCCTTGGGCGCTCGCAACTCTTCACGGAAAATACGCTTTATCCGGTGGCGCTGGTGCTCTCTGAAAAGAAGCACCTGTGGAAGACCCTGCGGCTGTGGGGCATCGTGCTTCCGGCCAATGTGCTGGGGGCGCTGGCGTTTGCCGCGATTGCCGGACTTACTGGAGCGCTGCACCCGAACATGGTGCACGCGCTTTCGCAACTGGGCCTTGAAGCATTGCATCACCCCACCGCGACGATCTTCTGGAGCGGCGTCATGGGCGGCTGGATCATTGCGACGGTGGCGTGGCTGGTGTCGGGGTCGCACTCGATTACAGGGTCGGTGATGATTATCTGGATGCTCGCCTTCGTCGTCGGCCTGGGCAACTTTGCCCACTGCATCGCGGCCAGCGGCGAGATTCTTACCGCGGTGCTGGTAGGGCAGGCCTCTTTGACGAGCTTTCTGCACTGGCTGTGGCTGGCGGTAGCAGGCAATATCTGCGGCGGTGTGGGGATGGTGACGCTGCTTGAATATGGGCAGGTCGTCTATGGCGGCGACGCCGAGGCGGAGGCGCTTCCTCCTGAGCCGGACAGTCCAATCTCCGTCACCAAGCAATCGTAGAGCGATGTTTTGAGCACCGTTCGGATTATTCTTTTGCAAAATCGCTGGCTGAAGTGCGGTAGCGGCAGGATTATTTGATACCTGTCGAACGACTGAGCATCACATAATGCATCTGTTGTAGCAAGATTCAAGGAAGGTCCACTCATGTCCAAACAAACTGCAAAGGTCGTTCGCTTTCACCAGACCGGCGGCCCTGAAGTTCTGCAAATCGAGGAGCTTCCGCTGCCGGAACCCGGTCCGGGCGAGGTTCGTCTCCGGATCAAGGCTATCGGGCTTAACCGTGCCGAGGTCATGTTCCGCGAAGGTCATTACTTGATCGACCCCACGCTTCCATCGGGTCTGGGATATGAGGCATCCGGCATCGTCGAGGCTCTCGGGGAAGGCGTCGATCGCTCATGGCTCGGCAAGACCGTAAGCACGATCCCTGCTTTCGCAATCAATCAATACGGCGTCTATGGAGAGGCCGCTCTTGTTCCCGTATCGGCGGTCGCAGAATATCCAGCCAGCCTCTCGCCGGAAGAAGGAACATCCATCTGGATGCAGTACATGACGGCGTATGGCGCGCTGATCCGTATTGCGAACATTACCAAGGGCGACTATGTGGTGATCACCGCCGCCAGCAGCAGCGTGGGCATCGCCGCCATCGAGATGGTAAAAGCCGAAGGAGGCGTCAGCATTGCGGCAACACGCACATCGGCCAAAAAAGCGGAGTTACAGGCACTCGGGGCCGACCACGTTATTGTCACCGACGAAGAGGACCTGGTCGAGCGAGTGAAAGAGATTACCGGCGGCAAAGGCGCGCGCATTGTCTTCGATCCGATCGGCGGCAAAGGCCTGGAGGCGCTTGCTGCTGCTGCCGCACATCACGGAATCATCATTGAATACGGCGCGCTCGCTACTGATCGGACGCCGTATCCGCTCTTTACTGCTCTTGCCAAGCAGCTCACGATTCGGGGATACACGCTGTTTGAGATCTTTGAGGACCCGGAACGCATGGCCAAGGCTCGGCAATATGTCTTCGACCACGTTGCGAGTGGCGACTTCAAGCCGCGCATCGACAAGGTCTTCCCACTCGCGCAGATTGTCGAGGCCCATCGCTACATGGAGTCAAACCAACAGATCGGCAAAATTGTGGTCACTCCATAACGCTGCCCGGTATAGTCCGAGGCCCCTGCCACTCAGGCGCAGGGGCTCGGGCCGGCCTCATTGCGAACCGGAGGGCTTGGTCAACACCGACTGCACGTTGGTCTTGTCTATCAACGCGACCCCGGTGTCGATGAAGGCCGGGAATGGCGAATCCGGATCGAGCCCGTAGTCTTTTCCCAGCGGCTTCAAGGGATAGTGATGCACATCGTCTAAGCCCTTCAATCCTAAAAACGCCATCGTGTATGGCTTTTGCGAGATGGTAGAGTCGATCACTCCGCTCTGCACCAGATTTAAGGTCGCTGCATCCACGTCCATTGCAACCAGTAGTCTGTCCTTTGAATTGGCCCTCTTGTAGGCCTCGCCTACGTCCTTGCCGGCCGAGGCCTCCAGACAGATCATGGCGTCAATTTTGTCTTTGCCGGTCTTGCCGAGGTATTCTTGCGCCTTGTCCATGGCGAGGCCGGAGTCGCCCTTCATGTCGAAGACATCGACGATCTTGATTCCGGGATAGTTTGCGAACACATCTTTGTAGCCCTTGAGCCGTTCTTCGAGGTTGGGCTGTCCGGCGATGGTAAAGAAGACGACGTTGCCCTTGCTGTTCAACTGCGCGGCTACGCGTTCGCCGCCGAGCCTGCCCGCCTCCAGATTATTGGTGCCGATGAAGTAGAGACGATGGCTCCCAGGCGCGTCGGAATCGATGGTGATAACCGGAATTCCCGCGGCGATGGCCGCGTCGATCTCGGGCTGCATCAGCGCGGCGTTAGCGACGGAGACGAGGATTCCCGCGGGCTTACGGGCAGCCACGGTGTGGAACTCCTTCACTTCGTCCTGCGGGTCGAACGACGTTGGCCCCCAGACTTCGGCGGTGACGCCATATTGAGCCGCGGCCGCCTGAAAACCGTCCGCAGCCGTCTTCCAGTAAGGCAGGTTGATGTTCGTCGCAACCAGGTAATAGTGTTCACTTTTGCTGTGCCGGGTGCAGCCCGTAACCCAGGGAAGCATTACCGATAAAAGCGCCAAAACTGCCCGCTTCCGTAAAGTGTCCATGCTCATCCTCCTGAAAATCTGCTGTCCGAAGCACCGCAGCCCTTCAGGATCGGGCAGCATTGCAGGTTATCTTGCCTGCGGGTGAAAGATAGTACTCCAATCAACCAATGCCTGAAAACATCCGCTTCCACTAGAATCAAGTCAGCATGGTTCTTCCCTTCGTCCGCGAGCTACTTGCGGACCTTGAACACTCTGAGGCCTTTGAGCGTGTACGCCGCCACCTGAGCGGAGGCACGGGGCGCAGACGTGTGTCCGGACTGACGTCGACGGCGCGGGCGCTTTATCTGCCTCTGTTCGTTCGCGCCGCCAATGCTCCATGCGTCATCGTGGTCTCGGACAACAAGGCGGCCGAATCGCTTCATGCGGCTGTGGTCTCGGCCTGCGAGCTGACCGGGGCGCTGGACCCCACGCAGGTTTTGCGGCTGCCTGCCCACGATGTTTTGCCGTTCGAGAACCTCTCTCCGCACCCTGAGATTCAGGAGACGCGGGCGGCGACGCTTTGGAAGATCGCCAATGGGACGGCACGGCTGGTGATTGCGCCGGTCGAAGCAGCCTGCATGAAGCTGTTTACGCGCGATTTTTACAAGGCGCTGGCGCTGCATCTGAAGGTCGGCGAGGAGTACATGCCGGACATGCTGATCGAGCATCTGCTCTCGGTCGGCTACAGCCGCGTCGATGTAGTGGAGATGCCAGGACAGGTCACGGTGCGCGGCGGCATCATCGATGTCTACTCGCCTGAGATGGACCGCCCGGTACGCATCGACTTCTTCGGCGACGAGATCGAGTCCATCCGCACCTTCGACGCCGAGACGCAGCGCAGCAGCAGCCCACTCGATGAGGCGCTGCTATTGCCGCTAACTGAGATTCCAGTCACGGAGAAGGTCCTGAGCGCGATCAATGCGCGTCTGACTCGCAGCGGAATTGCCGGTGCGGCGATTGAAGGCGGAGAGGAGCCGGTCGAGTTGCAGACGCACGTTGCTACGCGTACGGGCGAGGCCACCGTATTTCCCGGATGGGAGTTTTTTGCGCCGGTCGCTGGAGCTACCCATACGCTGCTCAATCTGCTGACGGCGAGCGGGCCTGCGCCGCGCGTCTTCATCGAAGAGCCGGCGATGGTGAAAAATCAGGGGGAGCGCTGGTGGAACAAAGTCGAGCAACGTCATGATCGCTCCGGCATCGGCAATCTGGTTCGGCCTGAGGATATTTATCTTTCGCCGTGGGATCTCGACGACCGCCTGCGCAAATTCTGTGGCTGCGAGCTGGATCAGCTTGGCGCGGTCGATGTGCTCGACGCCGACCGCAGCGACCTGTCGGAGGTGGACTTTGCCACTCGTCCGACGCAGCGGTTTCATGGCAGTATTCCGGCGCTGATCGATCAGCTCAACGTGTTGATGAAGCAGGATGCGCGTATTCTGCTGACTGCTCCGAACCAGGGAGAGGTCGAGCGGCTGGCCGGGCTTTTGCAGGAGTACCAGGTTCCCTACCGATTGGGTTCGCGGACGGAGCAGCATGGCAGCTCTACTGTTTACTCCGAGTCCAGCTATCTTGCCGGAGACTTGCGCACGCCGGTCATCGTAAAGACAACGATTGCCGCGGGCGCGCAGATACTCGACCTCGACCGGACGACGGCGCGGCAGGTGGTCATCTTCGGCGCACAGGATCTTTCCGACGATGCCGATGTTACGGTGCGAACTGCACGGCGCGGCAAGTCGAAGGCCGCTGCCTTCATCTCCGACTTCCGCGATCTTGCCGTTGGCGATTACGTCGTTCACGTCGAGCATGGCATCGCGCAGTACTGCGGCCTGCGCGTCATCGAAGAGAACGATGCGCCGCCGCTGGAGCTGATGATTCTGGAGTTCGCCGACCAGGCCAAGCTCTACGTTCCGCTGACCCGGCTTGACCTTATACAGAAATACCGCAGCACCGATACGGGGCCTGCTCCGCAGCTGAACAAGCTGGGCACGCAGGGCTGGCAGAAGACCAAGGCGCGGGTCAAAAAAGCGATGGCCGATATGGCCGCCGAGCTGCTGAAGCTCTATGCGCAGCGCGAGTCGATTCAGGGCACTCCTTTTTCGCCGGATACGAACATGCAGCGCGAGTTCGAGGACGCCTTCGACTTCAACGAGACCGACGACCAGTTGAACGCCATTGCCGACATCAAGCGCGACATGGAGTCGACGCAGCCGATGGACCGCCTGCTCTGCGGCGATGTGGGGTATGGCAAGACCGAGGTTGCCATGCGCGCGGCGTTCAAGG
>NZ_DATKQC010000308.1:0-6155 GCF_035532915.1 Edaphobacter sp.
CCGGTGCGCGTCACCGTCAGCGAGCCAACCGGATGACCATGATCGCATTCCAGAACCTGGCCATAATGCGACAGCGGCTTGCGATAAAAGTCCAGGACCTGCGCTGGGGAATCGTGGGTAATGTAACTGGCGGCTTTCACCAGAAAGTGCACGTTGCCAAAAGTGAAACCAAGATCGACCGCGGAGTCGGAATCCTTGTCGTCTGGATTTTTGTAGGGTGTGGCGCCCGGATATTCCGGCAAACCAAGGTCCGCAGCAGTGACGTGAGTGTTGGCATGGAGCGCGAGGTTAAGATCCGAGTCCTTTTTGGCGTCCGAATTCTGAGCCACGCACGCAGCGCTGCAAGCGGCGAGAATGACCGCGGCCGCAACCATCCTTGGCGTTGGAAACGTCCTTCGAGTCGGCAAGATCATCGTGTTGGCTCCAATCGAAACCTGTCTGGATTGGAGGTACGTCACGATCGAGCGCAAAGTTCCCTCGACGCACCGCAGTGATGAACCGCGATGCAGATGCCAACCAGGATAACCGCGAGATTGGCCTATTCCGGACCGGGACAGGTATTCGTCAGCTTGCCGCCGAGGTTTTCCTGCTGGATGGTGAGGGTTGCATGCGGCTTGCCGCCGTTTTCCGGCTGCGTGATATGGAAAACATAGATCGTGCCGTAGTCCCAGCCCGGCCAGGGCGGCAATAGAGACGCTCCGTCTCCATAGTCCTGCAATATCTGTTTGGCGAAGCGATACAGATTATCGTGTTCCCAGGCAACGAAGATCAGCGAATGGGCGTAGGCAGACTGCAGCAGCGTCTGCTGCAATTCTGCAATCTGGTCATACCCAATCTGCGTGTTCACCGGCATGCCCAGGCGAATCGCGGTGGGCTCAATGGTCGCCAGCGGGCGCACATAGGAGTAATGCGGCCCCATCTTCCCTTCCTGAATTTCAACGGCAGGATCGGGCGCGTAGATTGCGTCTGGCTTGCCGTAGCGGGCGATCAAAAGAGGCGGCAGCGCCAGTGCCCGGTTCAAACCTCGGCAGGTTAACTGGCCGAGTCCGCCGGGCGGTTTCTCTCCGTGCCGAATCATCACAATGGTCTCGCCGCCAGGATGCGGCGTTTGCGCAGCAAGCAACCGCGACGCGGCGCAGGTAAAACTGAACAACAGAACCGGGAAAAGGAATGGCTTCAGCCAGGCCAGGCGTCGCAACGGTCCCCTCCTTGGGTGGAATAGCCGACCCTTTCAAAAAGGTATAGTATGTGCTCGATTCATGAAACCTTCCAGCGGACATACCGTCATCTTCTTTAGAACAGATACGCGTGTGCAGATTGCTTCTGTCACATGCGAGGAGAAAGGTTTTCCATGGGCTCACTCCGGTTCCTCGGCTCACTTGTCCTGATCGGCGGACTGACTGGCGTCGTGCCGCCTACCGCTTGCAGCATCCTTGCCCAACAAACCAGTGCCCAACCGGCGACCGTAAGTCGCCTGGTGGGGTCGGTCCTTTCAGTGAAAGGTCAATCGCTGACCGTGAAGCCTGATTCTGGTCCCCCGACCACCGTGACTGTCGCCGATTCAGCGCGCGTGCTGGAAACGACGCCGGGCGCAAAAACTATCGCGGGTGCAAGGCCCATTCATCTAACGGATTTGGCCGTTGGCGATCGCGTTCTGATCGCGATGCGGCCGGCTCCAGATGGATCAGGTCCAACTGCGACCACGGTGATTGCCATGCGCGAGGCCGATATTGCCAAAGAGCACCAGGCCGAAGAGGCGGACTGGCAACGACGCGGGGTTGGCGGAATCGTGAAATCTGTCGATGCGGCGGCTGGGACGGTGACGATTACTCACCTGAACACCACCGTGGCGATCCACACCACTCCCAAGACGGTGATCCGCATGTACGAGCCGGGTTCCATCAAGTTCAGCGATACGAAGGTGTCCACTCTGGATCAAATCCATCCCGGCGACCAGCTTCGTGCCCGCGGAGATCGGAGCGCGGACGGCGCTGAGATGCAGGCGGAAGAAATTGTTGCCGGCAGCTTCCGCAATATTGCCGGATCTGTGGTTTCTACCGATCCAGCTGCCAATACGCTGACCGTGAAAGACTTCAAAACGAAGAAGCCGGAGGTCATTCACATGAATGCTGACTCCCAGCTGCATAAACTCGATCCCGCGATGGCGCAAGCGATCGCGGCACGCCTGAAGCCAGCGAGCGGCAACCATGAAGGGGGACCGCAAGGTAATGCTGCACACGACGGAGAGCCTGCCCATGCTTCCGCCCCGGCGAGACCCGCTGCGAGCGTGCAGCCCGCAGCGGGTCAGGTTTCCACGGAGACTGGTGCCGGGCACCACGGTGGAGACATCTCGCAGATGCTGCAGCGCGCCCCCATCATTCTCTTGCCGGATCTACATCGCGGCGACGCAGTGATGATTGTCGCCACGCAGGGAGCCCCCGGTTCGCTGACCGCATGTACCTTGCTCGCTGGCGTGGAGCCGATTCTGAGTGCCTCGCCCTCGGCGGGACAGAATCTGTTCTCTGCCTCCTGGAATCTGGGGGGACAGGGTGGCGGCGGCGCCGGTGGAGGAGATGCGTCTGGCGGACAGCAATAGCTTGGCGGAGGTCCGAATGACGGTGGATAGATGAACCTGAGCGACGCTGCAGCTTTTTTCAGGCGGAATTCCGAGGCTGGGCGTCACCGGCGGAAGGCGTCAGCCCGTACTGTAGAAAAATCAGGTCGAGATATCGGTAGAACTTCTCACCCACCTCGCGCAGGTGTGCGAGCTGTTCAAAGCTTCCAACCGACCACGGTAGCCTCCATTCAAAAGCGACGATCGTAATGCCGCATCCTACACCGAAGGCTGGGCTGGCCATCAAGAACTTTTGAATCGGCATAGGGGGAGCGATCGCGCGCTCTCCCCTGCCACACCACCTGGCATGCGGGTCCGCAGCGAGCGGTTCAAGAAGTTGAGGTGCACCACCGGCGGAATCGGGGCGAAACAGCTCGCACGCTTGAACGGCACGGATGGAAGATTCGCGCATTGGCCCGAAACGGACGACCATCGGACTCGCCAGGGAAACACAGCTCTTTGGTCGCGGTTGATATGCCGTCTTAACACCCAGCACACTGATCCCGATGGTGCGCAGCTGTTCGGGGTCGCCGATCACTTCCATCTCTGCAATGCGACCGTTGACAAACGTGAATCTCAGAACTCACGTCGAGCAGTACTGTCGGATCTCCCGAGCGCAGCCCGGCCAGAATTCTCTCTACCAACGAGTGCTGTTGACCCAGTTCGCTTTTCGGTCAGTGTTGTAACTCCGCGAATGCGTCGACGGGCGCGATTGGCGAGTTGGGTTATTTTTTTGCAAGGTACGAGAAGGGGTACTTTGGGGGTACTTTCAAATTCTCATTATCTATTCGGAGAACAAGTGCTGTACGAATCCTGCTAGTCATTTCCCCACCCCGGATATCGCAGTGAAGCAATATCTATCATTGATAGATTAAGTACGGCCGGCAAATGGATTCAAAGAAAAGTTGCAGCCCCCTGAGAAGCGTCTAGGCAGTCTCGATAATCCAGCGGCCTTCTGCATGCCTGTTGGCGGCACTGTGACGTTTTGCGAGATTCTTGCCGCAACTGTCACAAAACTGCGCTCTCCCGGTCTTGATTAGAGTGAGCATGTTGGGATCGTTCATTTGTTCACGGCATGGTTTGTCGCCTGATACTCAATCCACGAGACACGCTGAAGGTAGCACGATATATCAATGAGCCTTAAGACGTCGAAGGATCATCAGTCTTAACAGAGCCGCCCCGGAGCTCAATGCAATGTTGAAGGACAACGAGTTGAAATACGCGGAAGGATCGCAAGCGAATGGATCATCAGATTCGATTCGTTTGGCTACGTTCGAGCAATATCGCGGGTTGCTCTTTTCAATTGCCTATCGCATGTTGGGGAGCGTAGCCGACGCAGAAGACATGCTACAGGAGGCGTTCATCCGCTGGCAGCAAACAGCGGACGACAACATCCGGTCGCCGCGTGCATTTCTGGTCACGATTATCAGCAGGCTCTGCATCAATCAGTTACAGTCCGCGCGTGCGCAACGCGAGGAATACGTAGGCGAATGGCTGCCCGAACCGATCATGACCGATCCCAAAAGCGATCCGCTGGGGCTGATCAAAATTGATGAGTCTCTATCCATGGCGTTTCTTATCTTGATGGAACGCCTCACACCGATAGAACGTGCCGTCTTCCTCCTGCGAGAAGTCTTCGAATACGAATACGCAGAAATCACCGCAATTCTTGCTCAAAACGAACCAAACTGCCGCCAGATTCTTCGCCGCGCTCGTCAGCACGTCGGCGCCCTGCAGCCGCGCTTCAAGACATCGGAACGAAAGAAGAAGGACCTGTTGGAACGTTTCTTGAAGGCCACGAGCAGCGGCGACATGGAGGAACTGGTGACCCTTCTCGCAAGCGACGTCGTGCTTCAATCCGACGGTGGCGGCAACGGCCTAGCGGTTCCCAATCTGATTCACGGCATCGGCAAAGTAGCGCGTGGAGCTATGGGCGGCCTGAAAAAGCTGCTGCCGAAGAATCTGGTCCATCAGTTGGCACAGATCAACGGGGAGCCTGGAATCGTCAGCTATCTGAACGGAAAGCCGTTTTCTGTGCTGACAATCGACGCTGGCGAGACACAAATCAGGGCGATCTATGTGCTGACCAACCCAGCAAAGCTTTCTCATCTGCCAGAGTTGCCCTCAGTTCCACAGTAGGGAGCGTCCGTCACAAATCGCGATCCCCGCCGGTCTTCTAAAGCAAGAGGTAAAAGAAACAATGAACATGAGAAAAATAACCTATTGGACAGCGACGCTCTTCGTTGCGACTATCATGTCCATCTCGGGCATCATGGCGGTCACGCATGCACCCGCCATGATGAAAGCACTCGCTCACCTGGGTTATCCCGTCTATTTCTCCGATCTTCTGGGCGTCGCGAAGTTGGTGGGAACCTGCGTGCTTCTGGTCCCGGGATGGGCTCGGCTCAAAGAATGGGCATACGTGGGTTTTGGCATTACAGTCCTCAGTGCTTCGTACTCGCACCTGCTTTCTGGAGACGGACTCATGGCGCTCGAGCCGTTGGTCACGTTCGCAGCGTTGGGCGCGTCGTACATGACCAGCTTTGCTGACCGGAGGTTCTCTCCATCAGCCAATTCCCAAACTGAGCGCGGCCCGGGCAGTCTCGGCTTGGCCGCAGCCCGAGCGGGAAAGCACAGGATGTAAGGAGGAATGTCGAAGATGAAACTGATGATTCTGGGCGCCACCGGAGGAACAGGACTGCAAGTCGTTCGGAAGGCAATCGAGAGAGGCCATTCGGTGACCGCATTCGTGCGGTCACCTGATCGGCTCAAGCCATTCTGCGATAGCGTCACTGTCAGACAGGGGAACCTTCTCAATATCGAGGAACTTGCCGAAGCGATCAAAGGCCACGACGCAATTCTGTCGGGCTTCGGCCCCCGGCTACCCATTGCGAAATCCGACCACGACTTGCTACATCGCTTCGCCCTTGCTCTCACCAGCGCCATGCATCGAGCCAAGTTGCGGCGACTTGTGGTCGAATCGTCAGCTTTTCTGTTCAAGGATTCCATAGTGCCGCCCACCTATCTCCTGGGCCGGCTGTTCTTTTCCGGCGTCGTCAAAGACGCAACCGCAATGGAGCAAGTTCTCTTTGAGAGCGGTCTTGATTGGACTATTGTGCGCCCGCCCAGACTCACTGATGATCCTTACACTGGAAGATATCGGGTGCGGGAAGGCCACTTACCTCGCTTCGGATTCACAATTTCGCGTGCCGACGTTGCCGACAGCTTTATCAAGTCAGCTGAAACTCACGCGCACATTCAAAGATTGATCGGCATAAGCAATTGACAAAAGAAATCCGATGAACGAAGAGCCGCACCCTGCGCTAGGACGAGGACCCGCGCTTTGGGGTCGTAGCCGACGCGCTCACCACCTGCGAACCAAGCCAGGGCAGCCGAGCCCACCTTGGCGTCCGTGCCGGTAACTGCGCCAACGAAATTAGGCATAGCAAGTCTCCTTTCCGGGGGTGTCTGCAGCATCTTCCTACTCCGCTGTTTGCCGACCTGCTGGACGCAGCAACTAATAAAATGCGACGACGTGCGT
>NZ_DATKQC010000309.1:0-7450 GCF_035532915.1 Edaphobacter sp.
TCCAGCAAAGAGCACAAAGCCAGCGGCCAAGACGGAACTGAACGCCTCCGTCCACGAACTCGCGGTATCCGTAGCGGGTACGGATCTCGGCAGTATGCCGCCAGCGTTGCTCACTGTGGCGATAAGCTGCAACGCAAGTGAGGTCGGCCACATCGATCTGGGTCGCCAGGAAGTGCAAGACAATGATGGGCACGGCGGCCGGGTTTTCGAGGAAGGTCCCCAGAAACCGAACTGTCGCAAGTTGCAGTGCGAAGCCAAGGCGACTGCTGTCGCGCCGTTTATTGGCTATACAATCCCGATCCTCATCATCGAGGTGGAAGTTGCGTGCCAGCTCGTCCATAGACAATGAGTCGGGGTAACGGCCATAGCGCTGCCGCTGTGTGAGTGTCAGAAAGTCGACGGGCATGGAGCTTCACCTATTTCGATCGCGAGGGATGTGTGGCTTCTATAGTGGTTAGATAAAATGACCGTTTGATGGACGGCCAAGATCAGCCGGCTGCGGCGGCGTTCCAGATCCAGGATGGACTTCGCGGTTTTGGCCAAGAACACCAGCTCAAATAATCGCCCACAATGTGGTTGATTATCATCCGCACAATGGCTGATAATACTAGCATGATCCATCGTCACCTTACCGACAGACTTCTCGAGGCGCTGACAGACTCGCCGGCCGTTCTGGTCAACGGCGCTCGTCAAACCGGGAAAAGCACCTTGGTGCAATCGGCAAATCTGGCGAAACAGGGCCGACAGTATCTTACCTTCGATGATCCAGGCATTCTGGCAGCCGCCAAGAGCGATCCCAATGGTTTCGTTGCCGGCCTGAACACTCCGGTCACGCTCGATGAGGTGCAGCATATCCCCGAGATCTTTCCTGTGATCAAAGCTGCCATTGACCGGAACCGGCAACCCGGAACATTTCTGCTCACGGGGTCGGCGAATGTACTGCTCTTGCCCAGGTTGTCTGAGTCCCTGGCGGGGCGCATGGAGGTGTTGACCCTCTGGCCGTTTTCCCAGGGAGAAATGCGCGGCGTAAAAGAGGGCTTTGTGGACACCCTGTTTTCCCGGCAGCCCGTCGGCTGGTCAGGAATGGCCGCCTCGACGCGGCGTGACGAGTTGTTGGAGGCCGTTCTGGCCGGTGGCTATCCTCTGGCAGTTGCCCGCATGAGCCCTGCAAGACGCGACGCCTGGTTTCAGTCTTATGTCATGACGATCCTTCAGCGGGATATTCGCGATTTGGCGAATCTTGGAGACGCGACGGCTGTTCCACGTCTGCACTCCGTCGTCGCCGCGCGCGCTGGGGGTTTGCTGAATTTCGCCGAACTGTCGCGCACTGTCGCTCTGGCGCAAACGACGTTGAAGCGCTACTTTGCCCTGCTGGAAGCGACGTTTCTTGTACAGCTGCTACGCCCATGGGCACGAAACCTCGGCAAACGCGTCATTCAGACCCCAAAAGTCTATTTGAACGACTCTGGGCTGCTTGCCTACTTGCAGGGCGTGACTGTGGAACGCCTAAAGACAGAGGGAAATCTGGCCGGTGCGTTGTTGGAGAATTTTGCGGTGATGGAACTGCGGAAGCAATCCACATGGAGTGCCACTCAGCCAGAACTCTTCTTCTGGCGCACCGCATCTGGCCAGGAAGTGGATATAGTCCTGGAAGACCGCGCTGGAAGAGTGGTCGGAGTGGAGATCAAAGCTTCCGCAACCCTGGGAAGCAATGATGTACGCGGGCTGCAGGCTCTGGCAAGCGCCGCAGGCAAGAATTGGGTCCGCGGCGTGGTGCTGTATGCAGGTACGGAAATCATTCCCTTTGCCAGCAACCTGCATGGCGTTCCCTTCGGACGGCTCTGGTCAGAGTGAGGGCTGGACCTTAAGTCGGTTCACTGTTCCATTGCTCCCCAGACCCCGTCCATAGAAACGCACCGGGCAGCATTTTCATCATCGAAGCTACCTTTTTGCCGTTCTGTTGCCGGTTTCGTTTCTGCTTCTGCCGCACCGCTGGGTCGGTCACAAACCGGTGCATCTTCTGCTTATCGGTTTGTTGCTGCTGCGCTGTGAGGGGATGGCCGTTCATCTCGATGGTCTTCGAGACGTCGCCTTCCGGGATCTGTACTACGAGTTTCACCGTGCTCTTGCCGTTGACCGTGTGAGCGTCGCGATAAATCCAGCGCGAGTGTCCGTTCGTGTCAGCCTTCAGTTCGTTGTCGACAATGGACTGGACCAGATCGCGAGCGTTCTGCTCCTGACCATGCGCAAGCGTCGGTGTCAGTGAGACCACACTGCACAGCACGGTCGCGGTTGCGCAACGAAAAAGCAGCATTCCAAGCTCTCCCCACCTCCTCAGATGCGAATCTTGTCTCAGTAGTGCGAGCATCCGCTTTCTTCCTATGTAACCTGTGCAACTTCTCTTTCAGCGCAAAGACTGGTAGTCAGTAAGGGCGCCACATCGTTTCGTTGAGATACGTCCGGAATCGGCATCCTAAGTATCAGCCGCTCCCTGAGGGAGCGACACGAAACAATTAGGAGCATCGGATTTTTCCGATGTCACTCTCATGGTGACCCGCTCCAGCGCATCCCGGGAACTTTCGCGGCTTCTGATCATCGTCGTGGCGGTTGTTGCGATTGCTGTCCTCTACTTGGCGAAAGAAGTGGTTGTGCCGCTTGCTCTCGCGGTACTTTTTTCCTTCTTGCTCGCCCCCGTGGTTACCTTTCTACAACGAATTCGTTTGCCCAGGATACTGGCCATTTCGTTGGTGATTCTCGCGGCGGGGGGCATCGTGGGGGGCGGCGGTTGGACGGTTTTCACGCAGTTGGTCGACGTAACCGCTCACCTCCCCGCCTATGCGTCGAACATTAACGAAAAACTTGCCACGCTTCACTCGTCAAAGTCGACGAGCTTCTCACGCGCGCAGAAAGAAGTCGAGCTTCTGAGCCAGAAAATTGGCGTCTTGAGTTCAAACACCACGCCCGATCAACGGCATCCCAGCACCAAAGCGTTAGGCGCTTCCCCGAATCGACCGGTTTCAGTACAGGAGGTAGGGCAGACAAACGGCAGGCTGGGCACGATTCACGGCGTCCTGGGGGCGATGGTTTCCATTCTGCTGGTGATTGTTTTCACGTTCTTTATGCTGATGCAGCGGGAGGATTTACGAAACCGTTTCATCCGGCTGACCGGGCACGGCCATCTGAACCTGATGACTCAGGCGCTAGACGATGCAAGCCGCAGAGTCAGTAGATATCTCTCTCTGCAATTGCTGGTGAATACCTGCTATGGGTCGATTATCTTCACCGCTCTGCATTTCATGGGGTTGCCTCATGCGATATTGTGGGGAGCGCTCGCGGGAGTTCTACGCTTTATTCCTTATATCGGAGCTCCCATCGCCGGCATTCTGCCCTCGGCATTCTCCATAGCGGTTTTCAACGGATGGACGCACACTCTGGTCATCATGGCAATTTTCTTCTGCATGGAAGTGGTGACGGCGAATTTCATAGAACCCCATGTTTATGGCAGGCACACCGGCCTGTCCTCGCTCGCTATTCTGGTGGCGGCAGTTTTCTGGACCATCCTCTGGGGACCGATCGGCCTGATTCTGTCCGTTCCCCTCACTGTCTGCGTGGTCATCGTCGGCGGGCATGTGCCCAGCCTGGAATTCCTGACTGTGCTGCTCGGCGATCAGCCTGTCATGCGACCCGAAGCTCAGTACTACCAGCGCCTGCTGGCGGGCGACCAGCGCGAAGCCAGCCAGGTACTCGACACCTATCTGAAGGACAAATCTCTTGAGGACCTTTACGACTCCGTGCTGGTGCCTGCGTTGAGCTTGTCCGAGCAGGACCGTCATGGCAATGTAATCGACGATGCAACGGTCGGATTCATCATGCAAACCACGAAAGACTTGGTGGAGGAATTGTGTCTCAGCAGCGAAGACCCCAAACCATCCGATGCCGCGAGAAAAGCAATGTCGAATGGAAACGTCCATGGGACCTCTGAAGGAATTCCCACTCTTCGGGTGCTCGCTCCAAAGAAAATAGCGTGCGTCCCGGTGCGCGATGACGCGGATGAAGTTATCGCGATCATGCTGGCTCAACTTCTGGAGCGTGCGGGGCATTCCGCGAAAATGATCCATCTTGGGAGTGTGGACGGGATGCTCGCGGAAGTCTCCCAAGCCGCGCCGGACTTGGTCTGTCTGTCGGCCCTGCCGCCGTATGCGCTGTCCTACGCGCGGGCCGCCTACAAAAGCCTGCGCGCACAGCAACCCCAGCGAAAAATCATTATTGGGCTTTGGAATTACATAGGAGATCCCGCCAAAGCCGCCAAAGATATCAGCGGAGGAGCAGAGGACCATATTTGCACCAGCGTGGCTCAGGTTCTACTGGATGCCAGCGGGAATGTCACAGCGGCTTTGGCGCATGAGACGGTATCCTAGATGTATGGTCCCGGTGGCACCGGGGTTTGCAAACACATGCGCCCGCAACAGGCCACACAGCGGCACCAGCCACGCGGGGTTGGCGAGATCCAGCAAGTGAGCCCCCGCGCTCAAAGCGAGAAAGCAGAAGATGATTCCGGTGGGGAGGGCCAGGAACTCGGCAAAGGCCAGTCTGATCGACTCAGCCAGATCGGTAAACCACGGTCTATCCTGGCCTGCGCGACGGCTCATCGCTCCTCACTTTCGCGGCCTTTTCAGCCACACTTTAGGATGCGCCGCCTCAACCGCCTCAATATCTACCCGTTGGTATTCAGCTCGTGTGGGCCGGATGGCGCGTTTGCGGACGCTTGCCGAAATCCTGCCAGCGCTTCTCTGTCATGTGGATCTTGTAGTGCTTCGCCGCTTCATGGATATTGGCAAAGGCCTGATCGCGATCGCTGTCAGAGGCTCCCTCCACCTGATCGAATCGGGCCATGGCATCCCGGACGTGGGACGCGTCCGTCATCGGCTCTTTGCGCAGTTTGGGAAAAGCATAGACCGATTCTGGCAGTTCCTGGCGGTCTTCGGATGACAGTTTTCCATGTTCGGTATGCGGCTTCCATGTGGCTTTCATGCAATGCTCCCGATAGCTTTTGGATTGAAGACGCTATCTTCCAGTTGGATGCGGCGCTGTGGCAAAAAAGAACGCCAGTCCAAATAAACAGTAGACGGCAACCAGAAGCACGCCCCCGAACCATGTGGTCTCTCCGTCCCTGGCAATAGCATTTACCGCGAGCACGGCACCTACGATTGCAATCAACTCGAGGGGATTGGTAAAAACCAGGTTCATGGGATGCCCCATGAGGTAAGAGACTAATACCAGCACCGGGGCCAGCAGGAGGGCGACCTGAACTGTCGAGCCAAGACATATCCCCATTACCAGTCCCATCCGGTCCTTGCGTGCGAAATACACCGCGGAGATGATATCGGACGCATTTCCAATCAATGCCAGCACAATGACGCCGAGAAACAACGTGGTCACGCCAAGCCGGGTCGTGGTTGCCTGCAGGTTGCGTGCGATCAGATTCGATTCGACCGCTATAAAAACAGTGGCGCCGAGCAGGATCCCCAAGGATTTCCAGAGCGACCAGATGGGTGGCTCGTTCGATCTGCGGGAAGCGAACACATCGCGGTGAGTGATCAGGGTATAGACCAGGTTGGCCAGATAGACCAGGATCAGGACGACGGAAACGGTCAGGCTCAGCTTTTCATCCGACCGCACAAGGTTGGCGTGGCCGGGCAGGTGGAGTTCCGTGTAATCGAAGAAGGCGGGAAGCAACAGTGCTATGGTAGACAGCGTCAGAAGACCGTTGAGCAACTCCGCCCGCTCCGGCTGGAAACTTTTGCTTCGCGCGCGTCCAGCCTCCACAAGGACCGCTAGCCCCAAAGCCAGCAGGCTGGAGGCAATCATCGAACCGGTAATCTCCGCTTTGACGACATACGTGTTGCCGGTGCTAGCACAAATAGCGCAAGTATCAATTCCGCTGTGCTGCCAAAAGAAATGGTCACCAGACCGCCGATGGAGGATCCGGCCCGGTTGGCCAAGCTATCCGTGGCGCGCCGAATCCAGTCGGCGAGTGCGAAGATGGCAACCGCGCCGCAGGCAAAAATCCAGACCGGAGACGCGTGGACCCAATAGGCCAACACCAACGAGATCGGAATAAAAAGGAGCAGCCAAGCAACGATCATGAGTCACCGTTCATGGTTTGGTGAGTCGGTCATTCGTTCAACAAATTTGCACATGAGTGTTGGATGCGGGCGAAAAATAACGTCTATCCATAGATCCTTCCTCCGCGCACTTCCAGAATGACAATGCCTTTTGTACAACTGGCACAAGAATTTCACACCAAACAGCCGACCGTCCCGTTCCGCGAATCTCACAAGTGACAAGTTTTCGGCGGCCGGTCTAGAGGGAAAAGTCCTTATGGTCAAATTTTTTCATCTAATTCTTGTTTTCTTCATTCATCTGGGGTACTTCGGGCCACTGCTGCTGGGGGCGTTCGATTCATCCTTTCTCATCCTACCGTTTGGCAACGATCTTCTTGTTGTCAGCCTGATTGCGCAGCACCATAAGGGCTTCCCCTGGTATGTTCTGGCTGCCTCTGTCGGATCTACCATAGGTGTCCTGGCGCTGTCGCTGGTTGCCCGTAAATTCGGCGAAGAGGGCATTCGCAAAGTCGCGGGGCAAAAAAAGTTCGACCGGCTTAAACATCATCTCGGTGAGCGATCCGGGCTTGCGGTGGTGGTGGCCTGTCTTGCTCCTCCGCCGTTCCCATTCACCCTGGTGATTGCCGTCGCCAGCGCGTTGGATTACGCCATGTGGAAACTGCTCGTCATCAATTTTTTCTCGCGCGTAGGCCGATTCATTATTCTCGGTCTTTTGGCCATCAAGTATGGCAAGCAGTTTCTGCATATTGTGCATACCGACGCATTTTTCTGGAGCATGGTTGGATTCATCGTGCTTTGTCTGATTGCCACCGGATATTCCGTCTTTCACTGGATACGCTCCTCGCGTTCTGGAAAGAAAGAGAAGGCGGCAGCTTAGTTAAAAATACGACCGTGGTTGAGAATTGGAATGGCCGCGCGCCTGCAACTTATTTGTCATTATCGGTGGGGCTAGTCGAATCCCACGCCTACGAGATGTTCCTTTAGCCAGAACGATTGCCCGCGCGGTGCCTCGGGCCAGCGCCACTGCCTGCGCCAGGGTTGTCGAGATATGATCCGGTTTGCCGCGACTGATCTCTCGGGCGGCTTTCAGCGCGTCCGGTGCAATTCCAGGGTCCGATGGCAATTTGCAGCTTCGGCTGCTGACTCCGCAGCTTTCGATATGCGCTTTCCGCATGGGACTGCCATAACAGCCCGTGGTGCAAGTAGCCGAAATCCAGATACGCTGAGATCGCGATCTGATGGAGCGGCAGGGCTGGGTCGGGGCGAGAATCGGGGCGTTGTGTGGTTTTACCGCGCCGTTCCAGTGATAGCGGCAGATGATCCAC
>NZ_DATKQC010000310.1:0-8436 GCF_035532915.1 Edaphobacter sp.
CTTCAGGAAGTTCTCGCTCGGAGCGCGAGAACCTTGTCGCCGCCGTGGCACAGGAGAGTTCCGAGAGGGCTCACCGCGCGACCGTAGAACGTGCGGAGACGACCGAGGCGAAGCCGGTTCGTGGTGTGGTTTTGGAATTTGCGACAAGGATGCGACAAAGTCGCGGAAGGGAGGTGCTTCTAAATGATTGAAATGATTGGTGGACCTGATCGGGATCGAACCGATGACCTCTTCCATGCCATGGAAGCGCGCTCCCAGCTGCGCCACAGGCCCACTCTTTAGGAAGGACTCTCTCTATTCTGGGGGAGACGGAGATATTCGTCAATGTCTCCCGGGAACTTATCCTCTATCTCCCGGTGTCTAAAGATATAGAGTGAGCGAGCACTCTGCCGCCGGCGGCGCAGTTTTTACTCGATTGAGTGATTTGCCAGTTGTTTTGCAAAAGTCGTATTGTAGAGGACACCCGATATGCAGGCGGGCATCGTAATGGGTCATTTAGCGAGCGTAATAGGCGTCAGCACCGAAGATGCTGCACTTGTAGCCGAACTCAAAGCCGGCTCCGAGGACGCGTTCGCCATCCTCATCGCCCAGTATCACCAGCCCCTCTATTCCCTCATCGCCCGCAGCCTCAACGATCCCGCCGACGCTGCCGATATCACCCAGGAAGTCTTCATCAAGGTCTTTCGCAGTATCCGCGGCTTTCATGGAGACGCCAGCCTTCGCACCTGGCTCTACCGTATTGCTCTGCACGAGGCTTCCAATCAGCGGCGCTGGTGGTCGCGCCACAAAAAGCAGGAAATCACCATCGATTCGCCCTACGATCAGGAAGAGGATGGCAACAGCATCTGTCTCAGCGCCACGCTGGCCGACGATGGCAATTCGCCCTTCGACGACGTAGCGCAGAGCGAAGTCCGCGAACGCGTTGAAGCTGCTCTGCGGCAGATTCCTGAGACCTTCCGCACTGTGGTCGTGCTTCGCGAGATCGAGGGCTTTGCCTACGAAGAGATCGCCGAAATTCTCGACGTCAACCTGGGCACGGTCAAGTCGCGGCTTACCCGCGGTCGTTCGGCCCTGCGCGCTCTCATCCTCGCACAGCAAAATCTTGCACAAAATAATTCCGCGCCTTCCTTTGCCACGCACTCATCCGAAGAGATGGTGACGCAATGACCACGAACTGCGACAGTATCCGGTCTTCGTTCTCGGCCTATCTTGACGGCGCGATTCCCGGCCATCGGATGCAGGAGATCGCTCGTCATCTTGAGTCCTGCAGCGATTGTAAGAGCGAGTTCGAAGGTCTGCGTGTCATGCAGCAGTCGCTCTGCATGCTTGGCCGGGCCAAGGCTCCCGCCGATCTTGGCATGAAGCTCCGTCTCGCCATCTCACACGAGCGCGCGGCGATGAAATCGTCTTGGAAAGACAGCTTCAGTCTCAAGTGGGAGAACACGGTTCGGCCGTTGCTCGTACAGGTATCCGCCGGCTTTGCCGGATCGGTCGTACTCGTCGGCGGCATTGTGCTTCTGCTCGGCATGGTGGCTGCGCCCGAGCCTGTAATGGCCAACGACGAGCCACTCGGCGCGATCACGGTTCCTCACTATCTCTACTCGGCGGTCAGTCCGCATGCCATTGCCACCAGCCACGATGCCCCCATCGTTGTTGAGGCTTATGTTAACGAGCAGGGACGTGTCTATGACTACAACATCGTCTCAGGCCCGGTTGACACGTCGGTAAAAAACCAGGTGGTCGATCAACTCGTGATGAGCGTCTTCCAGCCAGCCAGTGTCTTCGGCTCTCCCGTGCGGGGCAGGGTAGTGCTCACCTTTGCCGGGGTCTCTGTCCGCGGCTAAACCTACAGAGCTGAGCCCACAGCGAAGCCTCAGCCCGGTGCAAAGGTTGCAACCAGCTTGTTGCTCCCCTAAACTCCATGGGAGCGTTGAATTTATCGTGTCTTTGTCAATCACACCTTCTTTCTCTCCATCGTCGTCCCGTCCCTCGCACTCTGCTCTATGGCTGAAGCTGCTGCGAACCGCCGCGGCTGTTGGCATCGGCTTCGCCCTCGTTGCGACAGCACAAGCGCAGTCCTCTTCGTCTTCCAGCAGTAGCAGCAACCCGGCGCAGGAGCCTACCTCTGCTCCTCCGCGCATCGCGCAGCCCGAAGACGCCGGAGCATCCGTCACCCTCGAGACCAGCGAGCCGCTCTTCGACATCGCCGTAGGCCTCAACGTCTGCGGCTACGATGCGGACCTCTCCGCATCGAGCCCCGTCCGGCTGGCCATCCGCGACGAGATCAATTCCGATCTCACCACCTCGGCCGACGCCCGAAACAGCCGCGATGCTCTCTGTGCCTACGTCCGCAGTCATACCCTCACCGACAGCGGCCTCAATCTTGCCCAGTACATCTCGCTCGCGCTTTACCTCTCTCCGCCGCCCGAGCTTACCCCGACTGTTGATCAGACCCAGCTCCCTCCGGACTCCACTCAGATCGTCAATGTCCTCCCCCTGCTGCGCAAGTTCGCCACCGATATTAATCTCCACGACATCTGGATCGAGCACCGGCCCCAGTACGAGGCCCTGCTCAAGATCGTCCACGATCCGCTCACCCGCATGGTGCTTAACACCGACATCTACCTTCACGTCCCCGTCAGCAGCTACGATGGCCGCCGCTTCCTCGTCCTGCTGGAGCCGATGCTCGCTCCCTCGGCGACCAATGCGCGCGTCTACGGCAGCGACTATATCGTGGTGGCCTCTCCCGCCGGCGACCCTCTCGGGGCCGTCCACATGGACGAGATCCGCCACACCTATCTCCACTACGAGATCGAGCCTCTCGTCTATTCCCGCGGCACCGCGATCAAGCGGCTGATTCCGCTGCTCAAATCCGTGCAAGACGCTCCGCTTGAATTCGCCTATAAGTCTGATATCTCGGCCTTGCTGACCGAGTGCCTTATCAAGTCCGTCGAGATCCACACCATGGACGTCGGCATCCCCAAGCCTCAGAAGCCCGCGGCGAACGCCAACCGCGCCGCCTTTGGACGGTACAGCGATGCCATGGGAGCCTACGAGCGCCACGCTGAGACCGTTCGCCAACAGCACGTCGATCTCACCATGCGTCAGGGATGGGTCCTGGTCGCTTATTTCTACGAAAAGCTGGGCCAGATGGAGAAGGACAGCGTCGGCCTCAAGGACGATATCGGAGAGATGGTATACGGCATGGACGTCGATCGCGAGGCTCACCGCGACAAGCAGATCGAATTTCTGGCTCAGGGAACCCACGACGTAGTCACTCGCGTACCTCGCCAACTCTCAGGGTTGGAGCTGGCCGAGATGAAGCTCCTCAAAGGCGACATCGACGGCGCCTCTGCCATCGCCAATTCGGTCCTTGCCGACCCCCAGGGCGACCATGGCCAGGCGCACTACCTCCTTGCCCGCGTCGACCTCATGCAGCGTCAGCCCGGCGCTGCCATCGGCGATTTTCAAGAAACCTTGAAGTCTTCGAAGGACCCGCGAACCCTGGCATGGTCCCACATCTATCTGGGGCGCCTCTACGATGTCATGCCCGACCGCGAAAAGGCGCTGGCGGAGTATCACGCGGCTCTGGCCGTCCGCGACAGCCAGCCCGATACCAAGGATGCGGCCGAAAGCGGCCTCAAGCAGCCCTTCGCCGCTCCCGGCCATCAGCAACAGGCTGACCCCGACGCAGACGCTCCCATCGACCCCAGCGGAAAGGCCGAAAAGGACGCCTACCGCCCTCCACCCACGAAGTAACCTGGGTCCTGAAAGCCAAAGCCTCTCTAAAAACTGTCAGAACAATCGCCTCATAGAGTCAGGAAAAGGACAACGGCAACAGCAAAGGCACAATACAGGGGGCTCTCCACTCCGCTGCGCTCCGGTGGGCATGACGTACTGTTTGCTGGTTCGACCAATGCGTTTGCTGTTTCGGCCAAGAGGGCTATTTTTTAGTTTTTAGATAAGGTCTTAGGGCTTATCAAAAACTAAGAGAGCGTCCTCTAAACTCCGCAGCACGTTGTCTCGACCGGGTCCGCGCGGTCTCATCGCGACGCAGTGGAGAGAGGTGGTTTTCAGGCGAGGCGAAGTTTCAGCCTTACTGAATAGAGTCTTGAGACGTGAAAATGGCCCGTCCAGAGGATTTCTGGGCGGGCCATTTGTTGATGCGGCGTACGACCTTACGAGGTGCTCTTCCTTGGGCGTTGTACCAGCAGGTTGGGTACGGCGGAGCCGCTGCCCTGAATGGGCGGCAGGTTGGGAGCGATTGCCTTGGTGGGTTGATCGACCAGCGTCGTGCGGTCGATGAGGTGGACTTCGTTGTCGCCGGAGGTGCCGACGAAGAAGGTCAGGTTGTCGGCGCTGATCACTCCCGCCACAGGAGCAATGGGAGCAGTGGCTGCCGTCGACGGCTGGAGGAGTGGGATGTTGGCGATGGTTCCGGTGCCGGGGATGTAGTAGGGTACGACTCCGCCGGTGCCACTGTAGGTGACGAAGGCGACGCTCGAATCCGAGGTGGGATCGACGCCGGTGATGGCGGTGGGAACGACACCGGCCAGGGTCAGGGGAGCACCCGGAGTAACGTGGAACTGCGTTCCTGCAGGATCGCACTCGCCGATGGGGACGCCGCCGTTCTGGATGGTGAGATCGATCAGGCTGTCGCTCGCTGCGGTGGCACCGATGATATGAAGGCCGTCGTTGGTTGCCGCGATTAGATCAGTCGCAGGCGCGGTTACACCGGCATCGGGGTAGAAGACGTTGCTGGTGGAAGGCAGCCCATTCACCGTGGTGGTGGTCGTCACAGGGCATTGGCCGCGGGCTGCGGTGGTGGTTCCGGCGAGGAAGGCGCCAGCGCTGGGCACGGTGACGGCTACGTCGGTTGCTTGGTCGCCGAGCGTGATGCTCGACCAACCGGTGAGGGCGGAGTGCACCAGTAATTGGTTGCCGGGCTTGACGCAGGAGCCGGAGATATTTGCCTCGGCTGCGGGGCACGAACCATTGGCATCAGGAACACTCGCGGCGTCCAGACCACCAGTGGTGATGTAAACGGTCTGGCTGTCGGGGGAGAACTCGGCGCTGGTTCCGATGCCGCCGTACTGAGTCTGAATGGCGGAAGCGGTGGAGGTGCTGCCGGTTGAGCTGTAGAGATAGACCAACTGGCGGCTGGGGTCGGTAACGATCAGGGTGGTGTTATCGGGCGAGACAGCCAGTACCTTACCCATGACGGTGGTGTCCTGTCCGGCGAGGCTGTTGGTCAGGGCGTTGAAGGTCATCAACTCGTTCGCGCTGCCCATATAGATCGACGTGCCATCATTGCTGATGACCATCGAGTTGGGGACATAAGGCAGGCGCACCGGGTTGCCGACCACGTTGGTGGTGAAGTCGACGGGTACGATGTACTGCGACTTAAGGCTTCCGATATAGAGTGCCGTGCTGTTCTTGCCGATTGAAGTGACGTTGAGATCGTTGGAGAGGACCGGTGTTCCGTTGCCGAAGAGGCCGATCTGGTTGAACGGCGAAGGATTGCAGGATGGAGGCTGGCAGATGGCAGTGATACCGGCGGCGCCGGGAAAGAGCGGGGTGATGGTCGAGGCGCCGGGAATGGTCGCCGGAGTGGTCGAGACGAACTCCAGCGTGAGGCCGGTGAGGACGGTGCCGTTTTTGTCTGTCACGACAGTGCTCAGGGGAAGAGGATTGTTGGGGTTCACACTTGCGGAGTTGCTGGAAAAACCAGGAGCGCTGAGTGTGATTGTCTTCGGGGGGCAGGTGGAGAAGAAGCCTGCCGAGCTGCCGGCATTGGCCAGATTGGCGGTGATGATGGTCGAACCGGGGGCCTGTGCGGTGGCGATGCCGTTTTCGTCGATGGTCACGACCGATGAAGTTTGCGGCGTGTAGCTCGGATGACCAACCTGGCAACTGATGTTCTTGAGCGATGTTCCGGTGCCGGCGTAGACGCGAGCGGCGAGTTGCCCCGTGGTTCCTTGAGACAGGCAGGCATTGGAGACATAGGCGGTGCTGGTCGCCAAAGGCTGGGTGCAGCAACCGTTGCTGGGGTTGATGGTGCAACTCGTCGGTGATGTGGAGTAGGCCGCGGGACTGCAGTTAGTCGCAGGATCGCTTCCCATACAGTCTGCTGGAGTCGTTGAGGGAGCACCCAGCACCACGCTGGTAACGACGGGGTGCACATAAACCGGCAATGGATTGCTGTTTGCGCCGTCGGCACTGGCGATGACCGAGAAGGTCCCGGTTTTGTTGGTCGCGATGCAATAAGTGAAGTCGGCGACGCCGGCCCCGGAGTTGCGGTTCCAGTGACCAGCGCAGATGCGGCCGGTGGTGGGCTGAATATCGACGACGGTCTGGGAGGTATCGGCAGACCCATAGGTGTAGGACGGAACGCTGACCGTGTTGCCCTTGCAATCGGTCGCGGTCGGCGCGGCGATCTGGCCGATGGTGCCGTAATTCAGCGAGACGCCGTAGACCTTCGGCGTCAGCGTAATGGTCGTCAACTGGCCAACCTGAGGCCCGGAGTCTCCGCCATTACAAAAAGCCACGGTCGCAGATTTCTTCGCGCAACCTGAGATCGAGATACCAAAAGGAATCGTGAAAAGAAGAAGAATTACTAAGCCTACGAACCTACGCATTGAACCTCCCCGCCCAACCGGACCCTCAGTTGAACGGTCTCACCGCACTCTGAATTACCGAAGCACCAGTGTAAAAGGTGCATGGACGGGAAGCAAATGACAGGGAGGGATCAGGGATCAGGGATCAGGGAATAGAAGGCGAGGACGGTGCCGGTAAAGACTCTTCTTCTGCCTTGCCTCGGCATCGAGCGGCATAGATGGAGATTGACTGACCCCCGTTCCCTAAGCCCTATTCCCTCGCCTTCAGGGCATCTCGGTTTCGAACCAGCTGAGGGCTCGTTCGAGGACGTCGCGACTGTGGTCTGCGTTGACGAAGTGGTGGCCTTCGTCGGGGTAGACGACGAGTTGGGTCTTGATGCCCTGGGCGCGGAGGGCGTGCCAGAACTCGAAGCTTTGCGGGGCGGGGCACTCGCCGTCGCGGTCGCCTACTACCAGAAGCGTCGGGGTCTTTGCGTCTTTGATGTAGTTGATGGCAGAGCTTTTTGCGTAGATGGCTGGGTCGTCGTAGACGGATTTGCCGAAGAAGGGAATCATCCACTGGTCGATGGAGTTTTCGCCGTAGTAGCTCTTCCAGTCGCTGATGCCAGCTCCCGCTACGGCTGCTTTGAAGCGCGTGGTCTGGGTGACGGCGAACATGGTCATGAAGCCGCCGTAGCTCCAGCCGGTGATGCCCTCGCGGGACTTATCGATGGGGAAGTGTTTTTCGAGGAAGTCCATGCCGGCGAGCGTGTCGCGGAGGTCGCCGTAGCCGAAGTCCTTGACGTTTGCCTGGGTGAACTTTTCGCCCTGGCCGAAGCTGCCGCGCGGGTTGGGCATGAAGACGAAGTAGCCGAGCGCGGAGAAGGGGACGCCACCATAGCCAGCGCTGGGCCAGCGAGGCGTGACTGCTGCTGAGGGGCCTCCGTGGACATAGACGACGAGGGGATATTTCTTTGCAGGATCGTAATTTGCCGGGTAGAGGAGCCAGCCCTGGACGTTGAATCCCTCGTTGCTCCAGTGGATGTCTTCAGCCTTGCCCCAGAGGGGTTTCAGGTCGTCGTTGAGGTGGGTGATCTGCTTGAGATGCTCGATGGGACCAGCCCAGACCTCGGGGCTTTTCTCGAAGGAGGTTCGGACGAGCGCGACATTTTGGGTCTTCGAGGTGGAGATGCTCATGACCAGCTCGTTTGCCCAGATGGTTTCGGGAAGGGTGATATCGACTGTCTTGGCGTCGCTGCCTGTCTCTGCGCTGATGGAGGCGATGTGGGTGCTGCCGCCGACGTGCTCGGCGAGGCCGATGACTTTGGGAGAGAGCCAGTGGATGAAGGCTACTGACGCGGGTCGTTCGGGAGTAAGGTTCCGTGGCTGGCCACCTGTGGCAGGGGTTAAATATATGTCGCCGCCGGTGGAGCCCTGGTCGCTCATTAGGCCACCGATGAAGGCTATCTGTTTGCCGTCGGGCGACCAGCGGGGGACGGCGATCTGAAGGTTGTGCAGGGGACCTGAGATTTCGGTTGGCTTCAGCATCGATTGTGGGGTTGCGTCCTTCTCTGCTGTCTGCACATAAAGCTGGGCGACCCACCAGTTGTTTTCGCCGGGAGGATTGGCGGCGACGTAGGCAAGGCGCTTTGAATCGGGCGACCAGTCGAACTCGTAGACATGCAGATTGGCTGGGGTGAGCTGCGTGACGGTACCGTCGGCCACATTTACCGCAGCTACACGCTGGATTTCGATGCCGTCCTCGCCGATGACGCCGCTCCACGGCTTCATGGCGGCGAGCGCTCCGGCGTTGCGGGTGGCGTTTTCAACGAATAGGAAG
>NZ_DATKQC010000311.1:0-7181 GCF_035532915.1 Edaphobacter sp.
GAGGTGCTCGATGCAGTAGACTTCCGGCGAGAGGTAATTTCGTGAATAGTGGTTGGACCAAAGTTTTGATTGCGGCTTGCGTGATGACTGGGGTAGCGATGGCGCAGGGCGATCCGCCGCGACTCTTCGACGCGGCGACGGCAGCGCAGCGGGCTCCGGGAACGAAGGTGCGGATTGATCTGATTGGCGATTCGACGCAGACGAACAACGCGGGGTATGGCCGCGGATTTTGCGCGAATGTGACGGCGGCGGTGGACTGCGTGAATATGGCCAAGGGTGGGGCGAGCACAAAGACGTTTCGTGAGCAGGGGTTGTGGCAGGAGAGCCTGGAGACGAAGCCGGACTACATGCTGATCCAATTTGGGCATAACGATATGGAGTCGGCGGACCATCTGCCGCGGCAGACGACGATGGCGGAGTATGAGGCGAACCTGCGGCGGTTTGTGAACGAGGCGCGAGCGGCTGGTATCAAGCCGGTGTTGGTGACCCCGCTGACGCGGAGGTACTTTGGCGCGGACGGGAAGATTCACTCGGACCTGACGGCGCACGCGGAGACGATGAAGAAGGTTGCTGCCGAGATGAAGGTTCCGGTGATCGATCTGCAGCGGGACAGCATCGCCTACCTCGACCGTGTGGGCGAGAAGGCTGGAGATGGGCTGGCGATTACGAAGAAGGACAAGGACGGCAAGACGATCTTCGACAAGACGCATTTGAACTGGCAGGGGAGCTATGTTTTTGGACGGATCGTGGCCGTCGATATGGGGAAGGCGGTTCCGGCGCTGCGGCAGTATGTGCGGCCGCAGGCGGCGGTGCTTCCGCCGGCAGGCGTGAAGGCGATGAAGGTGATTCGCGGCGGCCCGGTGAAGATTGTGCTGGTGGGCGATTCGACCGTGAATGCCGGAGGTGGATGGGGCAAGGGCTTTTGCGCGATCATGACTGCGAACGTTACCTGCGTGAACGAGGCGCTGAATGGGCGCAGCTCGAAGAGCTTTATCGACGAGGGAGCGTGGGCGAAGGCGCTGGCGGATCGAGGGGATTATTACCTGATCCAGTTTGGGCACAATGATCAGAAGAAGGATGTGGCGAGGGCGACCGATCCGGATACGACATACGCGGCGAACCTACGGCGCTATATAGGGGACGTGCGGGCGATTGGGGCGGTACCGGTCATTGTGACTTCTCTGTCGCGGCGGAATTATAAGGATGGAGTTCTGGTGCAGGACCTGACTGCTTATGCGAATGCGGCGAAGCGTGTGGCCATGGAGGAAGATGTAACTCTTGTTGACCTGAACGCGATGTCGGTAAAGCTGCTGGAAAAGATGACGCAGTCGCAGGCGGATGATTTTGATGCCAGTGGCCATCCCGATGCGAAAGCGGAGAGCAAGGGGCCGACGAAGCTGGACCGGACCCATTTGAATGCGAAGGGCAGGCGCTGTTTGGACGCATGGTTGCCGATAGCTTAGTTCGGATGCAGGTGGAGTTGGGGCCGGATGTGGTGGGGCAGCCCACGCCTTCGGTGGCTGCGAAGTGATTGTTGGGGAAGGTTAGTTTGAGAGTTCAATTGTCGGGTGGGTGCGGGCGCGCCAGAATTCGAGCAGGGTGCCGGCGATAGTGAAGGCGACTGGACCGAGGATGACTCCGGTGATGCCGAAGACGGCGATGCCACCGAGGATGGAGATAAGGATGGTCGCGGTGTGGCTGCGCAGTCGTGTGCCGACCAGGATGGGATAGAGGAAGTTGTCGATGGTGCTGACGACGACGCCTCCCCAGATGGCCAGGAGCAACGCTTTTCCCCAGTGCCCCGAGAATCCAAGGTAAATAGCGATGGGACCCCAGACAAGGAAGGCTCCGAAGGCAGGGATCATGGCGAAGGCGGCGGTGGAGAAGGCCCAGAGGATGATCCCGGGAACTCCGAGTACCCAGAAGGCGAGGCCGGCGAGGACGCCCTGCACTCCGGCGACGGCCAGCCTGCCGAGGGCCGTGGCGAAGATGGTGTCGCCTAACCTTTCGAGGAGTTCGTGACTTTCGTCTTCGCGGAGAGGCAGAAGAGAGCGTAGGAAGGCCAGGGCGAGGTGTCGGTCGCGGAAGAGGAAGAAGAGGACGAACATCATGATCACCATCTGGGTGATGGCGCGGAAGGAGTTTCCGAGAACTCCGGCGAGTTTGCTGCCGATATAGGCGGCGGTGGTCTGAGCGGCGTGGCCGGGGTCGATGGAGCCGGAGGTGATCTCGATGCGGGAGGCGAGGGCAGGATGGTCACCGATATATTCGCTGAACCTCTGCTGGGTGGCGTTGTCACGCAAGGCGCTGACAGCGGTTAGAGCCTGTTTGCCTATGTTCTGTGCGAGAAAATAGCCGGGGACGATGGCGGCCAGCATCACCAGAATGACGGCGAGTGTGGCAGCGGTGGAGCGGTGCCTGATCTTTGAGGCCAGCCAGTCATAAGGGCGTTGGGTGATGACAGCCAGGACGATGGCTCCGAGGATGGCCGTGAAAAAGGGATAAAGCAGAAGACCGCAGACGATGAGGATGGCAAGGGTCAGAAGATAGAAAGTGATCTGCTTCCATGTCGTTTCTTCGTCGCTGGACGGCATTCGTTCTGCTCCAAGAGGTTAGTGACTAGCGTGATCGTGTTATGAGTAGGATGCTTCGGACTGCGATTGGTGGCAGATGCGTGTTGTTCAGCTAATTTATCTCAACTGCAGTGCCTGGCGAGGTAAGATTATTTTTCTCGGGCCCCGAAGCAGGAGGATGAGATGGCAAAGAAGATCATCATTTGCGCCGATGGCACGTGGAATTCGTCGCATGGCATTGGCGCTTTCGCAAACGATACCAATGTTCGCAAGCTGTTTTGCGCGCTGGCCGATACTCCCGACCAGATGCGCTACTACGACAGCGGAGTGGGAACCGATGGCACACCGATCGACCACTTGGCCGGTGGCGCTATGGGAGACGGTCTGTTTCAGAAGGTGCAGGACGGGTACGAGTTTCTCGCCTATGTCTGGGACCCGGGAGACGAGATCTACATCTTCGGGTTCAGTCGCGGCGCGTACACGGCGCGCAGCCTGGGCGGGATGATCGCAGGGTTCGGCGTGCCCAATAAGAACTTCGACAATATGACGGTGCAGAAGATCTTCGCCGCCTACCGGCAGACCGATCCGAAGCTGCGGGCCAGCATGAAGGCGGACCTGAATACGGAGTATGGGCTGGCCGAAGCCGACGTGCGGATGATTGGCGTGTGGGACACGGTGGGGGCGCTGGGTGTGCCGGGGATGCTATTTAGTGTGTTGCATCAGAATAAGTATGGCTTTCTGGACACGTCGCTGCATCCGTGCGTCAAGAACGCCTATCATGCGGTCTGCATCGACGAGCGGCGTGCGCAGTTTAAGCCTACTTTGTGGACAAATAAGGATGGGTCGCCGCGGGCCAATGACGATCAGGTGCAGCAGGTGTGGTTTTCAGGTGTGCACTGCGATATCGGCGGCGGCTACGACGATTGCCAGTTATCGGAGATTACCCTGGGCTGGATGATGAGGAACGCGATCAAGTGCGGGCTTGTGTTCAGCGACGATGCGATGGGGAAGTATCTGAAGATCGATGCTAAAAATGCACAGGGTTCGGCCCATGACGAATGGAAAGTTGTTCCGTGGGGCATCCCGGAACATCGCGAGGTCCCGGACAATGCGGTGATGGCCAATACGGTGCAGATGCGACTGGACAACGTGGCAGTGTATCGCCCGGAGAATCTGACCGTGACATCGAATGGGAAGCTGAAGGGGTACCAGGTGGTGGATGTGCTGGCCTGAACCTTGAGGGATGCTGCGGGGGCTATGGAACATTCCTCTTCGTGACGGCGTATCTGATGTGTCGATGGATACCTCGGTTGTGGAAAGGATGTTTATGCCTCTGCGAGTTCGATTCAGTTCGGTTGTATGCGCGATGACTTTGTTGAGTGCCATCTCGTTTTGCGGCGGTGCAAGCTCTTTTGGACAGAACTCGGATACCAATCTGGAGCTTCATGCCAACTCTCATGCCAGCGCGGCGAGTG
The DNA here is from genome assembly GCF_035532915.1 of Edaphobacter sp. Classification (GTDB taxonomy): domain Bacteria; phylum Acidobacteriota; class Terriglobia; order Terriglobales; family Acidobacteriaceae; genus Edaphobacter. The sequence continues at coordinate 4,049 of NZ_DATKQC010000311.1, forward strand.
TCGGCCTGCCTGCTTATCCCGGAGCCGCTCTCTATACAGATGGGGACGACGATTCCGGAGGCGATCTCGGACTTACCGTGGGGGATATTCACTTCAGCCTGATAGCCGCGAATTATGTGACGAAGGATTCGCCTGCGCAGGTTTTGGATTTCTACCGCAAACCGCTCTCGCATTATGGAGAGGTTCTGGAGTGCAACCACGGCAAGCCTGTGGGTTCACTCACCATCACGCGCAGCGGGTTGACTTGCGATCTGAAAGATAACGGAGGTACAAACTCGTACTCTTCTTCGGGGCACGAGATTCGCGCTGGCTCTCCACATAAGTTTCGCATTGTGGGCATTGATGACTCTCACTCGGCAGGGACGCGCTTCGGTCTCGTCTATCTTGAGCTGCCTAAGAACGGCGACAAGAAAGTGGATTAGCTGCTGCTCATGGCGCGTCGTGGTGCGCGGTTTTCGGGCGGGGTAGAGGGATGGAAGCGTAGCGGATGCGCTTTCGGTTCCAGGTGTAGGTTGTGTCGAGATTGCCGTCTTTATCCTGAATGATGGCTGGGTAGGAGTATTCGCCGGGCTGGTCTTCGAGGGTGGCGAAGATCTTGAAGTGTTCTCCGTCGGAGCTGATGGCGAGGTTGAGCGGGGTGCGGTCTTTGGTGCTGTTGTTAAAGATGAGGACGATACGCCCGTCGCGAAGGCCGACCGCGTCGATGCCGGAGTTGGGGTTGGGGAGGTCGATGGGGTGGGCCTGGGTCCAGGTGAGGCCGTTGTCGAAGGAATCGGCGACGCAGACGCGCGCGATGTCTGAGGTGGAGCGGGCGTAGAGGCGGAGATGCTTTTTGCCCAGCGATACCACGGTGGGCTGAATGATTCCGTGGATGTGCTCCTTTGCGTCGATGGGAGGCTGCTGCGGAGTCGAGCTCTGTGATGGCACGGTGATGGGGCCGATCTTCTGCCAGGTTTTGCCGTTGTCGGTGCTGTGGTCGATCCATGCGGCCCAGGAGGAGTAGCTTTCGACGGAGGTTCCGCTGACGATGGTGCCGTCGGGTAGGACGAGGGGCTTATCTTTGGTGGGACCGAGGAGACCGGCGGGAAGATGTTCGGGCTGCGACCAGGACTTGCCGTCATCGTTGCTTACGATGCGGGCTCCGGTCCAGGTGCGGGCGCTGGGGCCGAATTTGTAATAGAGCCATAGCTTGCCGTCGGCGGAGTGAAAGAGGACGGGGTTCCAGCAGGCGATATTGGGTTCGCGAACGAGCAGGAAGGGCGCGGTCCAGTGGCCCGCGGTGCGGTGCGAGCCCCAGATGGCGACGTCGGGCGCGTTCTCGTGGGTTCCGCCAAACCATGCGGCGAGCAGATCGCCGTTGCGCAGCTGGACGAGGGTTGAGGCGTGCGCGGAGGGGAAGGGCGCTGAGGTGTAGATGAATTCTTTGGAGATTGCGGCGGGCTCCGCGTGCGCAAGGGGGAGAAGGATGATGAGAACGAGGAGAAGAGTGATGCGGCGCGGATTCGGCCAATGTATGCTCGCCATGGTTAATGGGTATCACAAGGCCATAGGGAGATGCCGGGCCACCGTTCGGGAGCTGTTTGCCATCCAAAATAATCGTAAGGAGGGATGACGATGAGATTTTACAAGTTAGCCGCTGCGCTTACGCTGTCGTTCGTGCTGGCGGGATCGGGTTTCGCACAGACAAATGTTGATGAGACGCACCAGACCCAGAAGCAGTTGAAGCAACAGCATAAAGCAGACAAGGCCCAGGCGAAGGCGGACAAGGCCGAGCGCAAGGCCGTGAGGACGAAGGCGCAGAAGAAGGCCGATAAGGCGCAGGACAAGGCAGACCGGGAAGCAGCAAAGGCGGCTACTCCTCCGCAGTAACGGTTGTACTGATTCAAAGCGTGCGATCTTTTTTGGGTCGATGTGCCCATATCTCAACCTGAGATATGGGCACATTGTTCTTAAGGGGTATCCTGACGGCGTTGGCGAAGGCTAATATTGGGCTCCCCTGAAAATTGATAGAGGAGGTATGGACGATGGTGCGTCTTGATGCGTGGCTGGCGTGCGGTGTGATGGTATCTACTGCTGCCACGGATGCGGTTTATGTGATGTTCAACTCGGCGGTGTCGGCGAAGAGGCGGGTGCCTGCGGCGACTTGGAGCAGTGTTTGGTATCTGCTTTCGGCTTTTGCCGTCATCAGTTATACGAAGAACTGGGTGTATGTTTGCTTTGCGGCCGTAGGGTCGTGGATCGGGGCCTATCTTTCGATGACGATTCTGCAGCGGGCCAGAGGCAGGAAGGCAGCGGTTTGATTGACGAATCCTTCTGGTTTTCTGGGGAATCAGATAGGTACGACTGCAAGGAGGAAAGGGAATGGCTCTGATTGTTATCTGCGTTGGGGCATTGTGTCTTGCCCTATTTGTTGGCAGCAGAATTAAGCGTGCCCGGGCACGGCGCGAGTTGGAAGAGCATTCGATTGAGCCGGAGACGTTGCATGAATTGTTGACGGTAAACCAGAAACTGCGGGTGTTCGATGTTCGTCAGCCCCTGGACCTGCTGGCTTACTCGGAGTTGATTCCGGGAGCGACGCGGATTCCGCCGAAGGAAGTATTGGCGAATCCGTTGCTGATTCCGAGGGAAGAGGATGCGGTGGTGTACTGCACCTGTCCCGATGACAAGACCAGCCGGGAGATTTTGCAGAGGGCGCTGAGCCTGAATTTTTCGCGAGTGAAGGTTTTGCGCGGCGGGCTGGCCGCGTGGAAGGCGAAGGGATATCCGGTCGTGCCTTATAGAGATGCGTTTCGGCTGGATACAGAGATTTAGTCTGTTCGATCAGTTATCTGTGGGGCGCTCCGCCTTATCGACGACGAGCGCGTCTACTGGGCCTTTGGTTGCTACCAATTTCAGGCCGAGCTGCTGCTGGACGGCTGTGAAGAAGGGAGGGCTGGGGGCATCTGGCGAGGCCGCTGCCACCCCTCCCCCGAACTGAGAGTTGTCGGGAGCCCATGTCAGGTCGAAGTCGTACTTGCCGGTGATGCCGGTCTTGTCCACGACCGGGCGGTCGAGCACGGCGCGTTGCAGCAGAGAAGTGAACTCGCCCATGGTGGTGTTGCGTGCGGGCAGCAGGATGCGCTGGGGATAGACG
>NZ_DATKQC010000312.1:0-30789 GCF_035532915.1 Edaphobacter sp.
ACACCGCTCTCTTCACCCAGGCGCTGCTCACCGAGGTCCTTCCCAGCGTCGAGTCGGAGTACAACGTCTCCCACAACCGCGAAGACCGCGCCATCACCGGACTTTCCATGGGCGGCCTCGAATCCCTCGACGTCGGTCTCACCCACCCCGATATGTTCGCCTGGGTTGGCGGCTTCAGCGCCGCGGACCACAACCTCGACTACAAAACGCAGCTAGCCTCGCTCGATCCGAAGACAGCCAACCTGCGGCTTCTGTGGATAGCCTGCGGAACCGGAGACTCCCTCATCTCGGCCAATCGCAGGTTCAGCGCGTGGCTCAAGACGAAGAACATGCCCGTCACCGAGGTCGAAACTCCCGGCCTGCACACCTGGCTGGTCTGGCGCGACAACCTGACCCACTTCACGCCGCTCCTCTTCCAACCAAAGTAACGAATCCTCTTGCAGTCAGCCAAACACGGTGCCCCATGTCCCGATTCGGGGACATGGGCTTCCACCAATCTCCGTGCTATCGCATCCACCTGCTATCCTGAGCCCTCGAAACCACCCGCCCGAGGCACAACCATGCGCTCCATCCTGACCCTCGCCGCCGCTCTCCTCTTCGCCTCTCCCTCCTTCGCGCAGCGCATAGAAGTCACCATCCCGGCCGGTCGACCCCTGACCGGCCACCTTATCCTCGTCATCTCGAAGCAGGGCAGCCCAGAACCGCGCATGCAACTCCAGGAGACCTACACCTCGGCGCAGGCCTTCGGTGTCGATGTCACCTCGCTCCCTCCCAACCAGCCCATCGTCATCGACGACAAGACCATCGGCTATCCGCGCAAGTCGCTCACCGACCTCGACCCCGGCGACTACACCGTTCAGGCCGTCTTCAATGTCTATGAGCAGTTCCACCTCGCCTCGGGCAAGACCGTCTGGTTGCCGCCCGACAAGGGTGAAGGCCAGCACTGGAACCTCAAGCCGGGCAATCCATATAACGCTCCCGTCAAGCTCTACATCGACCCAAAGTCGAACCAGACCCTCAAGCTCACCCTCGATAAGGTCATCCCGCCCACCGCAGGCACCGACCGCGATCCCGCCTTCATTGCCGCCCACGATCCCGGCGCGAAGTGGCTCAAGTACATGCGTTTTCGCAGCGAAAAACTGAGCAAATTCTGGGGTCGCGATATGTACCTCGGTGCATGGGTCCTCCTCCCCGAAGGCTTCGACGCACACCCCGACGCTCACTATCCGCTCATCGTCTATCAGGATCACTTCCACCCCGGCTTTGCCGCGCCCGTCGCCTTTGACACAACCCCACCGGCCGCTGGCAAACACAATCCCCGTTCCTCCGCTGGCTACAAGTTCTTTCAGGACTGGACCTCGGGACGCCTCCCCCGCGTCATCCTCATCTACGTCCAGAGCGCCAACCCCTACTACGACGATTCGTATGACGTAGACTCCGCCAACGTAGGCCCCTACGGCTCCGCCATCAACGAAGAGTTGATTCCCGCCATCGAGAAGAAGTATCGCGGCATCGGCCAGGGCTGGGCGCGCGCTACCTTCGGCGGCAGCACCGGCGGGTGGGAGTCCATCGCCACCCAGGTCTTTTACCCCGACCAGTACAACGGTACCTACACCGCATGCCCCGACCCTGTCGACTTCCATGCCTACCAGAATGTAGACATCTACAACGACCCCAACGCCTTCTTCCGCCATGGCGACTTCGGCGCGGTCCCCATCGCCGCCGACCGCAAGCCCGATGGCTCCATCATTGCTGACACCGGCGACGAGTACCGCTACGAGTACGTCCTCGGCACTCATGGTCGTTCCACCGAGCAGTGGGACATCTGGCAGGCCGTCTTCTCCCCCGCAGGCCCCGATGGTTATCCCAAAGACGTCATCGACCCCATCACCGGCACCATCGACAAATCCACCGTGGCCTACTGGCACGATCACTACGACCTCACCGCCATCCTGCAGCGCGACTGGACCACGCTCGGCCCTAAGCTCGAGGGCAAGCTCCACCTCGCCGTAGGCGACGGAGACACCTACTTCCTCAACAACGCCGTCCACCTGCTCCAGTCCACGCTCGACGACACCCGTAACCCCCACTCCGACGCGACCTTTCAGTATGGCCCTGGCATGCCCCATTGCTACACCGGAGGGCCAACTGAATACACCATGGAGGAGAACCGCGACACCTGGGCGCAGCGCGTCATCCCGCAGATGGTCGAGCACATGCTGAAGACCGCCCCGTCCGGAGCCGACACCAAAAGCTGGCGCTACTAACGCCCGCCGCTTCGACATTGCTATTGCCGCTGCAATTCTTATGTTGTGGCTGTTGCCTCTGGGTACGCCAAGGCTTCAGCCTTGGCCTTCTCAAAAGCACAAGCAATCGGGGCTTTACCCCCTGGGGGATGCTCTCCTCATCAGAGTCGCAAACTCAGGACCATCCATCCGTTCCAAAACTGCAGCTCTTACCCAAAGGAGTTACCCCGTATCTCCCCCGAATGCCGTCCATCTCGCACATAATAGTTGCAGCGCATGGAATCCTTCTTCACACGTTTCAAGAATGTCCTTGTCCTGGTGGCGGTGCTGCTTGCGCAGACCATCGGCCTCGCCATCCAGGTGCGCCGTCCCATCGAATCGGGCGCACCCGACAGCCACGACGTCACCCTGATGCGCTATTGGGTCGTCGCAGGCGTTACCCCTTTTGAGCGGTTCTTCCACTTCATCGGCTTCGACACCCGCGACGCCTGGTCGAACTACGTCAACCTTCGCGACGTCCGCCAGCAGAATCGGGACCTCCAGCAGCAGATCGCCCGTCTCCGCATCGAGCAGGCCGCCTTCGCCGAAGACGCCATCCAGGGTCACCGCCTGCAGGCGCTGCTCGCCTTCCAGCAGCACTACATCGCCTCCACCGTCGCTGCCCAGGTCATAGGCACCAGCGGAAGCGACCTCTCCCACGTCCTCTACATCGACAAGGGAGCGGACTTTCACCTTCGTCCCGACATGGCCGTCATCACCCCGGACGGCATTGTCGGCAAGATCCGCGACGTCTTTCCCCACACATCCCAGGTGCTGCTCATCAGCGATACCACCTCCGGCGCCGGGGTTGTGCTCAGCAGCACGCGCATTCTCGCCATCCTCCATGGCAGCCCCAACGGTCAGGTCCAGATCAACAATCTCACCGCCGACTCCCGCATCAAGCCCGGCGAAACTGTCCTGACCTCGGGCGGCGACCAGATCTTTCCCCGGGGCCTCCCCGTCGGCACCATCGAGTCCATCGCGCCCGATCCCGACCACCAGCCCTACACCGTCATCCGCATAAAGCCCGCAGCCAACCTCTCCCAACTGGAAGAGGTGCTCGTGATTACCGGAACCCAGTCCACGCTGCCGGTCGCGGCGCAAAAGGACCTGGCCATCGGGGCCTCCACCGCCGAACGCCAGGCTGCTGCTGCCGCCATCAAGGCCAAGGCCGCCGCCGATGCCGAGGCCGCCGCCGAAGCTTCGGCCCGCTCCGCCGCAGAGGTCATGGCCGACCGCCTGCCCAGCCTCCCCGCACCGCCTCCCGTTGCTCCCGGCACGACGGCCCCGGCAGCTACAGCGACTCCATCTATCCCCCATCCTTTGCCTACGATTCATCCCGACCGCTATACCCCCGGCGATACGCCACCCGCCGCCGATCTGACCCCCGGGGCGAAGAGCACCTATCGAAGTACGGCTGTCCCAACCCCCGCCTCACCAGACAATACGCCGCGCGACGGACAGCAGAAGTCACCTAAGACTCCCCAAAACAGCAACTCAGCCACGCCGCAAGATTAGCCAAAATGCTCAACCGCAGCTATACATCCCGCCGAGAACTCGAGCAGCACACCTTCTCCCCATTCGTCACGCTGCTGGTGCCGCTGCTGGCGATTCTCGTGCAGGCGTTTGTCCCCAAGCTGATTCCGCGCTTCGCCCTGCTCGATCTTCCGCTGATCGTCGTACTCTTCTTCGCCGTCAGCCGCCGCAGCCCTATCGCCGGAACTCTTACCGGAGCGGTCATCGGTCTGCTCCAGGACGCGCTCACCAACCAGCCCATCGGGGTCAACGGAATGGCCAAGTCGGCCATCGGCTATGTCGCTGCAAGCATTGGGCTGCAGGTCGATGTGGAAAGCCCCCTCACCCGCATCCTCATCACCTTTATCTTCTCCCTGATCAACAGTGTCCTGCTCTTTCTGATCGACCACCGTCTCCTCGGCCTGCCTGACTACCATCTCTTCTGGGGACACGAGCTTATCCGTGCCTTCGCGAATACGGTCATCGCTATCCCCATCTTTTTTCTGCTCGACTACACCAAACGCACCGAATAAGTCAGTCAATACACTGAATCCCTGCACTCCGTCGTCTAAGTTGCAAGCCGTAAACTGAAAGCCGAGCCACATGGAACCAGCACAAAATTCCGACCACACCACGCTGGGTCTCAATGGCAAAGCCGAAAAGCTTCCCGCAGGCAAGCTCCATTCGGCGCAATATATCGTCGCGCTGATCCTCGCCATCCTTATCACCGGGTTGTGGCGTCTTCAGGTTCTCGGAGCGAACAATTTCCGCGCCCTCGCCGATGCCAATCGCATCCGCAAGGTCCCGATTCTCGCGCCCCGGGGCCGCATCTTCGACCGCGATGGCCGTCTTCTCGTCGACAATTATCCCTCCGTCTCCTGTTATCTGCTGCGCGAGCAGATGAAGGACATCAACCTCGATCTTCCGCTGATCTCTCGCGGCCTCAATATTGCCATCGAGCAGATCCAGGCCATCCTGCGCCACTATCAGGCCGCCCCGAAGTACCAGCCCATCCCGCTCAAGCAGGACATCACGCCCGACGAGCAAGCCTTCATCGAGGCCCACCGTAACGAACTCCCCGAACTCGAAACCCTTGACGTGCAGCGCCGCCTCTATCCCCGCGACGGCTTCGCCGCTCACCTGATCGGCTACGTCGGCGAGGTCTCCGAGGAGATGCTCGACAATCCCCGCTACGCCTTCTACGATCCCGGCGACGTGGTTGGCCGGTCAGGCGTGGAGGAGACCTACGACTCCGTCCTGCGCGGCACCGACGGATATAAAGACGTCATCGTGAACAGCCACGGCAAAGAGCTCGGTCATCTCGGCGAAACCCTCGCCATCCCCGGCAAAGACATTCGCCTTACCATCGACCTCGACGTGCAGATGGCCGCCGAAAAGGCGCTCGAAGGAAAGATAGGGGCGATCATCGCGCTCGACCCGCATAACGGCGAGGTGCTGGCGCTGGCCTCGCGCCCCACCTTCGATCCCAACCAGTTCTCCGGACGTCTGACCAAGGCCTATTGGGACCAGATTCTCAATAACCCCGACCACCCGCTGCTCGACAAGGCGACCCAGGCCCAGCTTGCACCGGGCAGCACCTTCAAGATCATCATGTCGGTCGCCGGACTTCAGGAAGGCGTCGCACAGGACATGCACGTCGACTGTCAGGGAGGAGCGACTTTCTATGGTCACTTCTACGGCTGCGACCGGCATCACGGCATGGTCAATATCTACAACGCCATCCCCTACTCCTGCGACACCTTCTTCTACACGCTGGCCAACCGGCTCGGTATCGACACCATCGCGAAGTACGCTACCTCGGTCGGCCTGAGCCAGCGGACCGGCATCGATCTGCCCGACGAGGCCGCGGGGACCATGCCTTCGACCCAATGGAAGCTCCGCACCCAGCATCAACCGTGGTATGCCGGTGAGACCATCTCGGTCGGCATCGGCCAGGGAGCCGTCACCGTCACCCCGGTCCAGCTTGCCCGCGCCCTCGGCGGCATCGCCTCCGGTGGGGTCTTCCATCGCCCCCACGTCGTTTTTCCCGATGAAGTCTCCCAGCAGGACCTTGAGGCCATTCACGAGACATTCCCCGGCTCGGGCGAAAAGACCATCCCTCTTTCGACGGAAAACTGGCAGATCATCACGGATGCCATGGCCAACGTGACCGGCAGCCCAATCGGCACCGCCTACGCCGCGCATCTCGACGGCATCGACTTCGCCGGAAAGACCGGCACGGCCCAGGTCATGAGCCATGACGCGCTGGCACGCTCGGGAGGCGGCCACCGGACCGAGCCCAACGCCTGGTTCGTGGGCATGACTCCCCGACGCAATCCCGACATCGTCGTCGCCGTCCTGTGGGAGCACGGCAACTGGGGTAACAACTCGGCCAGGCTCGCCGCGCAGGTGATCGACGCCTTCGTCAACAAACAGCGCAAGCATGCGGGAAATATTCGCGAGGTGGCGACTGTGCCTGCTGTCCCTAAGCCGGATGCGGCGACTCCAGCGGCTCCCGCCGCGGTTCTTCCTCCAGCGGCCGAGTAGTTCGCTTGAACCATTTCCAAACATCACGCCAGAAATGTATGGTGGTTAGTGCGTGTAATGGCTTACATTCAGAGGTTACTAATGAAATTGAAGTTGTCCCTGGCTTTCGTCCTTCTGCCTTCCTTCGTCTTCGCCCAGCAGCGCGCTCCTGATACACCGCTCATCACCCACAATCCCTACTTCAGCATCTGGTCGAACACCGACAACCTCACCGACTCCAACACCACCCACTGGACCGGCGCGCCCCAGCCCATCAGCGGACTGGCGCGCATCGACGGCAAAGCTTACCGCTTCATGGGCCGCGATCCTCGCGACGTCCCCGCGATGGAGCAGGTCGCGCGTTCCATCACGCCGACCCACACTTTTTACGAGTTCAAGCAGGCAGGTGTTGACCTGCATCTGGCCTTCTTCACGCCCACCATCCTCAGCGACCTCGATATCCTCTCCCGCCCTGTCACCTATCTCACCTGGACGGCGCGGTCGACCGACGGCGCGTCGCACGACGTCTCCGTTCTGCTTGACGTCGATCCCATCATTGCCGTGAACGATCCCTCCGAGCAGGTGGTCTACACCCGCAACCAGACCGCGACCGGCAATGTTCTCTCCGTAGGCTCACGCGACCAGAACGTCCTCAACCGCTCCGGCGACAATCTCCGCATCGACTGGGGCTACTTCCATCTGGTCGTCCCCAAGGACGAGCAGGCCACCACCGCCATCGCCGCGCGTGCCCGCCACGACTTCGCCACCACCGGACAGCTTCCCGCTGCCGACGACATGGACATGCCCATGCGCGCAGACCGCAACGGCGCCCACCTCGACGCTGTGCTCGCCTTCGGCAAGGTCGCAGCGGAGCCGGTCAGCCGCCATCTTCTCGTCTCGTATACGCAGAACTACGAGATTCAGTATCTCCAGCGCAATCTTCGCGCCTACTGGCAGCGCAACAACGAGCCGGTCTCGCAGATGCTCGATGAGGCCGAGCAGCAGTACAACTCGCTCGAGGCCCGCGGCACTGCGCTCGACAAGGAACTGACCGCAGACCTTACCAAAGCCGGTGGCGAGCACTATGCCGCTATCGCCATCCTCGCCTATCGTCAGGCGATGGCCGCCCACGGTCTGGTCGCGGACGCCGACGGCTCGCCCTACCTCTTCGCCAAAGAGAACTTCTCTAACGGAGATATCGCTACCGTCGATGTTCTCTATCCCTCCGCTCCCTTCTTCCTCTTCTTTAATCCCAAACTGCTCGAAGCCCAGATCTCGCCCGTCCTGAAATACGCGGCGCTGCCCAACCGCTGGAAGTTCCCCTTCGCTCCGCACGATCTCGGCCAGTATCCATTGGCCAATGGACAGGAGTACGGCGGCGGCGAGAAGACCGAAGAAGACCAGATGCCGGTCGAAGAGAGCGGCAACCTGCTTATCCTCGTCGATGCCGTCTCACGCGCCGAAGGCAACACCGCGCTGGCGGAGCAATATTGGCCACAGCTCACGAAGTGGGCCGAGTACCTCAAGGCAAACGGTCTCGATCCTGAGAATCAGCTCACCACCGACGACTTTGCCGGTCACGTAGCCCACAACTCGAACCTCTCCATCAAGGCCATCGACGGCCTCGCCGCCTACGCCAACCTGGCCCATCTGCTCAAGAAGGAGTCGATAGCCCGCGAGTATCAGGCCACCGCCAAGGACTACGCAGGCAAGTGGATCACGATGGCCAAAGAGGGCGATCACTACAAGCTGGCCTTCAACAGCCCCAACACCTGGAGCCAGAAGTACAACCTCGTGTGGGATGAACTGCTCGGCTACAACCTCTTTCCCAAATCGGTACGCGACAGTGAGATTGCCTTCTACCAGACCAAGATCAATCAGTACGGCCTGCCGCTCGACAGCCGCGCCGACTACACCAAGCTCGACTGGGAGCTGTGGACGGCAACGCTCGCCGACACCCCTGCCGCGTTCAACGCCATCGTAGATCCCATCTATAAGTGGACGAACGAGACCCCGAGCCGGGTTCCGCTCACCGACTGGTACGACACCAAGACCGGCAAGCAGGTCGGCTTTCAGGCCCGCAGCGTTGTCGGCGGTGTCTTTATCAAGGCACTGGCTGACAAGTCGCTGACGGAGAAGTGGCGCGCCAAGGCAGCGGCGCACCAGTAACCTGATTCGGCATCAATACAAACCCAACGGCGGCGCATTTGTCCGGCTAAGATAGTAGCCAGCACATGCGCCGCCTCTCTTCTTTCCGCGATTTTGACTGGGTACTGCTCGGCTTCGTCCTTGTGCTGTCCGTCATCTCCGTCCTCGAGATTAAATCGGCGACCTTGCACACCAAATTCCACGGCTTCGATCACAAGCAGATCGGCTTTCTCGCCACCGGTCTCGTGCTCATGTTCCTGATCTCGCTGATCGATTACCACCGCCTCCTCGACATCGTTCACTGGGCCTACGGCATCAGCATCGTGGCGCTGCTGGCTGTGCTCGCCTTCGGCACCAAGGTCCTCGGTGGACGCCGCTGGATCAAATTCCCCGGCGGCATCCACTTTCAGCCGTCGGAGTGGGTCAAGCTGGTCCTGATCCTCGCCATCGCCCGCTATTTCTGGGGCCTCGCGGGCAGGGAACTGACCTGGACCGACATTGCCAAGGCCTTCGCCATGGTCTGCATTCCCATGCTCATGGTGCTCAAGCAGCCGGACCTTGGTACTTCGCTGACGTATCTTCCCATCCTCGTCTGCGGCCTCTTCCTGGGAGGAATGCGCTTCAAGCAGGCAGCCATCATCCTGCTGGTCGTTGCCCTGCTGGGCGTGGGCGCGTGGAAGAGCGGCAAGCACCTCAAGCCGTATCAGCAGGCCCGCATCAACGCCTTCCTTAACCCAGATACCGACCCTCGTGGCTCCGGCTACCAGATCCGCCAGTCGCTCATTGCCGTCGGATCGGGCGGCATCTGGGGCAAGGGGGCCAACAAGGGAACGCAGACGCAGGGCGATTTTCTGCCGATTCCTTACACCGACTTCATCTTCGCCGCCTTCTGCGAGGAGCATGGCTTCATCGGCGCGCTCGGCGTGCTGCTGTTATACTTTCTTATATTGATGCGTTTGATTCAGAACGCTCAAACAGCTTCAGATCTGCCCGGCACCTTCATCATCATGGGGGTCGTCGCCGTCATCATCTTTCAGATTGCGGTCAACATAGGCATGGTGGTCGGTCTGATGCCGGTCACGGGAATTCCCCTTCCGCTGATGAGTTATGGCGGATCGTCGATTCTGTTCACCTTCCTCGCGCTTGGCATTGTCATGAACATTCGCATGCGCCGGTTCGTGAACTAGTTCGGGAATCGGTTACAATTTCCCGGACTCAAAGAAGCACCCATCTCCGCACTTGCAGCAGATTTGGTGCAATACTATTGGCAGTACCTGTTCGGCCAGATGCCGGACAGCACGATAACCCGCTCCCTTTGGCGCAAGGCGCCGGCAGCGGAAACAAGATTTTTAGAAGTTGTTTAAAGATCTTTATAGAATTTTTAGAAGAAAAGGCCGGCCAGGCGAGAGTACGATCGATTCCGTTGGCCGGACAGGTTTCAGGGAAATGATTGCATCCGGATGGCAAACGGCCCCGCCTCAGGTTTCAGACCTTGAGGTTGTTTTGGTCACAAACTCCGCATGTTCGCTTTTGTTCGAAGCATCCCCTCGTGTCATCGATCTCCATCGTGCCGCCCCACCCGCGTCGTTTGAAAGCGCGGTTGCGGCAGAGTTGTTTACGCATCTCGCACCCGCATTTGATCGTCGTTCACGCGCTTCTGCATCCCGCATCCTGTCCGTACCCACGGTGAGCTGCACCTAAGCTCCCGATCTCGCTCTCTGCCTCGTCTGCCGCTCGTATCCCTTAGGGGGCGGGCAGAAAGAGTAAGAGAATGTCGAAAGAAATTTATATCTCCAGCACGCCGCACGAGACGCGGCTCGCCATCGTCGAAAATGACGATCTCACCGAAATTTATTACGAGCGCGAGAACGAGTACACCCTCGCCGGTTCCATCTACAACGGACGCGTCACCCGCGTCCTGCCGGGCATGCAGTCCAGCTTTGTGGACATCGGTCTCGAACGCGACGCCTTCCTTTACATCACCGATTTCATGGAAGAAGCCGGCGACACTGCCGACTTCGACACCAGCGGCGACCACTCCCGCAGCGACAACCGCCGCGGCGGCAACCGCGAGACGCCTGTCACTCTTGAAGGCACACCTGTCGCTCCCGCCGCTCCCGCTGAAGAGTCCGGCAACCGCTCCGAGCGTGGAGGTCGCGACCGTGGCCGTGGCCGCAACGACCGCCGCCGAGGCAATCGCGACCGCCAGCCCAGCCCGGAAAACCCTTCGCCCGCCGAAAATACTGAGGCTCCCATGGATCTCGACCAGGAGAGCGACTTCGGCCCGCATCCGGACACCCTCTCCGCCGAACCCCGCGACAATGGCGAGATCGGTGAAGGCGCTCCCGGTGCCGATGGAAGCCGCCGTTGGCGTGGCCGTCGTGGCCGCCGCCGCAGCCGCCCCGGTCAGCGTGATACCGTCGCATCGCCCGTCAGCTCCGACGCGCAGCCGGAGTTTGCCGCTCCCGCGAATCCCGAGGAGCAGGATGAGGACCAGTACGACTCCGACCTTGATCTCGAAGGCGCAGCCGAACAGGCCGCTCCCCGCAACTCTGCCCCGATTCCTGCCGCTTATCCCGCACCCGAAGCGGCACCGGAGAGCACTGAGCGAAACGACCGCCATGACCGCAACGACCGTGGTGGACGCAGCGACCGCGGAGGCCGCAATGACCGTGGCGGACGTGACCGCGACCGTGGCCGCCGAGCCCCACGCGGCTTCGCCCCCAGGACCTCGCTCTACGGCGTAGACGACACTCCGAACCACGGGTCTGCGTCTGCTGAGGCAGATGGTTCCACCCCCGAGCCCATCGTGCTTCCGGGCGAGTCGCTCTCGAAGTACCGCAAGGACGGCGACCCCCAGTCGGAAGCGCCTAAAGCTGCTGAGCCAACCATCGTTCTCTCTTCAGCGCCTGGCTACGAAGTTCCTGCGGGCTGGGATGGCGGAGCCACGCTCCCTGGCGAGACACTCTCCCGCCACCGCCGTTCGGAATCGCGTGAATCGCGCCAGGAGCCGCGCGCGGAACATCGCCTCGACTCTCAGGCCAGTCTTCGCAACGATCACATTGAGCCGCAAACCGTAGCCCACGAAGCGGTTGAGGCCCAGCCCGTCGAACAAGCAGCCGCACCCGCGCACGAGGCTGTTCCAACCGAGTACGAGCCCACCGAGGCCTCTGCCTCCTACCGCGTCGATCCGGTCGCTCCCAGCGAGTTCCGCCAGAGCGCGCCCGTAGTGGAAGAGCCAGCCGAGCAAGTAGTTGAGCACGCGGAAGAGCCCGCAGTGCATGAGATCACCGCCATCCACGCCACCGGCGAGATGGAGACCGAAGCTCCGGTCGGGGCTTTTGCGCCGGAACAGGTCATCGAGCCAGCCTCCCCGATTCAGCATGAGACCGTCATCGCCAATCACATCGAGAACGTCGTCGAAGACGGCATTGAGCCTGCTCATCATCACTTCGCTCCCGGCGCAGGCGAACTTGAAGAAGAGGTCATCGACGACGAGGACTACGCAACCACCCTTCAGGCCAGCTCGTTCGAAGAGATCGATGACTTCGGCGAAGAGGAGACACTTGAAGGCGCTGCCGACCTCGGCACCATGATCCGCGAGATGTCGATCGACGAGATCACCAGCTCCGGCAACAGTCTCGCCGAAGAGGACGACCTCGAAGAATTGGAAGAAGAGGACTCCTTCGACGACGGCACCCACGAATACGAAGAAGACCTCGAAGATTCTGATTCTGAAGATGAGTCGGAAGACGAAGACCTCCACGAGGAGTCCGCCGAAGACGGCGAAGTCTCCGCAAACGGCTCCGAGCAGTCTCAGACAGCAACCCCCGGCTACGAGCGTCCCCGCGAGGGCGAGCGCAAGAGCAGCCGCCGCGATGGTGGCCGCCGTGACGGACGCCGTGGCGAGCGTGGCCGTGGCGACCGCCCCCGCTACACCGGCGGCGCGGGCGACCGCGAGCGTAGTGGAGGCCGTGACCGGCGCGGAGGACGCAACTCCATGCAGACGACCAATCTCCCCGCCATCAGTGAGCTGCTGAAGCCGGGCCAGGAAGTTCTCGTCCAGATCGCCAAGGAACCCATCGCCAAGAAGGGCGCGCGCATTACCTCGCACATCGCCCTCCCCGGCCGCTTCCTGGTCTTCATGCCGACCGTCAACCACACCGGCGTCTCCCGCAAGATCGAGTCCGACGGCGAGCGTCGCCGCCTGAAAGAAATTCTCCTCAGCGAAAAGGGTGAGGCCTCCGGCGGCTTCATTGTTCGCACTGCCGCCTCAGGTGCCAGCGAAGAAGAACTCCGCAGCGACCTCCGCTTCCTGCTCAACCTCTGGGCCGACATCAAGCAGCGCTCCGAGTCTTCGAAGTCGCCAGCCCTCATCTACCACGATCTGAACCTCGTCGAGCGCATCCTCCGCGATCAGGTCACTGACAACTTCTCCGCCATCTGGGTCGACACCGAGACCGAGTACGAACGCGTCCTGCGCTTCCTGCAGCGCTTCCAGCCGTCGCTCATCCGGCGCGTCAAGCTCTACACCAAGGAGACCCCGCTCTTCGAGCAGTTCGGCATCACCGAAGAGATCAACAAGGCCCTGCGCTCGAAGGTATGGCTGAAGTCCGGCGGCTCGATCGTCATCAACCAGACCGAGGCGCTGGTCGCCATCGACATCAACACGGGCAAGTTTGTCGGCAAGACCGCCCGTCTCGAAGACACCATCGTCAAAACGAACCTCGATGCCATCCCCGAGATCGTCCGCCAGATCCGTCTGCGCGACCTTGGCGGCATCATCATCATCGACTTCATCGACATGGACGAGCGCAAGAACCGCAACAAGGTCATGGCCGCCCTCGAAGAAGAGCTGAAGAGCGACCGCGCCCCTTCTAAGGTGCTTCAATTCAATGACTTCGGCCTGGTCGCCATCACCCGCAAGCGGGTCAAGCAGTCGCTCGAGCGCACGCTCTCCACCACCTGCAACGTCTGCGTGGGAACCGGCATGGTCAAATCGCCGGTCACCGTATGCAACGACATCTACGTCGAGATGCGCAAGATGCAGAAGCACCTCGACCGCGGCGACATTATGCTCCGCGTCCACCCCGACGTCGTCAAGCAGCTCAAGTCCAGCACCAAGTGGCTGCAGGAGATGGAAGAGATGGTCGGCAAGACAATCCTCGTCAAATCCGACCCCAGCCTGCACCCCGAGCAGTTCGACATCCACTAAAGCGTTCGGTTGTACCTAAACCTACGGGCATCCTGTACTAACAGGATGCCCGCATCCATCATTTGTCATCCAAAACCAATTTTTAAGCGTCCTACACAACAAGAGCACGTCAGCCGGGTTGAAGTACTTACGAAGAACTCGCAGAACCAGCAGCATTCGCAGAATTAAGGGAGCCTTAAAGATGCACATGATGACCAGCAAAAATCGCCTTTCTACCCTTTTCCTTCGCACCGTGGCCCTCGGCGTCTTTACCGCCGCCGCCACGCTCGGCCTCGAGGCCCAGCCCGCGCCTGCCGCCGCCGCACCGGCACAGCCTGCCCTCAATCTTCAGGCCAGCCTGATGACGCCGCTTGATCTCGCTTCGTCGAGTTCCAGTTCCAGCTCAAGTTCCTCGGACTCTGACGCTTCGGCATCGTCGCGCTTCGACATGAGCCCCGAAGCAGCGATGCAGCCTCCGCCGCGCCGCCACTATCGCCGCCCTAACTACAGCGACAGCCACACCAACCCCGACGGCTCCAACAGATACACCTTCATGGTTGGTGGCGGCTTTGTGATGCCCACCGGCGGCACGCACAACTACGCCTCTCCCGGCTGGAAGTTTCAGGTAGGCGGCGGACGCAACTTCAACAAGACCCTCGGTGTCCTGGTTCAGTTCGACTACGACAAGATGGGCATCCAGACCAAGACCCTCAACAACCAGCTTGCCCTCTATAATAACCTCGGCGCTACCGATCAGAATGGAAACCAGCTCAGCCAACTCAACGGCTACATTCATGATTGGTCCTTTTCGCTGGACCCCATCGTCAACTATTACACCTCGGATACCTGGGGTGCCTACGTTACCGGCGGCGTCGGCTTCTATCATAAGGCCACTGTGTTCACCATCCCCGGTGTCGGAACTTACTGCGATCCGTACTATGGCTGCTATCAGTACCAGGCCGACCAGCCCATCGACAAGTACACCAGCAACGCCTTTGGCGTGAATGGTGGCTTCGGCTTTACCTATAAGCTCTCCCGCTGGTCCGGCGCCCGCCTCTATGGTGAGGCACGCTACGTCTGGACCGACAATCAGCCCCGCCCTTACGACGTCAGCGGAAAGACCGCCTACTTCAATGCTTTCCCGCAGGCCAGCGCCCGGACGACCTACATCCCGGTCACTTTCGGTATTCGTTTCTAACTGGCGGACACACCGAACACAGCAAAGGCCCGGCGATTGAGTCGGGCCTTGTTGCGTCTTCTATGCTGAGCTAAAGCTACTCCATTTGCATTAACTCAATGAGGCTGGCTATGGATCGATAGCTGCTTCCTCTCAGGTGCGGCTTCCTTTTGGTTGTCATTCCCGAAGGGAATCTGCGTTTTGCTGGAATCGCCAAAACTACATTAAGAGAAGAAGCTCACCAGGTCTCTGGGTACGCCAGGGCTTTAGACCTGGCTCTCTCTGGGAAGACTAAACCCGGGGTTTGAGCCTCTGGGGTATGCTCTCTGGTCCGAGCCGCAATTCAACCGCTCAGAGGCAATCTCCGATAAATTGAATGCTCCGCGATCAGCTCTTTACCCTCTATATCCCGATAGGATAAGGCTTCTCGTGCATCTCCTGCCCGGCATTCCCGCTGCGTTCAAATCGCCCTTGCAGCAGGCTCAGCAGGCCGGTGTACCAGTATCCGAACACGAACAGCAGCAGAAACGGCACCGTGAAGAAGTTCTCCGTCGACACCGCGTACCAGACCGTCCACGCAAAGTAGGCTCCCAGCGCCAGCTCGATCCACGGCACAATGCCCAGCCGCTTGCGGTACACCTTGGCCTGCGACTTCTCGCCCTTTTTGAGCACCTTGTACTTTGGAGTCCGCGCAAACGCGCTCTTCACCCCGAAAAGCGCTTCCATGACGGCCTTGGTGTTGGTGATGGTCAGCCCGATGCCGCCCAGCGCCAGCAGAAACGGCACATAGAAGATGCGCTTATGCCACTGCTTGGGGAACAGCTCCTTCTGGCTCACCAGATAGAAGGTCGAGACCGACATGGTGCTCGCCATAAACAGCGGAAAGTCGATCAGCATCATCTGCAGGTAGCCCTGCCAGCTGCGGATGATCATCGCGGGCATCAGCAGCACGCTCAGCACGATCATCAGCGGATAGCTGATGTTCGCCGTCAGGTGATACCACGCCTCCAGCTTGGTGTGCCACGGCGCATCGCTCTTCATTACCTGCGGCAGAATCTTCTTCGCCGTCTGAATCAGGCCTTTCGCCCAACGCGCCTGCTGGGTCTTGAAGGCGGTCATCTCAATCGGCAGCTCGGCGGGGCACTCCACATCCTGCAGATATTTGAACTTCCACCCGACCAGCTGTGCCCGATAGCTCAGGTCGGTATCCTCGGTCAGGGTATCGTGCTGCCATCCGCCCGCCTCGCTGATGGTCTGCCGCCGCCACATGCCAGCCGTGCCGTTGAAGTTGAAGAAGACGCCCGACCGGCTGCGCCCGCCATGCTCCAGCACAAAGTGCCCATCCAGCAGAATCGCCTCGACCTGCGTCAAAAAGCTGTAGTTCCGGTTCAGGTGCGTCCATCGCGTCTGCACCATGCCGATCCCCGGCTCGGCAAAGTGATGCACCACCTGCATGATCCACTGCGGCGGAGGCACAAAGTCCGCATCGAAGATCGCGACCAGCTCGCCCTTGGCAACGTCCAGCCCCTTATCGAGAGCGCCAGCTTTATATCCATGCCGGTTGGTCCGGTGCAGATACACAATCGGCTGAGGCGGCATCCCCATCGCCCCCGAGGCATAGCGCTCCACCATCTCCCGGGCGACCGTTATTGTCTCATCGGTCGAGTCGTCCAGCACCTGAATCTCGAACCGGTCGCGCGGATAGTCGAGCTGGCATACCGCTTCCATCAGCCGGTCGATCACGAACTGTTCATTGAAGATCGGCAGCTGCACCGTGATGAACGGCAGCTCGCCCTCGGCAAACCGCGCCGGCGGCTCATCCCATTTCGGAGCGTTCTTTTTGTTCTTGTAATAGAGCCAGACCAGTTGATACCGGTGAATTCCATAGAACGCCAGGATCACCATCACGATGAAGTAGGGAATCAACAGGCACGTATCGAACGTGTTCCACCGGTACAGGTGTTCGAACGTCTTGTCGGCGTAGTGCGTCTTCAAATAGTGCCCAAAGCCATGCGGAGCCACCAGCATAGCGAGCGTAGACGGGATCGATTGAAAGAAAGAAAACAGGAGGCTGCTCCGGCAAAAGGTTACTCTATTGAACCGATTCTACGCGAATCCGGCCCCCGGACAGAATGGCATCTTCGGCAATCTCCCGCAGTTGGCAGACATCGCACGCTTAAGTTAACTGCGGCGATTCCCGCCGCGACATGAGGAAAACTCTCCTTCCGATAGCCCTAGACTCGAATTCAGCCGCGCCGGGATAAACGCCGGAAAAGCTATGGAGACATTTGGATGAAGCCTTTGATCGCTGCTCTCTTTGTTGTGTTTGCGTTCACCAGCCTGAACGCGCAAAAGCCCGTCTGGCAGCCATCGCAGGGGCATACGCAGATGCCGATCTGGCCCGGTGCCGCCCCTGATCCTCAGCCGGTTGCGGGGCCGGAGTACGCCGAAACGGTCGGCAAGAAGGATTTCGTCGCCGGAAGGCCGTGGGTTGCGGTCGAGAACGTGACGCGGCCTACGATGACCATCTATTCGCCCAAGGGAAAAAATACCGGTGCCGCGGTGGTCGTGTTTCCGGGCGGCGGCTATCAGATTCTCGCCATCGATCTTGAAGGCTCAGAGGTCTGCGACTGGCTGACGGCCAAGGGCGTCACCTGTGTTCTGTTGAAGTATCGCGTGACGGATGTGGGGTCTTATCCCAAATCGGGCCCGTATCCGGAGTCGCCGATGGCGCTTGAAGATGCGCAGAGAACACTGCGGCTGGTACGTTTCCACGCGGCCGAATGGCACATCGATCCGCATAAGATCGGCGTGCTGGGATTTTCCGCAGGCGGCCATCTGGTGGCAGCGACCAGTACGCTTTATACGAAGCGCTTGTATCCGCCTGTGGATGCCGCCGACAAGGAGAGCTGCCGCCCGGACTTTGCCGTGGCCGTCTATCCGGGGCATCTGTCGCTTTCTGCGGCAGAGTGGGACGCTAAGCAAGGCACTAAAAAGTTTACGGTTCCTCACCCGGAGCATGCCGATAAAAACCTCTCCTTGAATCCCGAGGTTCCCATCACCGGCCAGACGCCGCCTACGTTCCTGCTGCAAAATGAAGACGATCACGTCGACGGTGTGTGGCAAGCGCTGGCGTACTACATCGCGCTGAAGAACGCTGGCGTTCCCGTGGAGATGCACTTGTATGCGCACGGCGGCCATGCGTTTGGGCTGCGGCGCACCAAGCTTCCGGCGACGGCATGGCCTCAACTGGTAGATACGTGGCTGGCAACGATCGGCATGACTCCGCAGTAGGCAACTAGCCCAGAAACATCGTTCGATAGAGCGTGTCCCGCTGCACCGGCTTGAACCCCGCGCCGCGAATCACCCGGCGCAGATCCTCCTCAGTGGTGTCGTCGATCCCATCCAGCAGCACCGAACCCACGTCGTTCGCGCCAAACCGCAGCCCCATCTGCAACACCTTCAACCCCTGTGTCTCCAGATCGGCCTGCACATTCTCAATGTTGTCCAGAACCATGCGTGAGATCGCCAGCGTCTTCACATACTCGACGGCCGTGGCTTCCTCGAAGCCACTGACGCTTGCCTTGCGCGGCTGAAAGCTCACCGGGACAAACGCGATAAATCCGCCGATCTCCTCCTGCAGTTGCCGCACCACCTCAAGATGGTTCAGCCGTTGCTCGAAGCTCTCGCCCACGCCAAAGGTCATCCCGGCAGTCGTCCGCATCCCCAACTCATGCGCTGCACGATGCACCGAAACCCAGTCCGCCACCGTTCCCTTGCCGCGAGCGCCCTCCTGCTGCACGGCGTCATCGAGAATCCCAGCATCGTCTCCCGGAATGGACCCCAGCCCCGCATCCCGCAGCCGCGAGATCGTATCCCGCACCGCCAGTCCCGAAGCCTGGGCAATCGTCAGAATCTCACTCGCCGAAAGACAGTGCAGCCAGACAGCAGGGAACTGCTCCCGTACCCCGGCAAACAGCCGTTCATAGCCGTCGATCTTGTGCTCGCCCCCGGCGGCGCCACGCAGCGTAACGCCAGTACCGCCGCGCTCCACTGTCTGGCGAATCTGCTCGCAGATGGCTTCAAACGGTGCTGCCGCGCAGTCGATCCTGCGCTCGATGGCATAGCTGGCCACGCCTTCGGGATGCAGCCCTCGCCGCACCGCCTCGGCTTCCATCCCAATTCCAATTAAATCGTCGCTGTTGAAGCAATCCAGAGCTTGTTCCCGGCTAATCCCCATACTCAGATTCTACGATGGGGACCTACAGCGTACACACAAGCCGCGTACCTAC
The DNA here is from genome assembly GCF_035532915.1 of Edaphobacter sp. Taxonomy (GTDB): domain Bacteria; phylum Acidobacteriota; class Terriglobia; order Terriglobales; family Acidobacteriaceae; genus Edaphobacter. Next base: position 19,138 of record NZ_DATKQC010000312.1, read on the forward strand.
CGGCGCATCAGCAGAACAATCACCGCCACCAGCAGCACCACGATCAGCGAAACTCCCACCTTTACCCACCGGCCCAGAGCCACCACCTGCAACTCCAACGCAGTCACCCGTTCTAATGCCGCCCCCATCCGTTTTACCTCGGCGGAGACCTCGCCAAGCTGTGTGCTCTGCTCCTGCAATTTCTGATACAGCCCGGCGTGGGCCTTCGTCACCTGTCCCAGATCGCCGCGCACTCCCTCGGCCATCGCCGCCATGGCTGCCTCGGTGGCTTTCTCAGACGCCGTCCGCGACGAAAAATATTTATCCGCCATCGGCACCAGACGCGTGATGTGCGGAAGCAGCTCGAACAACTGCGCAAGCAATTTAGGCCACATAGATCTCCTCTACTTCTGCCATGCCACTCTTCCGCCGCGCCGCCGATACGCCAGCCACCCGATCGTCAGCACCAGAATCGTGGTCATGATGCCCCACGACCACACACAGTAGATGCACCACTTCTCCATCACGAACGCTTCGAGGTAGCTCAGAAACGAGGCGCACATAAATCCCAGTTGTGCTGTCTCAAACACCAGCCACCACCGCTCCATCAGCGCCAGCAGAGCAATCAGGCCATAGCCCACAATCCCTATCGTCGCCACCGGAATATGAAATTTGCCCGGGGCCTCGTCAAACGTCTTCGCGGGAAACACCGCAAACCGGCTATGGTTCACCGAGCCGCAGTCCCAATGCTCGCTTACCGCGCACGGAGGAGCCTTCGCCGGGTCCATATTATGGATCCGCAGTCCCATCACACTTACCGCCAAGCCCACTAACGCCAGCAACGCCACCAGATATTTCATTGCTCGATTCTACTTTGCTCTTTGTCCAAATCGGCAAGGAAAGAGTGCAGAGCCTTTCCCGCGCTGTAACGTCACTCAGTTATGCTGGATCACGCTTGCCGGAGAGCAAGTGCAGCGTTCGCTCCGCGCGGCCGACCTCAAGAACCGTTCGCCGCAATCAATGAATCCACAAACTGGTGTCGCTTCTTTTGTGACATCGAAAGGAACGATTGATGAAAGAAAAGTCGCCGCTTGTTTCGACTCCAGCTAAATTCAGCCGCCGCCAGCTTCTGAAAGATGGCTCCCGTTTAGCCGCCGCCGCAGCCGCTACAACGCTGATGCCGCCGAACCTGCAGCGTGCGCTGGCGATGGGCAGGCCAAGGAACAGCTCGCTGCGCGATATCAAACACGTCGTGATGTTGATGCAGGAAAATCGCTCCTTCGATCATTACTTTGGAACTCTGCCCGGAGTCAGGGGATTCAGCGACCCCAACGCATTGCAACTCTCCACCGGCAAGTCCGTCTTCTACCAGCCCGACGTCGTCAATCCCGACGGATACACGCTGCCGTTTCACCTCAACACCCGTTCCACCAGCGCTCAGAAGATTCCCTCCACCAGCCACGCCTGGGCGGTGCAGCACGAAGCATGGAACGGCGGACGCATGGACCAGTGGCTCCAGGCCCATCGCGCAGCCGACGGCCTCCACGGCCCCTACTGCATGGGCTACTACACCCGCGAAGACATCCCGTTTCAGTTCGCGCTGGCCGAGGCATTTACCATCTGCGATGCCTATCACTGCTCGATCCTCGGGCCAACCTGGCCCAACCGGATGTATTGGATGACGGGCATGATCGACCCCGAAGGACGTCATGGCGGTCCCATCATCAACAACACTTTTCCCACGGGCGGATACACCTGGACGACGTACCCCGAGCGGTTGGAGAAGGCGGGCATCAGCTGGAAGGTCTACCAGCAAAAGGACAACTACGGCTGCAATCTGCTCGAGACCTTCAAGGTCTTCATGGATGCACCTGTCGGTTCGCCGCTGCACAACAAGGCCATGGTGCGCGGCGCCGAAGGCCAGTTTGAGTACGATGCCATCAATGACAAGCTTCCCGCCGTCTCATGGATTATTCCGACCAGCTTTCAATCCGAGCATCCGGACTATATGCCGGCCGATGGAGCGGCGTTTGTCGCCAGCAAGATCGATGCCGTCGCGGCCAATCCCGACGTCTGGGCAAAGACCGCCTTCATCCTCAACTACGACGAGAACGACGGCATCTTCGATCACGTCGTCCCTCCCACGCCTCCGGCAGGCACGCCGCTCGAGTTTATCGGCGGACTCCCCATCGGCGCAGGCTTTCGTGTGCCCTGCATCCTCATCTCGCCGTGGACCACCGGCGGCAGAGTGTGCAGCGAGCTCTTCGACCACACCTCGGTGCTTCGTTTTCTGGAGCACTTCACCGGCGTGCGCGAGGACAACATCAGTCCCTGGCGCAGAAGTACCTTTGGTGATCTCACCGGGGCATTCCGCTTCGACCACGCCGACAAGCAATCTCCCCCATTGCCGGACACAGCCACCGAACTCAGTCTGGCGAAGTACGGAGCGTCCTCGTTGCCCAAACCGGTTCTGCCCGGAGCCAATCAGCGATTTCCCACTCAGGAAAAAAAGTAGTTGTGAAGCTCAATCTTTCGCGGAGCGCTTGACGCCAGCCTCCGCACCAGTTCTCCGTGAAAGATACTTCGCCAGCCGTTTTTTCATCACAGCCACCGCATCGTCGCTCTCGTCCACCATCACGAACTCGCGCCCATGCTTCGCAGCGGCCTCGCCAGTAGTCCCGCTCCCGGCAAAAAAGTCCAGCACCTTGTCTCCCGGATTCGAGTGCACCTTCACGATCCGCTCCATCACTCCCAGCGGCTTCTGGGTCGCGTAGCCGGTCTTCTCCTTGCCGGTCGGCGAAACGATGGTGTGCCACCAGACGTCGGTAGGCGTCTTCCCCCGTGCGGCCTTCTTCGCGCCCACCAGGCCGGGGGCCATATACGGAATCCGGTCGCACTCCTCCAGATTGAACGTGTACCGTTCGGGGTCCTTCGTGTACCAGAGGATATTGTCGTGCTTGGCGGGCCAACGCTTCTTCGCCCGCGCCCCATAGTCATACGCCCAGATGATCTCGTTCTGAAAGGACTGCCGCCCGAAGATCTCGTCCAGCATCACCTTGCAGTAATGAACCTCGCGGTAGTCGATATGGAAGAAGAGCGACCCCGTCGCCGACAGTACACGATAGGCCTGCTCCAGCCGGGGCCGCAGAAATCCCAGAAAATCGTCGAACTGGTCGCTGTACCCCGCCCCCCCGGCCTGCACCTTCAGCACCTCGGTCCGGTACCGCCTCCCGCCAAAGCCCACACGGTCCCCAGTCGCATCCCGCACCGTCTTCATCTGCGTCCGGGCCTGCCGTTTCCCTGTATTAAAGGGGGGATCGATGTAGATCAACGGCACCGAGCCCGCCTTCATCCGGCGCAAAACTTCGAGATTGTCACCCTGCACGATCCGGTTCATCCGTTACTTGCCTCAGCCCCTAAATTAACTCAGCCTTTGCCTTCTTCGCTCGACCGTGTATCTTTTTGTGCAAAAGATATTCACTTCAACCTGTGTCGGCAAATCAACTCATCCACGCGATGTTGTCTCACCGGGGCCTTGTCCGCCGCGGCAACGAGGACACCTGCGCCGTCTGCGCCGAGGCAGGGGCCTTCGTCGTCTGCGACGGCATGGGCGGAGCAGCCGCCGGAGAGGTAGCCAGCCGTCTGGCCGCAGAGACCTTCCTGAGCCATCTCCGTTCGTCACGCGACAATAGCAACGGGAATGGCAATGGCAGTAGCAATGGCAATGGCAATGGCGATCACGACAGCCCGCCGGCGCGTCTCTGCGGGGCCATCCTTGCCGCCAACCAGGTCGTCTACCAGCACTCCCGCCAATCCTCAAAGTTCTCCGGCATGGGTACCACGCTGGTCGCGCTGCTCGCTCCCGTGCCGGAGACGGCCGCCTCCGTCTGGCTCGCCCATGTCGGCGACAGTCGCTGCTACCGCTTCCGCTACGGCCACCTGCAACAGCTCACCCACGACCACTCCCTCGTCGAAGAGCAGCTTCGCGCCGGGCAGATCACCCCCGCGCAGGCGGCGATCTCGCCCATGCGCAACCTCATCACCCGAGCCATCGGCTCCCGCCCCAGCGTCGAGCCGGAGATCCAACGGCACCATCTCCAGCCTCGCGATCTTTATCTGCTCGCCTCCGACGGCCTGACCCACGACGTGACGGACAGCGAAATCGCGGCCATCCTCGCCGCCATTCCGGCTCCTCTCACCCAGGCCGCGCTCAGCCAGGCCTGCGAAGACCTCATCACCGCCGCCAACCGCAACGGCGGCCACGACAACACCACCGTCCTGCTGGCTGCTCTCACTTAGCCAACTGCTACACTTCAGCGTCAGATAAGAAGTGACTATGCGGCTAATCCAAACCATCGCAGTCCTCGGCGCAGGAACCATGGGCAACGGCATCGCCCACGTCTGCGCTCGCTCCGGCTTCAGCGTCCTGCTCTGCGACCTCCAGCAATCCTTCCTCGACCGCGGCCTGGCCACCATCGAAAAAAACCTCGCCCGCGAGGTCAGCAAACAAAAGCTGACCCGGCAGCAGGCAGCCGAAGCCCTCTCCCGCATTACCCTCACCACCGACCGCGAAGCCCTCAGCGCCTGCACCCTCGCCATCGAGGCCGCCACAGAAAAATTCGAGATCAAGTCCGCCCTCTTCCGCGACCTCGACCGCATCCTCCCCGCCGAAGCCATCCTCGCCTCGAATACCAGCTCCATCTCCATCACCAAGCTGGCTGCGCAGACCAGCCGCCCCGCGCAGGTCATCGGCATGCACTTCTTCAACCCCGTCCCGGTGATGCCTCTGGTCGAGGTCATCCGCGGCCTCCAGACCTCGCAGCCGACCTTCGACACCGTGAAGTCGCTCGCCGAAGCCCTCGGCAAAACCCCCATCGAGGTCAACGACGCCGCAGGCTTCGTCTCCAACCGCGTCCTTATGCCGCTCATCAACGAGGCCATCTTCACCGTGATGGAAGGCGTAGCCACGCCTACCGCCGTCGATCAGGTCTTCGTCCTGGGCATGGCGCACCCGATGGGGCCGCTCACGCTGGCCGACTTCATCGGCCTCGACGTCTGCCTCGACATCATGCGCGTCCTGCACGAAGCGTTGGGCGACCCCAAGTACCGCCCCTGCCCTCTCCTCATCCGCATGGTCGACGCGGGCTGGCTGGGCCGCAAATCCGGCCGTGGCTTCTATACCTATCCCAAATAAAATTCGGTAATAGAACGCCCTCATGCCTTCCTCATAGCCAGCCTCTGCGCTCATCCCGTAAACTCGTAGCCAGCAGCGAACAGACAGCAGGGAGAACACATGCCGCAAGAGCTTTACTTCGAAGACTTCTACGTCGGTCAGAAATTCCACTCCATCGGCGGAGCCAAGGTAACCGCAGAAGAGATCAAAGAGTTCGGCCAGAAGTACGACCCCCAGCCCTTCCACCTCGACGAGGCTGCCGGGGAGGGCTCCTTCTTCAAGGGCCTCGCCGCCTCCGGCTGGCTCACCGCCGCCATCGTCATGCGCCTGCGCGTGCAGAACATCACCGTAGCCGGAGGCATGATCGGCGCGGGCGTCGAAGAGATGCGCTGGACGCTGCCCGTCCGTCCCGGCGACACTATCCACACCGAGATCGAGGTCATCGGCGTCCGCCAGTCGAACTCGCGCAAAAACTACGGCGTCGTCCGCACCCGCACCCTGGCCTTCAACCAGAACAACGAGGTCGTCCTCCGCAGCACCGTCAACTTCCTCGCCCCTCTGCGCGAAGAATAGCATCGGCAGGAATTTGGGTGCCCCACGTCCCGCTTCTGGGACGTGGGTTCTTCCCATACCCCCGAACCATCCCCGTCACCTCACTTCGAAAACCCACAAGCAACAGGCGTATCGTAGACAGATGATGCGTATGACAGTGCTCGCCTCCGGCTCCAAAGGCAACAGCACCGTCATCTCCAGTTCCCGCACCCGCGTCCTGGTCGATGCCGGGCTCTCCTGCCGCGAGCTCCTCAAGCGCATGGCCCTTGCCGGAGAAGACCCCACCACCCTTGACGCCATCCTCATCACCCACGAGCACATCGACCACGTCGCTGGTCTCGCCGTCCTCGCCCGCCGCCTCAACATCCCCGTCTACCTCACCGAGCCGACCCACCGCGCCTGGGTCCGCATGGTCACACCGCGCACCACCATGACCTACACCAAGTGGCTCGATCACGTGCAGCAGGAAAAGGAGGCCCGTGCCGCAGCCGTAGCCCAAGGCAATCTGAACATTGCCGCCGAAGCATCTTCCGATCAAGCCCCCGCCGACCTCTGCGAACCGGCGCCTGCGGCCAAATCCAACCCTGCCCACCTCCCCGCAGTCGAGTACTTCCACTCCGGCACCAGCTTCTCGATCGGCGACCTCGACATCACACCCTTCACTATCCCCCACGACGCCGCCGACCCCTGCGGCTTCGTCTTCGCCGCCGAAGGCATCCGCATGGCCGTCGCGACCGACCTCGGCTACATGCCCCCCAACGTCAAGGCCGCGCTCAAGCGCATCGACGCCCTCCTGCTCGAGTCCAACCACGACCTCGAGATGCTCCGCGACGGCCCGTACCCCTGGTCGGTCAAGCAGCGCGTCCTCTCCCGCGTCGGCCACCTCTCCAACCACGCAACGGCGGAGTTTCTCTCCACCGACTACGATGGCAACGCGTCCTATATTGTCCTTGGGCACCTCTCCGAGTCCAACAACGCCCCGGAACTGGCCCGCATCGCCGCCGAACAGGCCCTCGCCAACCATCCCAAGCTGCTCGGCAACCGTGTGGTTCTCGCGATGCAGTCGGCACCGCTCGAGCCCATCACCCTATGAGCGAAGTCATTGATCTTTTGATTGCAGGGAAATAAGGTCTCTTCTGTCAGCGCGCAGTCTAAGTCATAGTCCTATAGCCGTTTTTGCCTTTTCTTCTCCTGGAAATAGTCTCAAATCCATTACCCCTCAATAAATCTTTCTAAATACCTTTCGTGGTCTAACAAGTTAGAATGAAGGCAGTAAAAAAATGGAAAAATCCGCTATAGAACTCCCCAGCAATCGCCGTGAACACTCATCTTCCTGCACCGATCAGGTCGTAGGGAACATTCTCTCTGGCTGGCGCTACGACATCTCTGCCCTCTCCCCCACCATGCGCACCGACTACGAGCTGCACTTCGTCGAGTGCGCCCACTGCCGTCGCCGGCAGACGATCGCCCGCTCCATCGACGTCCTTCTCATCGCCGTCAGCACGCTTTCGATCCTGGCTTTTCTTCTCGCCGCCGTCGTCATCCACCGGGTCGAACTGATCACCCACATCTTCTCGCTGCACGTTCGCGTCACCCAGACCCACGCGGTCGCCATCTCGCTCGAAGCGGTCGCCGTGGCCGGCATGGTCTTCTCCACCCTCATCTGGATCCTGGTCGCCATCGCTACCCCGCTGCCCGGTTTCCTCGGCGACATGGTGCAAAAGCACATCCCCGCCGACATCCGCGAGCGCTTCCACAAGAACGCGGCCTAGAACCTAAGCCTCACTCTCCCAAAACTGTCATTCGGAGCGAATGCAAAGCGCGAGTCGAAGAACCTGCGGTTGCCTGTTCCCAAGTTGGTGTTATCAGTACAAATCGGCGTTAAGCCTCAACGATTTGTAATCCGCCCCTCGCCGCGATAGCGTAGAACAGACAACTCATGCCATCGACCCATCAACCAGAAGGCGAACTCCTCCCTCCCTCGTACGGCGGCCCGCCCGATCGCGCACCCATCCCCGACTACGAGCGTGAGCGTTCCCGCCCCAACTCGCGCGAGCGCGGCTGGAACATTCTCGTCACCCCCGGCACCTATCTCCTGCTCGGCATCAACTGCGCCGTCTACGCCTGGATGGTTCTGCGCGGCGTCTCTCCCAGCGAGCCCACTGTCCGCGACCTCATCCACTTCGGAGCCGCCCAGCCCTTCCTTATCCTTCATGGTCAGTGGTACCGCCTCATCACCGCCACCTTTGTCCACGTCGGCCTGCTCCACATCGCCACCAACATGTGGTGCCTCTGGAACCTCGGCCTCCTCGGCGAGCCTCTGCTCGGCCCCTTCGGTCTGGTCGCCGTCTACTTTCTCACCGGCATCGCAGGCAATCTGCTCAGTCTAAGCGTGAATGTCCTGACTCGCGACTACATCTCCGTCGGCGCCGGTGCCTCGGGCGCCGTCTTCGGCATCGCTGGAATCCTGATCGTCCTGCTCAGCAACAAAAAGCTCCCCATCCCCTCGTCCGAGCTCAAGCGCCTGCGCAAGTCGGTCATCTGGTTCGCAGCCATCAACCTGCTCATCGGCGGAGCCACCCTCTTCGTCCCGGTCGTCCGCATCGATAACTTCGCCCACCTCGGCGGCTTCCTCTCCGGCCTTGCCCTCGGCGTTCCTCTGCTTGCGCGTATGACCTCAGGCCGCACCCGCTACCTCCAGCGGCAGAAGTTCACCTTCGCCGGAGCCGCTTTCTGCCTCGCCCTCTTCGGATACTGGATCGCCAACCTCAGGTAAGGCAACGCTTAGGGACAAAGGGCTATAGCTCTTCCTCTCCGCGGTAGCTTCCTGGGTTTGTCATTCCCGAAGGGAATCTGCGTTTTGCTCGAATCACTAAATTACATCTGGAAAAGAACCGCTTCAGAAGACAGACCCACACCGCAAAAAAGGCAGCGAAATCAAAAGATCCGCTGCCAGCCAATTTAAATCTTCTAGTCTCTAGCTCAAAGTCGTCTGCGCAAACTTCCTCACCATGGCCAGCAGCAATCTTCGGTCGCTCTCGCTCAAATGGGCTGAATAGCGCTGCACCTGGGTCAGGAACCGTATCTCGTCCTCGCCCAGGTTCAGCGACGACATCTCCCGCCCGATAACCTCCTCGGCAAAAAACTCCGAGAGCTGCAAATCGAGCGCGCGAGCAATCTTCTGCAGCGTCTCCAGCGACGGCACCGTATGTCCGTTCTCTACCCGCGACAGGTAACACCGCAACAGCCCGGTCCGCTTTTCGATATCGCCCTGAGACATACCCTTCTGCAAACGGTAGCCCCGGATCGTCGTACCGATGTTCATCGAAATTGAGAGGTCCGGCGCGGACCCACTCTCCATGTCGCTCGAGATAGTTTGCATGTCAGCCATTAGCCACAAAGTAAACATCTGCAACTCATAGGTCAATGCCTATCTTTGCTTTCAACGAGATTCTCGTACCTGCCCAGGTTCATCCACAGAGATTTACCCTGCCAAACCTTAACTTCTACTTGAACCCCAGCGCCTCTTTGAACCAGAGGAAATATTAGCCATCCAACTATTATCCCTTCAGTAAACCCACCCTCAGCTGGCCGATCCTCCGAAACGACTGCTCCTGTCCAAATCCGGCCAGAGATGTTCAAAGCCGGACAGGCCAACCCGCCCGTTCGATGAAACAGCATTGCAATAAAAGGAGATACCAGCCATCAGCTTAGGCACCCAACGTGCTCTCTATTGCGTATCTAATGTTGTGATCGCGCTGAGGAGGGAAGTAAGGATGCAATCAATGCTGGGGAACATTCGTTACGGGTTGCGCCAATTGAGAAACGCTCCCACGTTTACAGTGGTGGCTGTGCTGACACTCGCCCTCGGAGTAGGCGCGAATACGGCGATCTTCAGCGTGGTGCAGGCGGTCCTGCTGCATCCGGCGGGTATCTCCCAGCCCGAGCGCGTCGTCTCCCTCCATGCCCGCTACACGCAGTTGAACATGCCCAGCATCGGTGTCTCCGTCCCCGACTTCAAGGACGCCCAGTCGCTGACCACCATCGTGGACGCGGCAGCCATCGGTCAGAGCACGAGCTTCAACACCTCCACCAGCAGCGGAAGCGAGCACATCCAGGCAGCCACCGTCACCCGCGACTGGTTCCGTGTCTTCGGCGCGCAGCCCATCCTCGGGCGTACGTTTTCACCGGAAGAAGACCAGAAGGGCGCGAACTACGTCGCCGTCCTCAGCTACTCAGCGTGGCAGCGGCTCTTCGGCGGCCAGTCCGACGCCATCGGCAAGTCCATGGTGATGGACGGCGAGACCTACCGCGTCATCGGTGTCATGCGCAGCGACTTCGACTGGCCACGCAGCCGCGATGTCTGGGTCCCGCTCGGCCTCGCGCCCGACGCCTATGCGCCCAGCAATCGCTTCAACGAGAGTTACGACAGCCCGGTTCGCCTGAAGCCCGGTGTCAGTGTGGCACAATTCAACGCCGCGCTGGCGCAGAAGCGTATGGAGGAGGTACGACGTGAGGGAGGCCACGGAATTGCAGAGAGTGGCGGCTGGGGCATGTTCGCCCAACCCTGGACCCAAGATGCCGCAGGCGATCTGCGCAAGCCGCTGTTCGCCTTGTTCATCGTGGTGGCGGCCATCCTTCTTATCGCCTGCGCCAACGTCGCTGGGCTGCTGCTCGCCCGCACCGCGGGAAGGATGCGCGAGCTTGCCATCCGTACCGCGCTGGGCGCATCCATGTTCCAGATCACCTCGCAGTTTCTGGTCGAAACGCTGTTGCTGGCAGTCGGCGCGGCGATCCTCGCTGTATTGACCGGGCCGCTGATCGGCAGGCTTCTTCTGCTCGCAATCCCCAGCCATCTGGCCGACGGCTTCGTCGTCCAAAGCAATCCTCGGCTGGTGGCTGTGACCATCGGCTTCAGCCTGCTGGCCGCGCTTCTCGCCGGCATCATTCCTGCGATTCAAGTTGCGCGGATGCAGCGCATCGGCGAGTTCGGCAGAAGCGTCACCAGCAGCGCCTCGCGGCAGCGGCTGCGCACTATCCTGGTCAGCACCGAGATCGCCCTCGCATTCATCCTTCTCACCGGCACCGGCATGTTCCTCGTCAGCCTGCGGCATCTGCAGCAGGTCGATCCCGGCTTTCGCTCCCAGGGAGTTTTGACCGGCTCGGTGGCCCTCACCAGTACGCAATATCGCGACAACAAGGTAAAGCAGTCGGCCTTCGTCAGCGACGTCGTCTCGCGCCTCCAGCAGCAGCCCGGCGTGACCGCCGCCGGTGCCTCGTCGTTCGCGCCCTTCACTGGATTGTGCTGCTGGTCGGGCAGCTTCAACATTCAGGACAAACCGATACCCGACGGGCAGCCGGGGCCTCACGCCGACATGGTGGCGGCGACCCCCGGATATCTCGCCTCGTTGCAAATCCCCTTGATGCAGGGCCGCTGGTTTACAGACGGCGATCGCGCCGAGACCATGCCCGTCGTGGTCATCGACGATGTGTTGGCCAGGACATACTGGCCCGGACAGAACCCCATTGGACACTTCCTGCGGAATCGAACGGATAATATATGGAAGCAGGTTGTCGGCGTGGTCGGCCATGTCCACCGCGATTCGCTCGAGGTGGATGAGAACAAGGGCTTAATCTATATGCCGTTCAATCAGGTACCGACGCCGATGGCCAGCTTTGTCGTGCGCACCAAAGGCGACCCACAGGCACTCCAAAACTCGCTGGTCCACGCGGTCGGGTCGGTAGACGCGACCGAGGCCGTCTTCAACGTGCGCACGCTCAGCAGCCTGGTCGGGCGGTCGCTGGGAGCGCGGCAGTTGCTGGTGTGGCTGCTCTCGCTCTTTGGTGGACTGGCATTGCTGCTGGCCGCCATCGGAATCTACGGCCTGCTTAGCTTCACCACCTCACAGCGCTCGGCCGAGATTGGCATTCGCATGGCCATGGGCGCC